>DASREY010000252.1:0-21982 GCA_035651775.1 Terriglobales bacterium
CAAATGCACGCGCTCCAGCGCCTCGCGTACTCGCCCGGCCCGCTCTCCGCGCTCGACCTCAGCGAGGCGCAAAGGCAGCTCCACGTTTTCTTCCAGCGTCATGCGGGGCAGCAGGTTGAAAGCCTGAAATACCATGCCTACGGTGAGGCTGCGATAGCGCGCCAGTTCACGCGCGTTCATCTCTGACAAGTTGCGCCCCTGGGCAAAAATAGCGCCGGAGGTAGGACGATCGAGCCCGGCCATAAGGTTCAAAAGTGTGGATTTGCCCGAGCCCGAGCTGCCCAGCAGACCCACGAACTCGGCCGCGCTTACCTCCAGAGACACGTCATTCACCGCGCGGATCAGCGCAGACCCCATCTGGTATTGCCGCGTCACCCGGTCAGCACGCAGGGCGGCTCCATTCGTTGGCATCATTTAATTTTGATGTTACTACACAGAAACCAGTTCCGACCCCCACGTTAAGAAATGCAAAGAAAGGTAAGGAATAAGAAAAAATTCGGGATACGAGAGGGCACTCTCAAGGCACGAGTTCGAACTCGGGATACGAGAAGACAGGTATCAGGGAACGAGTTTACTTGTGCCGTAAGCGTTCAAAATGTGAGGGCTTATAGCCCCTGAGAACTGTTAATCTCTTGGTTTCATTCGATTAACTGAGAACTGAGAACCGAGAACTGCTCTTCATGCCTCAATAATCAATTCGGGTTCGCTGGGAAAATGTTTTTCCTGCTTGGGTGCAACTTTTGGGGCAACTGTCTCTTTCGGTGCAACCTCTTCCGGTTCTGATTCGTGGTCCATGTCAGAAAGTTCCAGGCGCATATTGCCGGGGTTGGTGGCGTAGGCGATTCCAGTTTCGAATTCCACGATTCCATTGCGAATCATGTCTTCAATCGTCTGGTCGAAGCACTGCATGCCGTCCAGATTGCCGTCGCGCATGGCATCGGTGAGGCTTTTGCCTTCGCCCTCGCCTTTTTCCATGTACTCGCGCGTGCGCAGGGTAGACTTCAGCATTTCAAAGGCAGCTACGCGTCCCGTGCCATCTTTGCGTGGGATCAGGCGCTGCGAGATGATCCAGCGGAAACTGCGGGAGAGGCGATTGCGAATGATGTGTTGCTCCTGCAAAGGGAAAACCCCAATGATGCGCTCCACGGTTTTCGAGGCATCGATCGTGTGCAGGGTTGAGAGCACAAGATGGCCCGTCTCCGCCGCTTCCATGGCAATCTCAATAGTTTCTTTGTCACGCATCTCGCCCACCAGGATCACTTTGGGCGCCTGCCGCAGCGCGGCGCGCAGCGCGAGGGAAAAGCTGGGGGTATCGCTGTGCAACTCCCGCTGATGAATGGTGGAACGCTTGTGGCGGTGGATGAACTCAACCGGATCTTCAATCGTAATGATGTGGTAGCCATGCGTTTCGTTGATCAGGTTCACCACGGCGGCCATGGTAGAAGATTTGCCCGAGCCGGTTGGCCCGGTCACCAGCACAATGCCGTTTTTCAGGTTGGCAATCTCGGCCAGTTGCGGGGGGAGTTTCAAGTCGTCAAAAGTCGGCACGTTGCGCGGGATCACCCGCATCACGATAGCGCAGGTGCCACGCTGCTTGAAAATATTGACGCGAAAACGTCCCTCTCCCGGCAGGCTGTACGATGTGTCGCACGAACCCAGGTCGCGCAGGGCGGTAATGGCTTGCTTATTTCCGTTGATCAGGTCGCCGGCAATGCGATGTGTATCTTCCGGAGTGAGCACCGGCAACTGCGGAATCTGCACCGGCACCAGTTGCCCGCGCAGTTCGACTTGCGGCGGCCGTCCCGGTGAAAAAATCAGGTCGCTGATCTGCGGTGAAACCTGCAGCATCGCCTTGAGTATCGCCGGCGTAGTAATTGCCGGCGCCGATGCAGGCGTGGCCGTAACTTCTTCGAATTCTTGAGTTGAGCTGACTGTAAGAGGGTCCATTGCAGCTCAGATTCTATGCTGGGTAGGCTGAAAGCCGACAGGTTACGGTGGTAATAAACCCGCTGCGTTCCATTTCAGGAAAAATAGAAGAGTTTTGCCAATATGGAACAAATAGTTATATCGACGATCCAAAGCTGGTCGGCCCACAAATACCCTATTTCTCATCTCTTTGCGTTGGATAGTTAGCGTTGGAGAGTCAATGACTATGATTGTGCCTCCTGTTTCCGCCATGCCATCTGCACCTGTCATAGTGAACGGTATTGGGCCTTGGGGTTGAAGCCAACGGCCAATTGCTAACTGCTGTTTATCGCAACAACGCTGACGCGCTCCACAATATCGGAGCCTGCCCATGCAGATCGCCGGTATTGCGCGCGCGGTCCAGATAATACTGGAGGTCGTTTTTCTTGTTCGTGCCTTCGCAAACATTGGTGACGTCGCCGTCTTTATTGATGTAGCTCACCAGGCCAAGCCATCCTTTGCGGGCTGCGGGTGCGTAGGTTTTCTTATCCAGCCAGCCATTCTTGACTCCGGTGACCATGGCAAAGGTGAACATCCCGGTGGATGAAGTCTCAGGCCACGATTCCGGATGATCAATAAGCTGCCGCCACACGCCGTCTTTGCCCTGGTATTGCAACAGAGCCTTCATCATCTTTTGGTACCCGGCCAGGATTTGAGCGCGCTTGGGATGGTTCCTGGGAAGCGAGCGCAGCACCTCGGTCATGCCGGCCGCTACCCAGCCGTTGCCGCGTCCCCAATAAAAGGGAACATCGGGCGCATGATAAAACAATCCATTGGGTTGCTGCAGTTTGTCGAGATATGCCGCCATCTCCAGCGCCGCGCGGTCAATATATTTTGGGTCTCCGGTTGCGCGGTAGGCCTGCACCTGCACCGCGGTGATCATGTACATGTCGTCAATCCAATAGCGGGTTTGCTTGGTCAATCCGTCAGGTTGGGGATCTTCCCATTGCTTGTCGGCGATGCTCTTGCCAAGATCGAGATATTTCTGCTGCTTGGTTTCAATATAAAGTTCCAGTGGGACCGCGCCAAAGACGGAGCGATCAACGTGATCGGGCACGGGAATAAGCTTGGATTCCCCGGCAAAGAGAGGATCGAAGCGCTTAACGAGCTGCGCGCTGAGGTCTTTGTTGCCGCTCAATTGCGCGAAGGTCAGCGCCCCATACCAGGTGCAGACTTCCGGGTACGTGATAGAAGAAGGCGGCGTGCTGCGGCCAAAGTTCGTGTGCGGAGTAGCGACAAAGCGCTCGGTTACCCGTTTGCCCACCTCCTGTGGTGAAGTCCCCGCCGGCCAATTTTTAAATTCCTTCTGCGCCCGACATTGCAAGCTGGCAGCCAGAACCACTGCCGCAATCACTGTTAATCGTACGAATCCCTTATGCTGAAATTTCATCCTCGACTCCTCCATTTTTTTGCGTCTCGATCTGATTGTTTGAGGGCACAGCTTTCAAAATAGCCGCTTGGTCAAAGGTATTACCTTAGGCAGTTGCAGGGGCAATCGTCAAGCGTGCAATCGTGTTTTACCATTCAAAATCACTCAACATACCATATAGAATTTTGACCTTGACACCCCGAAAGCACTTTCCTGATAAAAGATACACGGAGTGAAAAATGACCAAGGGATCGAAATCTTTACGGTGGATAGCCGCGTTTGCATTGCTCTTATTTCCTGGTTCTGCCATTTGGGCGGCAACAGAAACCCTGGAATCCCCCGTATTGCGGATTGAATTGAATACCAGCCCTTATTCTTATCGGGTGATCGAACGTTCGACCGGTGATGTGCTGCTCTCCGAGTCGAATACCGTCTTCAAATTTGTCAGCGAACTCTATCCCGCAACCGATGCCACAGACGTGACTAAGACGGCCAACAGCATGCAAGCCAACCTTGTATTGCAGCTCGCGGGAAGGGACCGTCTGCCTGCGGGAACACCAGAGAAGGCGCAGATTGTCTTTACATTTGTAAAGCCCGAGGTCGTGCAGGTGCTTTTGAAATACGATAACGGCACGCCGTCCGATATCTCAGACGAGTTCAACGACCAGGGTGAGCACTACTACGGCATCTGGGAGTACCCCGCCGGCGCCAACGTTGATAACCGCGGCACCGACCGCGATTTTTTGGGGATGAGAAATTCGCGCTACGTCCACCACTCCAGCGCGCGCGCTCCGTTTTATATGACATCGAAAAAGTACGGCATCTACGTGGAAAGCACCGCCCAGGGACATTACTCCATCGCCCAGGCCGGCAAAACCAGCTTCACATTTCACGAGCCGCAACTGAAATATGACATCATCTATGGGCCAACCTACGCTGATATTCTGGACCGCTATAATGCAATCGCCGGGCCGGCGATCATGCCTCCACTGTGGGCTTTTGGAACCATTTGGTGGCGTGATGACGCGCATGAAGACCTGCGCGACGCGACGAACGCGCAAGAAAAAGTAATCAACGACGCCGATCGCCTTCAGGCTCTGCACATACCCGCGTCCGCAATGTGGCTCGACCGGCCTTATGCCTCAGGAGACCAGGGCTGGGGCAACATGGATCTGGATTCATCGTTTCCCAATCCGCCCAAAATGATTCAAGACCTGCATGATCGCGGCATCAACCTGATGGTATGGATCGCCAATCGCACTTCCGGCAAACTCTACGAAGAAGGCTTAGCCAAAGGTTATCTGTTCCCCGGCAACTGGCCGGCGGCAAATATCGAACGCCCCGAAGTTTATAGCTGGTTTAAGGATAAGCTGAGCGCCTATGTGCATCTGGGCATTAAAGGCTACAAAATTGACCGTGGCGACGAAGACGAGATGCCGCCCGCGGTGGAAAATCAGAACGCCGTTCTGTTTCCCAAACTGGCAGCCGAAGGGGAAAGCGAAGTCAACGGCAACGATTACTTCATCTTCTCGCGCAATGCCAACGACACCGCGCGTAAATATACGTCCATCTGGAGCGGCGACCCCTGGAACAATTTCGCCGGCCTGCAGATGGCCGTCAAGAACGGCCAGCGCAGCGGCGCCATCAACTTCCCCATGTGGGGATCGGATACGGGAGCGTATTTTGCTGTTCCGTCGAAAGAATTGCTTGCCCGTTGGTTTGAATTCAGCGCCTATAGCCCCATGATGGAGGTGCTTATCGGGCCCAAGCGCACCGTCTGGTATGACTACGACCAGGCGCTGGTGGACATTGCCAAGACCTACACGACCACGCACCACGACCTTATCCCCTACACTCGCTCCTGCGTGTACAAAGCCACCCAGACCGGCATGCCTGTTATACGGTCTTTGATCTTAGAGTTTCCCGCCGATCAAAATCTCTCCGACAGTTGGGATGAATATCTTTACGGCCACGATCTCCTGGTGGCGCCGGTGCTGACCGAAGGAGCCACAAGCCGCCAAGTCTATCTTCCCGGCGGCCACTGGATGAACTATAACCACCGTACAACCACTTATAACGGTCCCACCACCATTTCGGCAGAGGCCCCGCTAGGAAGCATCCCGGTGTTTGTTCGCGAGGGCGCAATCATCCCACGCGGCGACATTTTGAAGGCCAACAATAATTGGGAACCCAACTGGACCCCAAAACTGCGTATCGAAATCTTCCCCTCCGACCAGCAAACCAGCCAGTTCGACTACTTCACCGGCACAGGCGTGCAGAAAATCACCGCCGCCCGCAAAGGCGGCGACCTGGAAATCAGCGTCGGAGACTTGGGCGCGGCTGGCGTTATTGAAGTCTATTGCCGGAATGTGAAAGGCGTAACCAGCAATGGTGCAGCGCTGAGTGCAGGCGCAGGCTACACCTACGACGCCCGCGGACACAAACTGAGTGTCCCATTCAAAGGCGCGGCAACGATAGTAATTAATGGCGCCAGCAGCGTCTTCGGACAATAGCAAGTAAGATATTAAAGCTGACACACACACCAGTAGAGACGTAGTTAGGCTACGTCTCCGCTTGGGGCTGAAAAATACTTTCGGTCTCCTGGTTTGATAAATCATGGATACAAACCATTGCATTTCAAAGAAGTGTCGCCCATCATTTTCTGTAGATAAAGGAGACGTAAATGAAGCTGAAGCAGCTGGGCAATACTGACATGCAGATTACGCCGCTGGGAATCGGGGCCTGGGCCATGGGAGGCGGTGGCTGGCAATTCGGCTGGGGCAAGCAGGATGACAACGACTCTATCGCCGCCATTCACGCCGCGCTCGATGCCGGCATGAACTGGATTGATACCGCGGCCGTCTATGGCCTCGGGCACTCCGAGCAGGTTGTAGCTCAGGCGCTGAAGGGCCGTGCCAAGCGTCCCTATGTCTTCACCAAGTGCGAGCTGGTCTGGAACGCAAAGGGTGAGATCAGCGGCAATCTCAAAGCGGCTTCGATTCGGCGCGAGATTGAAGCCAGCCTCAAGCGCCTGCAGCTCGATGTGATCGATCTCTACCAGATCCATTGGCCCGATCCGCCGGAAGATATTGAAGAAGGCTGGCAAACCCTGGCCGAGTTGAAGAAAGAGGGCAAGGTGCGCTGGATTGCCGTTTCCAACTTCAATGTCGAGCAGATGGAGCGCGCCCGCAAGATCGCTCCTATCTCTTCTTTGCAGCCGCCCTACTCGATTCTCAAGCGCGAGATTGAAGAAGAAATTCTGCCCTATTGCGCCCGGCACAATATTGGTGTGATCGCTTATTCGACAATGCAATCCGGACTTCTCACCGGTGAGATGACCCGCCAGCGCATCGCTGGTTTTCCCAAAGACGATTTTCGCAAATCCCTCAATCCGCATTTCCAGGAGCCGGCTCTGACCCGCAATCTGGAGTTGGCGGAACTGCTGCGCGACATCGGCGAACGCCATGGACGCACCGCCGGTGAAGTCGCCATCGCCTGGGTGTTGCGCCGCCCGGAGGTGACCGCCGCCATCATTGGCGTCCGCTCAGCCAAACAGGTTGAAGGAGTGATCGGCGCCATGGAATTTCGCTTGAAGCTTCAGGAGATCGACGAGATCAGGGTTTTCATGAAGTCATGGCAGAGAAAACTCGAGCTTGAAGAAAGCATGGCGTAGCTTGGAGGATATACACTTTAAGTATTCAGAATTCATCGTTTGATCGTTGAGAAGACATATGGCTGACAGCATTCCTTTTTCGCCCGCGCAATCCCAGGTCGCTCGGCCATGGACTGCGATGCTTTCCGTTCCCTGGTATATCTGGTGCGCCGTTGCTGGAGTGGTCTCCGCCTTGATCGGCGGTTATTGGGATATCTCCTGGCACATGTCCATCGGACGCGATTCCTTCTGGACTCCGGCGCACATGGCCATTTATATGAATGGCGTGCTGGTGGGCATCGCCTGTGGCTACCTCATTCTGAACGCGACCTTCGGCGGGAATGCAGCCGCTCAACTCAAAAGCGCTTCCGTAAAAGTCTGGGGTTTCAGCGGCCCACTGGGCGCCTTCATCGCGACCTGGGGCTGCTTCGCCATGCTTACCTCGGCTCCCTTCGATAACTGGTGGCACAATGCCTACGGGCTCGACGTTAAGATCATCAGTCCTCCGCACGTGTTGCTGTTCGTAGGTGGAATCGCCATCAAGGTCGGCGTCCTGGCTTTGATTGCCGGCCTCATGAATCGCGCTCAGGGAGAATTGCACAACAGGCTGCTGTGGCTCTTTCTTTTTGTCGGCGCCGTCGCAATTGCTCAGGCCAGCAACCTGCTCACCGAAATCACCTGGACCTCTCTTTTGCACGGCGCCACCGCATACCGTGCTATCTGCGCTGTTATTCCGCTTGCATTGCTGGGGGTAGGGTGGGGCGCTTCACGCCGCTGGGCCTTCACCATTATTGCCGGCCTCTATACGGCAATCCTGCTGGCTTTCGAGTGGATTCTGCCGCTATTTCCGGCAGAGCCGAAACTAGGCCCGGTGTATCAGCATGTCACGCACCTTGTGCCATTGCGTTTTCCCCTGCTGCTGATCGTTCCCGCTTTCGTGCTCGACCTGCTATGGCCCAGGATCAGTTCCTGGAACAGGTGGAAGCAGGCGGCCGTGGCCGGCCCGGTTTTCCTGGTCAGCTTGATCGCGGCGCAATGGCCCTTTGCCAGCTTCCTGATGACTCCTGCTGCCCGCAACTGGTTTTTCGGGATGAATTATTTCGCCTACTTCGACCCGGCAAATTTCCTTTACGACCCTTATAAGTTCGAACCAACGGAACAGACGCGCGCTGGGTTCTGGTTCGTGATGGCCATCGCATTTCTGGTTTCTATTGTTACTTCGCGCATCGGCCTGGCCTGGGGCGACTGGATGCGCCGCCTGCGCCGATGAACTGCATAAGAACCACGGAACAACCTGAGTAACAAATTATGCGAAGCCGGCTGCTTGGAACCACTTTCATCTCGATCTTGTTGCTTACCTCAACGGCCTTCGCCCATGTCGGCAGCCCGGATGTGTATTACGAAGGCGATGCCGGCCCCTATCATCTGTTTGTGACCGTGCGCGTACCGCAGGTAATTCCCGGTGTGGCTGAGATTCAGGTCCGCAGCCAGTCCAACGACATCCATAAGATGAGTTTAGTTCTTTTGACGCTCACCGGACCCGGCTCCAACTTGCCGCCCACCCCTGACATGGCCGAGCAGTCAAAACAAGATCCACAGTTTTTTACCGGTAGTCTGTGGCTCATGCAATCGGGGGCCTTGCAGGTGCGTATAGCCGTGGAGGGCAGCAAAGGCCAGGGAGAGCTTTCCGTGCCCGTGGCCTCCTTCGCGCAACGCACGCTGCAGATGCAGAAGCCGCTGGGGGCAATCCTGATTTTCCTGACGCTGTGCCTGGCAGTTGGATTAGTCTCCATTGCCAGCGCCAGCGTTCGCCAGGGTAGCCTGGAGCCGGGAGCGGCCCCGCCGGCTTCGAGCCTGTTCTGGTCGCGGTGCGTGATGGCGATCACTGCGCTGGTGGTGGTTGCGATTCTTTATTTGGGAAAACTTTGGTGGGGTGTTGAAGCCAGGGATTATCAGAAGGGAGTCAATTTTTTCAAGCCTCCCGCGGCCCAGATTACGATTGAGGATGGAAGGCGCCTGCTACTCCGGGCAGAAGGCCAGGGCGATAAGTGGCACCATCAGGTCAAGCTGCGGGAGCTGATTCCCGACCACAACCATCTCATGCATCTGTTCTTGATTCGCCTTCCCGGATTGGATCATATGTGGCACCTTCATCCCGAACAGGTTGAGGGAAAGCCAGGTGTCTTCGCGCAGGATCTGCCTTCGATGCCCGCAGGCCACTACCAGGTCTTCGCTGATGTCGTAGATAAAAACGGCTTTCCCTGGACTCTGGTTGGAGAGTTCAACCTTCCTTCTTCTATAGACAAGGCCAGGCCGCTTACCGGTGATGATTCGTTCTGGGTAGGCGCGCAGCTCGATCCGGCCGCGAAAGATTCCAATGTCGCTGAGCTTACCGATGGCAGCCGCATCGTCTGGCAGCGCGATGCTGGCACTCCGCTCATGGCCAACACGGCGATGTCCCTCAAATTCAGCGTGCTCGATAAAAACGGCAAGCCCGCGCATGACCTGGAGCCTTACATGGGCATGGCTGGACACGCGGAAGTTGTCCGCTCAGACTTGAGTGTTTTCGCCCACATTCATCCTGCAGGATCTGTCTCTATGGCGGCGCTGGAGTTGGCTCAGGCCGGACTCACAGGCAGTTCGAGTTCAGCAATGACAATGCCGGTTTCCATGCCAGGTATGACCATGGCCACTTCTACCCCGCTATCTTCAGATGTTAGTTTTCCTTACGGCTTTCCGCAGCCCGGCGACTACCGTATCTTCGTTCAGGTCAAACGCGCCGGACGTGTAGAGACCGCAGCCTTTGATGCTCATGTTCAATGAAGAGAAGACATGCTAAGAGTCCCGTATAACGAACTTCTCGATACCCTGCAACGCGTGCTGCTGAAGCTTGGGTTCGCTCCCGACCGCGCCCGCCTCTGCGCCCGGCTCTTTGCCGACGCCAACCGTGACGGAGTCTATTCCCATGGCCTGAACCGTTTTCCGCGTTTTGTTTTGCAGATTCAAAATGGGACGATCGATATTCATGCAGAACCACAATTGCTGGCCGGCATGGGAGCGCTCGAACGTTGGGACGGAAAAATTGGTCCAGGACCTCTCAATGCTTTTCACTGCATGGAACGCGCGATCGCGCTTTCTCGCAAGAACGGCATCGGCTGTGTTGCGCTCGCCAATACCACGCATTGGATGCGCGGCGGCAACTACGGCTGGCAGGCGGCCGAAGCCGGCGTCATTGGAATCTGTTGGACCAACACCATGCCCAATCTTCCACCGTGGGGAGCCAGCGACGCGCGGGTGGGAAATAATCCCTTAATTATCGCGGTGCCGCGGCCTGCGGGACATGTGGTGCTGGATATGGCAGTGTCACAGTTTTCCTACGGCGCCTTGGCTTCTTATCGCATGCGCCATGAGCTGCTGCCTGTGGACGGCGGCTTTGATGCGCAGGGACAACTGACGCGGGATCCGGCGGCCATCGAGGCATCCATGAGGCCGCTGCCCATCGGCTTTTGGAAGGGTTCAGGCCTGGCGCTGATGATGGACATGGTCGCAGCCCTGCTGGCAGGCGGAAAAGCCACACACCAGATCCCGCCGGACTCGGACCGGGAAAACCGTATGTCGCAGTTATTCATCGCGGCTGATCCAGCTTCCTTTGGTCCTTCTGAGATTGCGGCAAAGATGGCGGACGACATCATTGCGCATTTCCAACTGCCGCCGGGTTCAAAGGGCGAGCGGGTGAGATACCCTGGCGAACAGGTGCTGAAAATCCGCAGCGAGAACCTGGCTAAAGGCATTCCGGTCGAACCTTCGATTTGGCAAAAGGTTCAAGCGATGTAAAACAGTTCTCAGTGGTCGGTTCTCGGTTCGGCCCAGAGCTTTGATGGATGATTTTCTCCGTGTCTCAGTGCTTCCGTGGTGAATATTTTCTTGGCCGAATGCTGAGTGCTGTTTCCTACGGTTGCGCAGAATTCTTAATCTTCACCTGGTGCATGGCCGGCGAACCATCACGCACAAATAACGGCAGCTTATCGAGCGGCGCTCCATAATTTCTCAACCACGCTCCGCCTTTTTGCAACTGGCCGCTGTTGTAATCGCGCCAGTTACCTTCGGGCAGATAAATATCGCGGCTGGTTGCGCCCTTGATCAGCACGGGCGCCACCACCACGTCGCCGCCGACCATGTATTCGTCCACGATCTTGTAGGTATTGGCGTCGAGCGGCGCGTGATACCACAGCGGAGCCAGAATCGGCTCGCCGGTCGTGCGGGCCCGCGTGGCCAACTCATAGACATAGGGCGCGAACTCGATATGAAGCTGGCTTGCGTCCCGCGCGCGATCTACGGCTTCCTGGTCGAAGTGCCACGGCCCCCAGGAGAACTGCAGCAAGGGCATCAACGCTGAAGCCTGCGACCAGCGGATGATCAGCTCTTTATCGATCACGTCATTGTCATACTGGTTGCCGCCCACCATGTCGGGCATGAGATATTGAAATCCGCGCATGGAAGAGAGCGTAGCTTCCGGAATCAACGAAAGCAGGCCATTGGAGTTGGTCCATACCGAATGCTTGTCAATGAGCCGCTGCACGATGCCGAGCGGCTGGGAGTAAACTCCCACGCGAGTTTCGTTGTATGTGAATTGCGAAGTGGCCTCCGCGTTGTAGATGTCGGCATACTGTGCATTGGTAATGTTCTGGAATGGCACGGCGTCGGTGGTCATAAAGTCCACATCAGCGCCGTCAAACTTGAACCCATCGAGCCCGTATTGGGTTTGCAGCGAGTGCAGCCGCCGGCGAAATTCGGCCGCTGCCTGTGGATTGGTGATATCCCAAATCGTCGCTGGCCCATTCCACCAGCGCGTGAGCATCAGCTTTCCAGAGCGGTCGTGCATGAGCCATCCATCGTCCTGGTGTTGCTGAAAGGTCTGCGAATCGGGATTCACAAAGGGATGCACCCACAACGTGACTTTGTATCCCAGTCTGTGCAGCTCTGTCACCATCGCCCTGGGGTCGGGAAACTTCACAGCATCGAACTGCATATCGCCGTAGCGCGTCTCCCAGCGGTCATCAATTTCAATTACGCCGCACGGCAGATTGTTGTTGTGGATTGCGTGGGCATATTCCAGCACTTTTTGTTGCGAGACGCCGGTCTTATGCTCCACCCAGGTGGTGTAGATCGGCATCTTGAAGTATTCCGCGGGCGGCGTGGTCTTGGGATATCCAATTTCTTTCACGATGCGCTGCAGCACCTGGCGTACGTCAGGCGCGAGCAGAATGTCATACTGCAACTCTGAAGCCAGCGGGATCTCAAGGCGCAACAAGCCATCAGGGCGTCCGTTTGCATCCGCATTCACGCTGTAATAGAAGTCATAGGGGGTGCGAATCCAGACGGCGATGCCTTTTGTCGAATACCAGAAGGGCGTGCCCTGCGTATTCCCGTCGGCGAGGAACCATTTTTTTGCGATTCTGGCATCGTTGATGGGAAGCACCAACTGCTCGCGCCATCCCTGAAAGCCTCCGCCGAACCACTGGCCGGAAGGGTCCAGTCTAATGGCCGCGCTCGGCAAAGGGGACGAAGCGCTATACAGGATCCAGGATTTCACGTGCAGCACGTTCTCTTCCGCGCGCAGCTCGACACGTGCATCCACTTCCTTATGCGTGGTGGCGTAGTTAAGAACGTAAGTGTCGCCGTTCTTTTCGACGTTTTTCAGCTTGCTTACATGCTGCGGTTTCCCATCTTTGACAAAGTCGAGATTCATGGCCGCATCTTGCGGTCCGCCGGTTTGGAAAACAGTTTCATCTCCGCGTGTCATGGTGATGATGAAAGCGTCTTTTGAAATCCGCGCCACATAGTTGGGTTCGCGGATCACGACATCTTCCGTGATGGAATTCGTATCTTGTTGTCCGTACAGCATAGGGTTGAAGACAATGATCAGAGCAAGCGTACACAGGAATCGGATTCCAAAGGTTTGTGAGTTATTCATAGTTGAAGTTTTCTTATTGTGAAATGTGCAGCGCAGGAACTCATCCCACGCGAGTCGCAAGTCGCCCTACATTATAAGATCAGCCGGAACCCCGTTGCTTTCTTGGTGTTTTCTGTACGCTGCAGCCGCATGGGGGTGGTCTAAAAGCTTCAGAATCGGCAATTCTTACCTGAGAAGGTTCTAGGCCCTTTCTTAACCCTAAATTACCCATTTGTAATCAATGGCTTACAAGACAAAGAATGGTCTCGCAATTGCGAAGCATTCTATAGTTGTCGGCCGAAGTCTTCCCAGGTAGCCCGGGTGAAGCGAAAGTGAGCGCTGTCTCGCGCGAACATTCGCGAGGGCGCAGCAGCCCTTATTTTTGCTGCGAAGCCCTTAAAAATTGGGTGAAGCGAAAGTGAGCGCTGTCTCGCGCGAGCATTCGCGAGGGTGCAGCAGCCTTATTCTTGCTGCGAAGCCCTTAGAAGCGAGGTTCCCCAAACTTGTTCTGTGGAGGTTTCGCTATGGTATTTCCAACTGAGAATAATCAGAACCTTTCTCATCTGAGAGGCGATCGGCAAGTCCTTTTGTGCATCAGCAATTGTCAGGAGATACTGGCAATCCGAAAATTATTGCTCGAAGCCTTCGGATACGAAGTCCTGTCCGCGGATGACCCCGAAAGCATTGATTCCTTGATGGACCAGCCGGTGGATATTATCATTCTCGATTATCGTGCCGCGGGCACCAACGGTGAGCTGCTTGCCATTAAGACAAAGATCCTCCATCCACTGATTCCGATTTTGATGCTGGTGGATGATCCCGCAACCGTTCCTGAGAGTGTGGCTAAACTGGCCCACGGTGTTATCCGGAGAGATTATTCTCCCGTTACGTTGCTGGAAGAGATTGCCCGCATCATACATATGGATCGCGGGTACTCGACAAATGCCTTAACGGCGAGGCGATTAGCATAATCCGCTGTCATATCGGGCTTGGCCTGTCCTCTTTACAAAAGTAGATTATTGCGCAGGCATCGATAACGTTTGCGCCGGCATCACTAGCCTCTGGGAAAGCAGAGTGGTTTAGATGGTTTTTTCACAGCTTTTAAGCTGTGCCCGTGGCTAAAAGCTCTCCCAACAGAGCGCTTGAAACTTGAAACTCGGAACTGTAGGTAAGCATGCGCCTGAACTTTCGACTGATTCTTCCATTGGTGCTGGTTCTTTCGCTGGTTTCTCTCCTGTCGTCGTATTACCAGGTGAAGGCGCAAAAGCGCGAGCTGGAGCAGGATTTGCAGAAACGCATCGAAGTGCTGGCCGAGAGCCTGCAAGAGAGCATTGAGCCCCAGCTCGGAAGAAGCTCTCACCAGGACCTTCAGCGCATCGCCGAGCGCTTCGGGAACCGTGAGCATTTGTTTGGTGTCGGGATCTACGGCAAACATGGGGAAGCGCTGGCGGTGACCAGCAGCCTGGCAACACGGCTATCGGGTTTCCCGCTTGCAATTGCAGTGGCCGAAGACGAGAACGGGCGGGGCGAGTTCCTTAAATTTGGTGAAGCTACAGTCTATGTCTATGTGCTGCCGCTGCATGGCCGCGACAATAATGTTGTCGCATCTCTGGTCGTCGTTAACGATGCCGACTACATCCGTTGGCGAAACGTGCGCTTTTGGCGCGACACGTTTCTACGCCTGCTGGTGGAGCTGTGTTTAGTTGCACTCATCGTATGGCTGATTGTTCGCTGGAGCATTTCCGGCCCTATTGCCCGCACCGTGCAATGGATGAAAGCCCTGCGGACGGGCAAAAGCGGATTTCGTCATCCTTTGCCTGATCGCGATCTGCTCATGCCGGTCGCGCGCGAGGCCATGACCTTTGCCGAGAACCTGGCTACGGCGCGGGCCGTCGCTGAACACGAGGCCCGCCTGCGCGAAACCGCCGAATCCATATGGACCCCCGAGCGTCTCGCGGTACACGTGCGCAGCAAGCTGAACGGCAGCCGGCTGTTCGTCGTTTCTAACCGCGAACCCTACAGCCACGTCAAGGACGGCAAATCGGTCAAGGTGCTGATTCCCGCCAGTGGCCTGGTGACTGCGATTGAGCCCATCCTGTGCGCATGCGACGGCACCTGGATTGCCCATGGCAGCGGCGATGCCGACCGCGAAACCGTCGACCGCCAGGACCGCCTGCAGGTCCCGCCCGATGATCCGCGGTATACGTTGCGCCGCGTCTGGCTCAGTAAGGAAGAGGAAGAGGGCTACTACTACGGCTTTGCCAATGAGGGCCTCTGGCCGCTGTGCCACATTGCCCACACTCGGCCGCTGTTCCGAGGCAACGACTGGCAACATTATTGCGAAGTAAACCAGAAGTTCGCCGCTGCCACACTTGACGAAATGGCGGGAACCGAGCAGCCCGTGCTTCTGGTCCAGGACTACCATTTTGCCCTCCTGCCCCAGCTTGTAAAGAAGAAGCGTCCGGACGCGCGCATAGCTATTTTTTGGCACATTCCCTGGCCAAATCCCGAGGCCTTTGGCATCTGCCCCTGGCAGTGCGAGTTGCTCGACGGGTTGCTGGGCGCTGACCTGGTGGGTTTCCACATACAGTCACACTGCAACAATTTTCTTGAGACCGTGGATCGGGCGCTGGAATCGCGCATCGAGCGCGAACGCTTCGCCGTAAACCGCGAAGGCCACGTGACCATGGTGAGGCCATTCCCTATCAGCGTGGGTCTGACGGGACCTGCGTCCGCTAACGCTGGGGAAGGCAATCTACCATCCGATCAGGAGCGCACGGCGATGCTCAAAGAACTGGGCATGGAGTCGCTCTTCTTGGGAGTGGGTGTCGACCGGGTGGATTACACAAAAGGAATCCTCGAGCGTTTCATGGCCATCGAACGCTTCCTGGAAAAATATCCGCGCTACCAGGGGCAGTTTACCTTTGTTCAGATTGGGGCGCCCAGCCGCACGCATATCAAGCGTTACCACGATTTTCTGGCTGAGGTGGAAGCCGCGGCCGAGCGAATCAACTGGCGCTTTCGAACTGAAAACTGGAGGCCCATCATCTTCCGCAAGCGTCATCACAGCCACCAGGAAATTGAACGTTTCTATCGCGCCGCCAACCTCTGCCTGGTGACGTCGCTGCACGACGGCATGAATCTGGTGGCTAAGGAATTCCTGGTGACCCGCGACGACGAAGACGGGGTGCTCATCCTGAGCCGCTTTACCGGCGCCTGCCATGAGCTGCGCGATGCCCTGGTGGTGAATCCTTACGACATCGAGGAGATGGCAGACGCTATTCTGTTTGCCCTCGAAATGGACGCCGACCAGCGCCGCGTGCGCATGCAGCGCCTGCGCCGCGTGGTCAAAGAACAGAATATTTATCGCTGGGCAGGTGACCTGATAGGCGACCTGTGCGAAGTCCGCCCCGAACAGGAAAAGAGTGCCAAGGAACGGATGAAGGAAATAGCTTAAGAGCAGTTCTCAGTTCTCGGTTCTCAGTTCTCAGAGGTGAGCCCTTGCGCCATTTGGTTGGCAGTTGTCCTTCCTTGTTGCTTTGGTTCGCAGCTGTTCTTCATGCTCTTGTGGTTAATTCTTAAGTTGAAAAACTGAGAACCGAGAACTGAGAACCGAGAACTACTTTCATCCCCGATCATTCTTTATGATTTGCTGGATGATCTCCACCACCCCGGCGCCGTGCTTCTCTTTTGTTGTCTTATGCGCGCGGCGTTTGAGAGCGGGGATGGCGTTGGCCACCGCAACCGAGAACCCGCACATACTCAGAAGCGAGTCATCGTTTTCCGCATCGCCTACCGCCACCACGTTATGGGCGGCGATGTCCAGCTCACTAAGCGCTACGCGGAGTCCGGTGCCCTTGGTCACGCCCGTGGGCAGAACCATGACAGATTCTTTATTCATGATGACGTGCAGGTCGAGATCCATCTCAAGAATCGTGCTGACGATGGTCCGCTTGTGTTTGAGCGAGGTGGCCACGATGGAGTGTCCTACCGAAAGCGGCGTCACCCGTTTCTTGCGGAGTCTTTCCACGAACGAAGGGGGGGGCGGATCGGTCAAGACCTCCATCCGCTTGGTGGCCGGCCAGTAGAGCAATGCCCCATTTTCCGCCACGACGCAATCGAAGATGCTTGCCTGCGGAAATATCTGCCGCAGTTCATCCAGCTCGCGTCCGGTGACCAGGATCAGCTTGCGCCCGGATTGTTTCAGTTGTTCGAGCGCCTTCAATGTCCGGCGTTCAATCTTTCCCTCCCAGGCAAGAGTTCCGTCGTAGTCAGAGGCGAAGGCAAGAAAACGCATAATTCAGTATTCGGTACCCAGTACTTAGTACTCAGAAAAAGCTTAACAGCTTTTGGATAACCGCGGAGGCGCGGAGACGCGGAGGATTTATTTCTGCGGATGAATGCTGATGAAAAAAGCTCGATTGCCTGGTTTCTATGGCTGCTATTCGTCGCAGGATGCCACTCCTCGATTGCGCCATGGCGATGACTCAATCATGCAAGGGCTGAATTTTCTCCGTCTCCGCGCCTCCGCGATTTAATCCCCCAGGCTTTAAAATGATATCCGTGAAACTGGTTCGACATATTCGAGGGGTTTTCCTCTTCGCTCTTCTCCTTGTACGAGGGCCGTTGCCGGCCACCATGGCTCAATCTTCGGCAGAGCCAACCTTCCACATCACGCCGCTCCATCCGGTGGAAGAGCTGCGGGAAGAAGCGCTCAAGGCCCAGCCTCCATCCGAGAGCGGCAAATTTCGGCGGCCAGAGCTGGTTGAGCTGATCAAACTTGATTCCACGATCAAACTCGATATCCGTTACGCAACCGCCAACAATTTCCTGAGCACTCCTCTTTATTCCCAGGCACGGGCTTTTCTTCAGCGTCCGGCGGCCGAAGCTCTTGTGCGCGCGAATCGTGCCTTGAAGAAGCAGGGATACGGATTGCTGATCCATGACGGCTATCGTCCGTGGTATGTCACGAAAATGTTTTGGGATGCGACCCCTGACGATAGGAAAATCTTTGTTGCCAATCCGATGAAGGGTTCGCGGCATAACCGCGGCTGCGCCGTGGATCTTACTTTGTATGACCTGAAGACGGGCGAGGCTGTCCAAATGCCCAGTGGATACGACGAAATGACCAAGCGCGCCTATGCCGACTACCCCGGCGGCACTCCGGAGCAGACCGAGCGGCGCGCGATTCTGCGCCATGCCATGGAAAAAGAAGGATTTACTGTAAACCCCGAGGAGTGGTGGCACTTCGATTATAAAGATTGGAAAAAGTATCCAATTTTGAATGTGAAGTTCGAAGACATCGGAAAAGTCTGACCACAGAGGACACACGGCGGACGAAGGAAACAATTGAGATCCATATTGAGTCGTGAATCTGTGGCTAAAGATCCTCCGCGCTACGCTGCGTGCTCAGCGTTTTAATTCGTTTTTAGCTCCGGCAGCTTCCAGCGTTTCCGTAAGCGCTCATATTGGGCCATCGGCATTTGCACGAGCAATGGCCTGCGTGCCAGGTCGAGCCATGACAACACAGATTCCAATTGTTCCTTTGGCATGGCCGTGCATCCTACGGTTCCCTGGCCGGCGCCGCGCCAGATATGGAGAAAGATGCACGATCCGCCTCCTGGTTGCGGAGGATTCGCGTTGTGGTCAACCACAATGCCCCAGCGGTAGAGTTCATCCGGTCGCAGCATGTGCTCCGAACTGTTCCAGTCGGGGGCGACGGTCGCACGGTCAACTACACGGTTGTAAAACTTCGACGTTGTATCGTCAACACACTCTACGGAGGGCGTCAGGTTCACATAGGGCATCTTCCACCCAGGCAGCGGTTGCGGCGCGTAACCAAATACCTTGCTTAATGCGAAGATTCCGGCAGGCGCTTTGCCATCGCCTTCTTTTTTTACCGGGTCTTTCACTGGTTCGGAGCCAGCGCGAATTTTAGGATCGTCAATCGCAATGAGACCCGAACCCCATCCTAATCCATTTTTACCCACAACCACGGTAGCAGGTTCGGCGACCGGTCTCCATTTCTTGCGGGGATTGGCCCGCTCAAAGCGCTGCAGTTTGCCTTCCACTGCGTTCCAATCCGACGTGGTAACCACCAGCATCTGGGTTGATGATGCAGGCGCATCCGCTGCATTGGCCTGTGCATTGACCGCGACAGGCATGAGGCCGGCAAGACAGAGGGAGAAGCACAGTATCTGCGACATTGCGAATTTTTGCGGACGATGATCAGTCATGGAAGGCAAACTTAACGATTGAGCGCATTATCCGGATAATGCAAATGAATCTCCTGGAGTGAGGCGATAGGTACGCCATCGTAGGAGGCAGGCTTAAATCTCCAATTCATCAATGCGCTTACAACTCTTGAATCCAAGCCATAACCCAGGGCCTGGGTAATCTTTGTTTGGACTACCTTTCCTTCTCGGTCGATGGTGACCTCAACAATGGCGTCGCCCACAAATCCTTGTGGCAGATCAGACCGCTTGATCTCAGGGTCGGGCGTAGTAAGCGGAAGCGCAATCCTGATGTCGTGATAGTTTGGAATTCCGGCAGAAAATTTCAGAATCGGACCGAGATTGTCAGCAACCTCGGGGTTTTTCTCAGGAGTCTCCTTCGGAACGTTGCGCTTCTGGTCGAGGGCAAGCAATGGTTTGTGCCGGAGTGGCGGAGGCGCTTTTTTCTCAATTTGCGGCTGGCCAATGTAGACCAGCTTCGACAAGTTCACTTTTCCGCCGGCTCCACTCATCGCTGCCGGCTTCAACCAAAGCGGCCTGACGGCGTATACCAGTATTGCAATCGCCAGAATATGCAGCGCAAGAGAAGCCCCGATTGCATAAGGTGAACGACGATTGTGCAATGGAGAGAACATTGAGCAAATTGTAGCCTAAATCGTTGCTGGCAGCTCACTCGAACTGGTCGCTCAGGAGCGGTTCAGGAAGAAGAGAGTATGCGACTAGGAAGGATCTCTTTACCTCTAGGGTTGCCTGTTTTGCACGGCTTCGGCAGCTTTCTTTTCTCTCGCTCTTCGCGCCGCGACACCCAATGATTCTTCTTCTTTTACGGCAGAAGGAAGCGTTACATTGAGGCTGCTTCTATCAACTGGAGGGGCTACTGCCGCCGAAGGAATAGAAGCCGGTGGCGGCGAGAGCGTTGAATGTGATGGTTGTATAGTTGCGCTCTCGGGTGTAAATGCCACAGCCGCCGATGTTTCAGCTTCCGGAGTTGTGGACTCTAGCTGGGTCTTTAGATCTGTAAGAATCTTGCGCATTGCCTTCTGTTGGGTATTCTCGCGTACATCGCGGCAGAATGGGCCGGTATGTTCAGACTTGGACGATGCCGAAACAAGCGTGCTGCTTTGATTCTCCACCAACGTGAATTGCATGAAATCTTTTGGCTGAACATCAGAACACGGGGAAGGACCATTCATGTTCCTGCTCAATACCAGTTGAAACTCGCTTTCACTGTCAATTGTCCAACCTTGACCGCTCATTCCGCGTATGATCGATGCTATTACGGTTTGCGCCGATGCTTTTATTTCAACCCCAGAAAAAGCTTTGTCTCTGCCGTAGCTGAAACCAACAACAAATGTAATCAAAATCGTACTCAAAATTGTTTTCATAACGTATTTCTATTCTAAGAAGGTTTACAGTCCCTTCTTGCTTACGTTAGTAACACCGCCCCATAACTTTGGTAATCGTTCAAACTCAATACTTGCAATCGGTTAAGAAAGCCGGATGTAACCCAACAGCATTGGTAGTCAGTGAAATGGTTTGATAAAATCTAAATTGTCTTAAGTTGGTCGATTCTGCTGATGTAGGCGCGTAGCTCAGTTGGTTAGAGCGCTACCTTGACACGGTAGAGGTCAGGAGTTCGAGTCTCCTCGTGCCTACCATTTATCTTCGTACTGCCTTCCACGGACATCCTACAAGCGAGAGTACCAGTAAACCGAACATGTGGTTTGATTCCCGTCCACCCTCCTGCGCGGTCTGTGCGACGACCCTGGCTGCAAGAAAGCGCCAGACGTTCATTCCTCTGTAGATAGGGTCTCACCAGAACCCTAAGAGAAAAGTCTGATTTGCGGGAACAAAAAGCCTCTTTTGCGTGTCTTTAACCTGGAGACCGTATACTTGTAGGCAAAGCTAAATCCTTAAAAATGACAACCTCGGGCCAAGTTTTGCCAATTGGAGTCTAAAGACCGATGAACCTTCGACGAAAGATGCTGTCGGCCATTGTGCTCGCCACAATACTGATGGCACATGCGAGCGTCTGTGCTGAAGACCTCAAACCAGGGGCGGTAGTCGAGAAGGTCGCAAAGAATTCTCAGGCCGAAAAAGCTGGAATGCAGGAGGGCGATGTTCTTCTGCGTTGGGTTCGTGGTGACGCCAAAGGCGAAATCGAATCGCCCTTTGATCTTTCGCAGGCCGAGACCGAACAGGCGCCGCAGGGAACGGTGACGATCGAGGGACTCCGGGGAACAGAGAAGCAAAGCTGGGCTCTGGGGCCAAGTAGCTGGGGCATTACATCGCGGCCTGATTTTTCCGATCGTCTCCTTGCTGCCTACCGCGAAGGCCAAGATCTGGCTAAAGCGGAGAAACTGAAAGAGGCAGCACGGCGCTGGCAGGACGCGAGTAAGCAGATAGACAGCTCTCAGCCTGTATGGTTGCGCGTGTGGTTCTTATCACGCGCTGCGGATTTGTTTGCTGGCGCGAATCAATGGCAAGAGGCCGGCAATAGTTATCAGAATGCCATTCAGGCGGGAGGCGCCGGCCCGGTGATCGCAGCCCAGCTATTGCGATCCTTGGCCTTTAGCTATCAAAAACGCAACGACTGGTCCAATGCCGAAAAATATTATCAGCAGGCAATCGCAGAAAGCCAAAAATCAAGCCCCGAAAATCTTACGATTGCAGCGATTCTCAATGAACTCGGCCGGATCGCCGACTCGCGTGGAGATTTGAGCAAAACAGAAGATTACCTCCGCCAGAGTCTGGCGATGCGAGAAAAACTCGCGCCTGAAAGTCTCGATGTCGCCAGGAGCATCAACGAT
>DASREY010000253.1:0-16451 GCA_035651775.1 Terriglobales bacterium
AATCCACAAGAAAAATAGAACTAGAATCCGAAATCAGCGCGCGAACCTTACAGATACGTGCGCTCCCGGGGCCAAACGCGCTCCCGGAGGGGGAAACTGTTCGCGGGCGAGGCCGCTGCCGACGATATCAATTTCAATACCTGCCTGCTGGGCGGTTTCGAGCGCTGCGCGCACCGGCAGACCCAGCAGCGAAGGAGCCACTGTGCTTCCGCCAATATCTACGATCACAGTTCCACGTGAAGGCGGCACAGAATTCGCCACAGGCTTTACCGTCGTCAATTGCTGCGCCACAGTTTGTGCAGCTTGACTATTGTTTTTGTCCTTCAATTTCAAGCTTGCAGGAATAACGTGGGCCGCGGCGGGCTTGGCTGTATTGGTTGTGGCGGCACTTATGGCCGAAGTTACAGTTTCGGTATCGGCCGGCAGATTGTCTGCGATTGCGGTTGTGTCTCCCAGGCGATCGGGCGAGCTGTCATTGGTGTCATCCGGTTTGACCGAGGCGCGCAGCAGTTGCCGGCGCCGGTCGTTAATTTCGGCGTCGTGCGGCACATTCAGGTATTCCAGAGTCTGTTGCGCGATGCGCGCGAACACCGGGGCAGCAGCGTTTCCGCCTTCATGCTCGCCCACAGGGGAATCAAGGATGACCGCAACCGAAATTGCCGGATTATTGACCGGGGCAAAGCCGGCAAACGAGGCAATGTAATTGCTACGTGAATAGGTGCCGCTGCGCGGGTCCATTTTTTGTGCGGTCCCGGTTTTGCCCGCCGAGGTGTAGCCGTCGAGAATGGCGCGCGTGCCGGTGCCGTAGAGCACCACGCCTTCCAGCATCTTTTTCATCTCGGCGGCGGTCAGAGTAGAGATGACGCGCTGCTGCTCGACCGGATGAAACACCACCTGCTGTAACCTGCCATCCGGGTTTCTACCCGGTTCCAAAGAGCCCGCCACTAATCGGGGCGCGGGATAAAGACCATCATTGGCAATGGTCGAAATCATCGAGATGAGTTGCAGGGGCGAGACGCCAATCTCCTGTCCCATGGAAATAGCGCCGATCGAAACCTTGGACCAGCGGCTCACAGGCTTGGCCAGCCCGCGAGTCTCGCCCGGCAATTCGATGCCGGTTTGCCGCCCAAAGCCGAAGGCGCGGATGTAGTGATCGAAGCGCTCGTCACCCAGACGCAGGGCGACTTTAATTGCGCCTACATCGCTTGAGTTAGCGAGAATTTGCGATACCGTAAGCAAGCCATAGGGTTTGTGATCGTGAATACGCAGGTTATTGATGACGATGGACCCGTTCTCGCAATCGAAGACCTCTTCCGGCCGGGTGAGCTTTTCTTCCAGGGCAGCGGCGAGGGTTACGACCTTGAAAGTAGAGCCGGGCTCGTAGACATCGCTCACCGCGCGATTCTTTAATGCCTGAACGTCGCTCTTATTGAAAGTATTGGCGTTAAAAGTCGGGTAATTCGCCAATGCCAGAATCTCGCCTGTATGCGGATTCTGTACGATTACCGTGCCTGCGACCGCGTGCGTCTGCTTCATGGCGGCTTCGAGCTGGCGCTCGGCAAGATACTGGATCTTTTCGTCAATGGTGAGTACCAGGTTTTCGCCAGGCTCAGGCTGGCGCTCCACACGGCCAAACCATTTGCGGCGCGCGTCCATGGAGATGAGCATCTTGCCCGGCTTGCCGCGCAGGCGGGCATCAAAGCTGCGCTCGAGGCCGCCCAGGCCTTCATCGTCCAGACCGACATAACCCAGGGTTTGCGCCGCTAGTTCGCGCTTAGGGTAGTAACGCTTGGATTCTTTTTGAAAGCTGATGCCTTTGAGGTTCAAGGCACGAATGCGGTCGCTGGTCGCGGGATCCACCTTGCGCGCAATCCAGGCGAAGCTGCGCGAGGACTTCATACGGGCCAGCAGTTCGTGCGGGTCTTCCTGAAGAATCCTGCCCAGAAGGGAAGCGGCTGTGGCCTGGTCGGGAATCTCGCTGGGCACGGCGTAAATGGAATCCACGGCTACCGACATGGCCAGCTCGTGCCCGCTGCGGTCGTAGATAATGCCGCGGCTGGGGGCTACATCAATCGTCCGCTGCTGCTGGCGGGCGGCGCGCTGCACGAAATCTCCGTAGGAGAAAATTTGCAGGTACACCAGGCGGCCGCAGATGATGAGCAGCCATAAAACAAGAATTCCCGCAAAGATCAGAAGCCGTTGCCGCGGGTTGAGAGGGTTACCTTTTACTGCCATTGCGAATTTTCGAGTTTCAGACTATGCCGCCCGGAAGTTCTTTCAGCTTATAGGGATTCCTCGTCGCTTCACTCCTCGGAATGACAATTCAACGTGGTGTTTCGTTTGTACCTTGTCCTTAGTGGCTACCCACTGTTGATCCTGTAAAGACACGAACTGGCGAACACGCAGTTTGCGCGTTCGCCAACCCTTATTCCCACCAGCCGCTTGCTTTGGTTGAAGCCTGGCTGGAAGACCTTATAACCCCAAAACCTAACAACTATTGAGCTAACGTCACGACCGCAATCTGAGAAGCCTGAGCCATTGTGGCGGCGCCACCATCATTGGTTGCCGGGTCGAGCCGCATCACCTGGCCCGCCTGCGGAGAAGCTAACCCCATGCGGCGGGCGAGCATATCAATGCGTTCAGGATCGCGCAGGGAAGCCTGTTCCAGCCGCAGCGCCCGGTTCAATTCACTCAAATTGTCGCGTTGCGCTTTCAAGGCCTCAATCTTGTAGCCATATTCGACGGAGCTGAAATGCTGCCAGGCATAGGTCATCACCAGCAAAAAGAAGACGCTCATCACGGCGGCAAACATGGCCATCTCGCGGTTGCGTTTGCGGTCGGCAACTTTGACCAGACGCGAGTTATCAATCTCTTTGGCAAAGTAGAACTCCGGCGTGCCGCTCCAGAAGGAGCTGCGCCGCGTGGCTCCAGGCGCGGGAATCCACATGCCGGTGAGGGCCTGCCGCCGAACAGGGAACGTCATTGCACGAGCCGCCATTACGCCACCGCCATTTTTTCGGACTGCTCCGATTCGTAGATATACGTGGAATAGCCCTCGGAATTGAGCACGGCTTTTCTCAGCGTTATCTGGCAGTCGAGCTGTGCAAGCAGCTCAGCGCGCTGCACGCAATGCGTGAGTTCTTCGATTATTTTGCCTGTGTACATAACAAACTCCATTTCGCACCTGAGACACGGCAGAGCCACGTCTCTACCAATCATTTATCCAGCTTCGTCATCCTCAGAAAACCTCTTCGGGACGGCATCGAATGAGGTTGGAAATTTCTGAGGAACTGCATTTTTTTCGCCCAAGTTTGAAAGGCGATGCCGTCCCGATTTCATTCAAGAGACGCGGCAAGCTACGTCTCTATCCAATCTTTTCTGCGGCCCGCAGCTTGGCGCTGCGGCTGCGCGGGTTGCGCTCGATTTCCTCCTGCTGGGCTGTAACCGGCTTCTTGGTTAGAACGCGGTAGAGGCCGTTACTTGCACCAGCGCGCAGGGCATCTTTCACGATCCTGTCTTCCAGGGAGTGGAAGCTGATGACCGCCAGCCTGCCTCCCTTGCGGAGGAGTTGAGGCGCTGACACCATCAGCGCCTGCAAGTCCTCGAGTTCGCGGTTTACGAAGATTCGGATGGCCTGAAAGGTCCGTGTCGCGGGATGAATGCGCTCGCTTTTCATTGGCCGGAGCGCAGCCGATATAACTTTTACAAGATGAGCGGTAGTTGTTATCGGCCGCGCCCGGACAATGGCTCTGGCGATTCTCCGCGACCTCCTTTCCTCACCGAATTCGTAAATCACATGGGCGAGTTCTTCTTCGTCCATGTGGTTTACCACTTGATCGGCGGTGCGCTCGGCCTGCGGGTCCATCCGCATGTCGAGCGGCCCTTCCGCCTGAAAACTGAATCCGCGCGCGGCATCATTGAGCTGCAGGGAACTCAACCCAAGATCGGCCAGCAGGCCATCCACCGAATTTGGGGGAAGATGCCTGTCCACATCCGCAAAGCTGGTATGCAGCAGCGTGATGCGAGGCCAGTCTTGCTTGAGCGCAGCCGGCGGGTTCGCCAGCCGCTGCCGTGCTATTTCGAGCGCGTGCGGGTCCTTATCGAGCCCAATCAGATGACCCTCGGGGCCGAGGCGTTTTGCGATTTCGTAGCTGTGCCCGCCCGCCCCCAGGGTGGCGTCCACATAGGCGCCGCCACGCCGGATTGCAAGAAAATCGATCGCTTCTTTTAAAAGAACTGAAACATGGCCAAACTCGCTGCGGCCGTGTTCTATCCCCTGAGGGACTGATTCCGAACCCAAATCTTCTTCGTCTGTCACTAGATGCCCAGCTCGTCGAGTGTCTTTTCATCCTCTGCCGTGAACTGTTCCTCTGCCAGTTGCTTGGAGACTTCCATGCTGCGAACTTCCAGGTACGTCAAATTTCCGTACACGGCCACGTCGCCCTTAATTGCGGCGGATTCGCGCAGGATCTGGGGCATCAGCACCCGGCCTTGCGCATCCATTTCCACCATCTGGCCGTAATAGTTCACTTTGTTCAGAAATCTCTTTTTCGAAGGATTGAAGTTGGACAGCTTGGCCAGCTTCTCCTCGATACGGCGCCACTCTTCCACTGGATAAATCTCTGCAATCTTGCCGTCGCGGCTGGTGATGTAGAACTCCATCCCGTACTTCTCGTCGATCAGACGCTTGAATTCCGCCGGGACCTTGAGGCGTCCCTTTTCGTCGACCCGCGCGGGATGGTTG
Source organism: Terriglobales bacterium (assembly GCA_035651775.1). GTDB lineage: Bacteria > Acidobacteriota > Terriglobia > Terriglobales > Acidobacteriaceae > QIAW01. The sequence continues at coordinate 4,745 of DASREY010000253.1, forward strand.
CCGCGAAACATATTGCTTTCCCCGATTCCTTTGGGGCTTTAAACCTTTAAAAACCGCTACAATGGCGGCTTGAAATATTGTTTCAATGGAGAAAGACAGGACTACTTGGGTTTTTACTGGTGTTTTGGCGTAGGCTGTTGGTGTTTTGCACATTTTTAACAGCTTTTCCACTTACGACCACGTCAACATCAGAAAACTGGATAGCAATCCACTTTCTACCACTTTGGACCACATCCTACGCCTAAATGGTTGCATGTCAATAGCTTTTTTCAAGGTGAGGGTGCCGGGATAGGAACGATTGCCCCATCATAAGTGCAGTCCTGCTGAGAAAAGCTCCAGCAGTCGTGCTTGCGTCTTAAGCTAACCACAAGATGTTGCGTTTACCGCGGGGGTGCAAGGAAACAGCTCCAAGCTCGCAGCTCTCAGCTCCAAGGGAGGTTGAAGCTGGGCAGACCTTAGAGCTGGGCGGTTGTTGTGAACTTGGAGCTGTAGTTTGTGGTTAAATTCCAATCGTATGCCGCAGCCGGAAGAAACAGCGGGACCCAATGCTTCCAAGCCTGCCATTGTGCGTTTCACGGTTTATGAGGTAAACCTGCGTACCGGAGAGTTGCGCAAGCATGGCAACCGGCTCCGTCTGCAGGAGCAGCCCTTCCAGGTGCTTGCCCTGCTGCTGGGACGGCCCGGAGAGCTGGTAACCCGCGAGGAGTTGCGCCAGAAGCTGTGGCCCGCAGATACCTTTGTGGATTTCGACCACAGCCTGAACACCGCCATCAATAAATTGCGTGAGACCCTGGGAGACTCATCAACCGCGCCGCGATTCATTGAGACGCTGCCGCGGCGAGGGTATCGTTTTGTTGCGACGGTGACAACTGACGAACCGGCTGCTCCAGCCAATCAAGTTTCGAACAACGGATTGCTGCAGCCTGCACAACCTGCCGCCGCGCAGGGAATCGCAATGGGAGAAAGCGAAGATGCGCAGTCTGACGCCAGCACTGCTCCGGCAGCCAATGCGGTCAACGCAGAAATGGCCCACGACCTCCCCCGGCCGAACCGCAATGTGCCTCGTTTTTTGTTCCTGCTGATCCAGGTGATGTATCTCTGCTTTTATGTTCCCGCGCTGGCAGGGGTACACCTGATTGACGGTATCGTTAATGGGCTTTTTAGCAGAGGTGGCGAGAGCGCGGTGCTCATCGTGATCGTAACCGCTTCCCTCGGAATTGCATTGCGTCTTTACCTGTTTTCCGCCGTGGCCTTTGATTTTCGCGGCATCGAGCGGCAGTTCTCGCGCCTGTTCCTCTTCCTGTTTGTCCTCGATGAACTGTGGGCGCTTTCTCCCTTTCTGTTATGGCAGAGGCTCGGGATCGGTTTGGCGCTGGCCTCGGCAGCGGCGCTGGTGTGGGTGCCGTTTTCTCAGCGGACATTGCTGCGCATGGCGTATGCCGGAAGTACGAAGTGGGAAGAAGGAAGTAGGAAGTAAAGTAAGAATTAGCTAGTGGGAATAAAATTTCAACTTCTTACTTCGTGCTTCAAACTTCTTACTTTCCTCCGCGCCTCCGCGGTTAAAATTTCTTCTCAAAATAAATGAACGCTTTGCTCGCTGGCAGAGTCTTACAAGAATAGAGAGCACAATGTATCTCCCGGAGCAGGTGATCTTGAGCCGAACGATTCCGGCGCAATCTGCCGACGAGCAGGTGGAGGCGGTGGTACGCCTGCACGCGCGCTTTGTCTACCAGGTGGCCTACGCGGTGCTGCGTCACCCGCAGGAGGCCGAAGATGCCGCCCAGGAGACGTTTATCCGTGTGTGGAAGCACGCTAAAGAACTTTCCGGTGTCTTGAATCAGCGGGCCTGGCTGGCGCGCATCGCCTGGCGGGTGGCGGTTGACCGGCGCAGGAAGCATCCGGTGGCATCTGATGACGAAGATCTGCTGGAGCTTCCGGCCGGCGGAGCCGGCGCCGAAGAAAGCGTAATTCGCAGCCAGCAGGTGGCGCTGCTGGAACGCATGGTTGCAACTCTGCCCCGCGAGCTGCGCGAAACGCTTACGCTCTCGACCGTGGAAGAAATGACTTCGGTGGAAATCGCCGAAGTGCTGGAGGTTCCAGAATCATCGGTGCGCGGGCGGCTGCTGCGGGCGCGCCAGCTGCTGCGGGAGAAATTACAAGTCCTGATGGAACGGAATCAGAAAGACGAAAAAAAAGATTTCAAAGCTGGAGCTGATGTATGAACTCTGAAGATCAAAAACACGCAGCCGAGCAATGGTTGAATGACGCGCTCGCGCACTACGGGGTCGCCGAACCGCGGGCCGGACTGGAAACCCGCATTCTGGCGAATCTGGATGCGCATGTCTCGCAGCGGCGGCGCAGATGGATCTTTGCTCTGGCGGCATCGGCAGCAGTGGTGGTGGTGTTTGCCATGCTGATGGCGAATGTGCGGGGTTCCAGGCAAGATGCTCCGAACCATGTTGCCAGGCAGACGCCTCCATTGGAAATCAAATCCGCCAACGCAACCCAGGCGGCCGCGATTCAGCGGCAGAGAGAAAATCTCCAGCTCAGTGCTCAACGTCACGCAACTGTGCACAAGCCGGCAGCCTTTTTGCGGGCAGTCGGTATGAAGCAGGAATCTCTGCCGGTCGTCCGCCCACTCTCTGAGCAAGTCGCGGAGCAGCGGCCTGCGCCCAGTATCAACATTTCAGATTTGAAGACGATTCAGGCCATTGAAGTCAGGGAACTCACTCCGATTAAGGAAATAGATTAGAGAGGAATTTTATGACCAACAAAATCTGCTATGCGCTCGCGCTCACGTTCGTTACCGCGATTCTATGCGCTGCAACGCCCTGCGCCTGGGCACAGGATTCTGCGCAAAAGAGCGCAACCCAGCCGAACAACACAGCCGAAAAGAGCGCCAAGGAGCAAGGCCCGAGCGAAAAGGGAAAAACGGAAAGCAACGCAAGCGATACTCCCGCAGACTTTCCACAAGCTGAGGGGCCAGCAGAGTTGCAATCGATCACAGACAAGCGCGTCACCCTCAAACTGGCTGACAGCAGCCGGGCAGTTTATGAGGCCATTGGAAAACAAGCAGGAATCAGCGTCCTGTTTGATCCGGATTACACGCCGCGCAACATCAGTGTGGATTTAACCGATGTTTCGCTGCAGGATGCGCTCAAAATTGTGGCTTTTGATTCCAACACCTTCTGGCGACCGGTGACCCCAAGGAGTATTTTTATTGCCGCTGATACTTCCAGAAAGCGCCAGCAATTTGAGCAGCAAATCGTCAAGACTTTTTATCTTCCCAATCTTTCGCAACCTACCGACTTCCAGGATATTGTGAACACAATGCGCGCGGTTTTTGACATTAGCCGCGTACAGATGTTTACGTCTCATAACACCATCACTGTGCGAGGCACTCCTAACCAGATGATGTTGGTGGAAAAGCTAATCGAAGATGTTAACGAGGCCAAGAAGAAGGCTGGCGAGTATCGGCTGGAATTCAAGATCAGCGAGTTGGCGAATGAGAAAAAACTGAACTCAAGGAGTTATCTTCTCGTCATAGAGCCCCACCAGATAGGCAAACTGCGCATAGGCTCAAGGGTTCCAATCGTGGCCCAGGAGAAAGACAAACAGATAACCTACCTGGATTTGGGCAAAAACATCGACAGCCAGGTTACATCTGAGAGCGATCACACAGTTGGCTTGCGTATGACCGTGGAGTTCTCCGATGTTGTTCCGGGCGGGCCAGCCAAGGCGGCTAGTGCCGGGGAGCAGCATCATGGCGACCCCGACCTTAAAGACATGCGGATGGAAACTAGCGCCACGCTGGAACTGGGCAAGCCAACCGTTGTCGGCACCCTGGATGACCCAGTCAACAATCACACATTTCAAATCGAAGTTACAGCTACGCGGCTCAATGGATTTAAAAGCGGTGAATAGATCCAACCGGACCGCCCCAAAATATTTCTCCCCTTTGGTCGCCAGCAATGGCGGCCCTTTTTCATTGATAACAAGTCTTTACTTCCGGTCCCGGCAAATGGGCATGAACGAGAGTAACTGCCTGGGTTCAAGCTGGCAGCAAACCTCTTTGCTGCTCTCCTGCTTCTAACTAATCTAAGACTCAGCATGAAGAAACGTCACAAGAGCGCAGCCGTTTTTGCCGCTGCCGTTTTCGGCATCAGCACGCTCGGGTTGGCTGCGCAAAAACCGAACCAGAGTCTCTCATCCAATGCAGAGAGCACTGAGGCACAATCCGATTCTTCGACAGCGGATTCAAACCGCGAAACGAACCAGCGTTTGCTCTCGCGCCGTGAAGGACTTGAGCTCATAAATATGGCTATAGCCCTGCCGGCGCCATCGGACGACCAGCCGGATTGTTCGCACCTCGTCCATCAGATTTTTGCCGCGGCCGGCTACGATTATCCTTATGCCACTTCCTACGATTTGTATGCCGGTGTGCCTTCATTCCAGCGAGTGCAAAACCCGCAAACTGGCGACTTGGTTGTCTGGCGAGGGCACGTTGGAGTGATGGTGGATCCGTCAGAACATTCGTTTTACAGCTCAACCGATTCGGGCCTCGTCACCCAGCAATACGATAACGATTATTGGCGACAGCGCGGACGTCCACGTTTTTATCGTTATCTGATAGGAGCTTCTACATCTACCACGCCAGTTTCTCTTCCCAAATCGGGACATAGCTCAACCACAAGAATCTCAGACATGAATGGCGCCGGAGAACAGCCGGCTGACGCTTCTCCATTATCAAAAATCGCGGGAGAGCCACACGGCGCCGCCATCCGCAACAGTGCCGATAAAGTGGATACGAGCTTTCAGATGCCGGAAGATATCGCAATACCTGATTCTGACGCGCAGTCCGACGCGAAGCCGACCGCAAGCAATGTAAGCGAAGCCATCTCCGAACTGACGACCCGATCCAGCGGTGTCTTGCGAAATGGCGACTTGGCGTCGCTTTCCGCGCCGGTGGTGATCTTCGATCAACTTCAGGTTGAAAAGGTGGAAATCCATCACGACAAGAGCTGGGCGAATGTCCGGATTGACTACCGGGTGGAGCTGAATCAAGGGCAGGTGAAAAGCCAGCACCATTCCGACAAGAGGCGCTGGGAATTACAGAAGACAGAAGACGGCTGGGTGGCGGTGACTCCCCAGGACCGTATTTATGTGCCCGCGGAGAAAGCTGCGCAAATCGTCAGCGAGCGCCTCTACAAGCTGACCAGAAAGAGCTCAGACAAGAACCGCAGCCAGCAGGCCAACCTGGCCCGGTTGCTGGACGCTGTGTACAACTAAGAAATAAACGCAAACTCACGCCGCTTTAAAAATCTTATTCACTATCTGGCGCAGACGCTCCGGCAAGGGCACAACCTGCTGTTCCAGCGATTTCCAATACGCGATATCCACAATGCGCTCAAACTCAATCATGTCCACGGCATCATTCTTAGGCATGCTCTTTCCCGACTTGATGTCCTGAAGCGCGCGTTGAATCGCGCGGGTTACGCGAAAAAGCACCGTGGTGGGATAGAGCACCATCGAGAATCCCAAATCGTGCAGAACATCAGGAGCAATCCACGGTGTCTTTCCTCCACCCTCTAGTATGGTTACTGCCAGGGGCACGCCCTTGAATTGGCGCCCCACCGTTCTCAGTTCCGCAAGATTGTGCAGGCCTTCGACATAAATGCCGTCGGCTCCAGATTTCAGATAACGCTCCGCTCGCCGCAATGCATCTTCCAACCCATTAGGCTCGCGGGCATCGGTACGGGCAATCAGAAACAATTCATTACGATCGCGGCGGGTTGAGACTGCAGCGCGAATCTTTTTCTCCATCTCCGGCATTGGGACCACTTCTTTTCCCGCCATGTGCCCGCATCGCTTGGGCGCTTTTTGATCTTCGATGAAAATCGCCGCCGCTCCCATGTCGTCATAGGTATGAATCGTATGTGCAACGCTCTTCGCATCTCCGTATCCATCATCGGCGTCAATCAGGACGGGCAGGTCGCAGGCAGCTATGATTTCTCGCGCCGCTGCGCTCTTTTCGGCCAGACGGGTGACATCCATATCCGGAAACCCAAAACGCATGCCGTCAAGGGTGAAGCCGCCAATCTGGTAAGCAGGGAAGCCGGCCTGTTGAATCAGCTTGGCGGTCAGCGCATCGCCGGCAGCGGGAAGCAGAAGGGGCGCATGCTTGCGGAGCAGTTTCTTCCAGTTTCTCTCACGGCAACTCATGCCGATTAGGATGCCCAAGTTGAGAGTCGTTATGCCTGCAACAGCAGGCCGCCGCAGCGAGGGCCACCTTATCGCATTCTTGCGGAAGGGTGGGAGTTCCTGCCCTGCTCTTACGCGCTCACCTGGGCCCGCTCACCTTGGGCAGGGGCGGGCATTTTTTTGTGGCGAGGCCGCGCAACTTTTGCAGAATATTGATCCGGGTCTTAGCCAGGGCGGTTTTGTCGTCAAAAAGCTGGTGCGACCAATGCGCTCCCATGGCGAGCGCGTTCATCTCGAGCGCCAATTGAGCGGCATCCACCTTGGGGTCAAGCTGTCCTGCCTTCTGTGCAACTTCGATCGCGCGCTGTAATTTTTCGATCCACCCATGCATGATCTCGGCAATGCGGTTGCGTATGGGGCCTTTGCGGCTATCGAATTCAAAGGCAGCGGCCGTAAAAAAACATCCGCCGGCAAAGACGCGGCGCTCCACATGCGATAGCCAGCCATCGCACAATGCCCAAAGCTGAAGCATGCCCTCAGGGTTGGCCAGCGCCGGACGTACAATCTGCTCAATAAAAATCTGCCGCGCTGCTTCGATGGTTTCCAATTGCAGCTCCTGCTTGGAGCCAAAATGAGCAAAAAGCCCGCTTTTGCTCATGCTTAACTCCTCGGCCAGACGGCCGATGCTGAGCCCTTCAAGCCCCTCGACCGATGCCAGATCCACAGCGCAACGCAGGATTGCCGACTTAGTGCGCTCTCCGCGCGGCTGCCGCCGCGCAGGAGTTTGACGAGAGACAGTGGGTTGACGCGCCATCCTTCATAAGAGTATAGCAATGAAATTAATAAAGCACGAACGTTCGTATTTATGATAGAGTGCTGACGGTGAGGAGGATGAGGATGAAACCCGCACTTCCATGCATCCGGCTCGGTTGGCTGATTTTATTTTCCTTGTTGGCGGGCAGCACGTTGTTGGCCCAGGAAATTCCGCTGGAATACTGCGATCGCCTGCCTGCCATTCGAGTTGAAGTGGCTGGGCAAAAGCCGATGCTGTTCCTGGTGGATACGGCTGCAAGTTCCCTGCTTAACCTGCATTCATTCTTTTCAGGCGATTCAAGAGAGGTCGAAATCAGCTCTTATACCGGGACCGCCACAACCGGCGCACGCCAAGTGAGCCTTCCCGAGATGAGAATCGGCAGTTATCGACTGATGGGGTTGAAGATGGTCGCCATTGATCTTTCCGCCGTGGGTAAGAATTGTGGGCGGCGCATCGACGGCATTTTGGGCGCTGACCTGCTGGAAAAAATGGGCGCCACCATTGATTTTCAGCGGCAAGTCGCGCACTTCATGACCACTGGCGAAAGACACGACGAAGAACTTGTTGCCGAAGCCAAACAGGAGATCGAACAATGCCTGGCGGCATTAAGCGGGTCGGATGAAAAGACAGTTGCACAATGTCTTGACCCGCAGATTGCCTTGTTTACAACAGGTGCAAAATTCTTTCGCCAGCAAGACGCGCTTGCATATTTTCAGCAGCACTATTTTCACCGCACATCGGCAGCCCATCTTGAGTTCCACTCCAGCGATTTCCATGTTATCGGTGACGCGGTATGGTTCCAGTATGAGTTCACTCTCGCGGCGCCCGACAATACAGTGCATGCGCGCGGTATGGCCATGTGCCACAAATCCGATGACCACTGGAAAATCGCAAACGTGGGCCTCGCGTTCGTGCCTCCGGAGATGCTGGCTACGAAATGAAGCGAGCTTTCGGTCTGCAAAGCTGAGAGCTAAAGGCTATTCCATGCTAGTATTCAGCCCCATGAAATTAAAGACAGCGTTCCTTCTGTCCCTAGTGCTTCTGTTTTCATTGCCTGCTTTTTGCGCAGACGCGCCGGATTTTACCGTCAAGAAGATTGGCGATGGAGTTTACGCCGCTATCAGTGGCGATGGCAGTAAAGCCGGCAGCAATGCGAGTTTCATCATCGGCAGCAATGGAGTAGCTGTAATTGATACGTTCATAGCTGCCGGTCCGGCCCGGGATTTGCTGGCAGAGATTCGCAAAATTACCAATCTGCCCATTCGATATGTGGTCAACACTCATTACCATCTGGACCATACGGGCGGGAATGCAGTATTTGCCGAGGCGGGCGCGACGATCCTGGCACAGCGCAACGTGCGCGGGTGGTTGCGCACGGAGAACCTGAAATTTTTTGGAGCCAATCCCAAACCTGAGGATAAGGCCCGCGTTGAGGCCCTGGCGCTGCCCGACATTGTTTATTCGGATGCTGTTGACCTGTACCTTGGTTCACGGTTGGTCCAGGTGCGCCAAATGCCCGGGCACACTGGAGGTGACTCGATTGTGATCGTTCCCGACGCCAACGTGGTCATGGGCGGCGACCTGGTTTGGCAACATCACTTGCCCAACCTGATTGACGCTTCCACGCAGCTGTGGATTGAGAGCCTGGGCAAGTTATTGGCGGAACATCCTTCTGCGGCGTTTGTATCTGGTCACGGTGATGTTGCCACAGTGGCGGATGTCCGTGATTTTCGCGATTACCTGGTTACCCTGCGGCATGACATTGCGACGGCCCAGTCTGCGGGGAAGTCAGGAGAGGAGTTGGTAGACGCCGTGGCTGCCGAACTGAAAGACAAATATGGCGATTGGGGTTTTTATGCTCATTTCGTGCAGCGTAATATCCAGCAAACGGCCGACGAACTGGCAGGAAAGAAAAAAGTCCCGATTCCTGCGAATGAGTAGCTGGGATATCCACAATAACTGAGCGGGTTCAAAATAGGGTGTATTTATGAGACAAGCGAGGAGCGCGTGTAGGTAACCGGCGTAACCAGGTTCTTGAACTTTATCTTGCCACCGGCGGCGCGCGCAGTAGAGTAGAGGCTCACCAGAACACCCAGTCCGCTGCTGTCAATGTAGCTGACTGCGCCCAGATCCAAAACTACGTTGGGGTTATATTTCATGAGCTGCTGCACTTTTTCGCGCAGTTCTGACCCTTCGCGACCGGCGACAATTTGGCCCTGGCAGGCTAAAGTTACGGTTCCATCCGACGTCTGTGTACCAAATGATAATGTCATAACCGGTCTTCTCCTGGTGCTTTCTGACGCGTACATATCCTAGGCGATAACCTGTTCTGGTTCAAGTTTGGTACTAAGGTTTATTTTGGCGCTTGAGGTTTGGCAGGTTTCGATGTTTCACTCGGTAAAATTGCGGAGTGCTCCAGTTTCAGTGCAACTCCAGTCAGCTTCTGGTAGCGGGATTCGTGCAGATAAAATGCCAGCACATTGGCTGCCGCTGCATAGCCTAGTCCTTCCGGACGAATATTGGAGATGCAGTTGCGTTCTGCGTCGGTGCGGCCCGGCCGCGGCGACCAGGTAACGTAGATGCCTAAACTGTCGGGTGAACTCAGCCCCGGACGCTCGCCGATGAGCACCACGGAAGTCCTGGCTCCGAGCGCTGCTCCGATGGAATCGCCAATCGCCACTCGTCCCTGCTCGACCACGCACACTGGAGCGATGGACCATGAATTGCGATCGAGCAGCGGCAATGTTGCGTCGAGCAGAGCGAGTGCGTGCCGGTTGACCGCCAGCGCAGAGAGACCATCGACAATCACAAACACAAGGTCACAAGCAGCAGCACCCAGTTCGGCAGTCGATTTCGGAGCAAGCCTACGCCCAAGATCAGGATGGCGAAGGTAGGTAGTGCGGTCGGGAGCCGCGCTCTTAAGCGCACAGCAGGGCAGGTTGCGCCGGCGCAATCCGTCGAGAAGCGAATCCACGTCGAGCGTAGCATGCACAGCATCGCGGGCCTGCGCGTGAGCGAGCTGGAAGTCAAGCACCTCGCGCGTGGCGAGGGCCGATCCTGCTCTGCCCAGGGCTACACGGGCCGAGGTGTAATGCCGCAGGTCTGGCGCCGGCCTTTTGGTCATCGTCATAGCGCGGTCTGAGTTGTTGCACCCGACGGCAGCAATGCCTGCACCGTGAGCTGGCGCGATTCGCTCTGGGCCATCCAGGCTTCGAACTCAGGCGCCGGACGCAGCCCCAGCACGGAGCGAAGATAGAGAGCATCGTGAAATGACGTGCTTTGGTAGTTCAGCATGATGTCGTCAGCTCCCGGCACTCCCATAATGTAGTTCACTCCGGCCACTCCCAGCAGCGTGAGCAGCGTATCCATATCGTCCTGGTCGGCTTCGGCGTGGTTGGTATAGCAGACATCGCAGCCCATGGGCAGGCCCAGCAGCTTGCCGCAGAAGTGGTCTTCAAGTCCGGCGCGCACAATCTGCTTGCCGTCATAAAGATATTCGGGACCAATAAAGCCTACAACCGTATTGACCAGCATGGGCCGGTAACGGCGCGCGACGGCGTAGGCTCGTGCTTCCAAAGTTTGTTGATCGCAACCGTGGTGCGCTCCCGCCGAGAGGGCGCTGCCCTGGCCGGTCTCAAAGTACATCACATTATCGCCGATGGTCCCGCGATGCAGTTCACGCGCGGCCTGGTGTGCTTCATCGAGCAGGGCCAGATTGATGCCGAAAGAAGTGTTGGTCGCTTCGCTTCCTCCGACGGATTGGAAGACGAGGTCAACCGGCGCTCCCTGCCGCAGTGCTTCCATCTGGGTAGTGACGTGGGCCAGCACGCAACTCTGAGTGGGGATCGCATACTTTTCGCGAGCATGATCGATGAGCCGCAACAACATTATGACCGTCGTTACGTTGTCACTGACAGGATTGATGCCAATGACGGCGTCTCCCGAACCGAGCGAGAGCCCATCGACAATGGATGCGGCAATTCCCACCGGATCGTCGATAGGATGATTAGGCTGCAATCGCGTGGAAAGTCTGCCCGGCAGGCCGACCGTGGTGCGAAAGCGGGTCACCACGCGAATCTTGCGGGCCACAGCAATCAGGTCTTGCGCCAGCATGAGCTTCGATACCGCCGCTGCCATCTCAGGCGTGATGCCGGGTGCGAGCGTCGCAAGCACATCGCCGGTGGCCTCGTCACTCAGCAGCCAATCCCGGAACTCACCCACGGTGAGAGACCCAACGGGCGCGAACGCGGCAGCGTTGTGCGTATCAATGATCAGCCGGGTGACCTCATCCGATTCGTAAGGGATGACCGCTTCGTTGAGAAAGCGCTCAAGCGGCACGTCCGCCAGCACCAGCCGCGCCGCTATGCGCTCTTCTGCGCTGCGCGCGGCGATACCTGCCAGTTCGTCCCCAGAGCGCGCCGGCGATGCTTTGGCCAGCACATCTTTCAGGCCGTCAAAGCTGTAAGTAACTCCGCGAATGGTCTGGCTCAGAGGCATAATGATCAATCCGTTTTTACTAAAGCGCACTTTTGTGAATAGTGTTATATCAGGGCACGGATTTATGGCCGAGATTAAGTTATCGTTTTCTCGCTTTGCCCTTCGGCGTTGCTTTTCCCGATTCGGATTTTTTTGTTTGGGACTTTCCGGGCTTAGGTTTGCCGGGTTTGGGCTTTAACGACGCGCCATACTCCA
>DASREY010000254.1:0-6664 GCA_035651775.1 Terriglobales bacterium
AATCATTTCGGCGCAACCTACATCGCGCGGGCCAAGACCTACGAAACCATGCTTGAGTTCAGCATGGATAATTATTTCAACAACAACTTTCTGAATACCTCGACGCTCTTTATCCAGCATCCTAATTCAACGGCGTATAACGCTCTGCCTTCCAACAACGTGAATGCCTGGAATCGCAGCATGATGTTCATGCATGCCTACCAGACGCTGGGTCAAATCCACGAGGTTTTAGGTGACAATTCCAGCAAAGCGACGATGTACAAGACTATTGTCAAGAACTGGGTGGATTTGTTCGTCAAGAATGCGCTGCCGCGCACCGCGCCCGATGGCGCTGCGATCTATGACTGGGGATATGGAAACTTCGGCGACGAAAGCGGTCATCTCACCGGCGAACAAATCGGCATCCACGCGCAATACGATATCTGGGGGTTAACCCGGGCCTATCGCGCTGCTTACACCGGAGCCACCGCAGCACAGATGAAAACCTATGCGGATACTGTGGTCCATGAGATTACACTTTCAATCGATTCTGCCGGCGCGGCTACTTATGCGGGCTTCAATGACCGTTGCTGCAGCACCCAGACCTACAATTATCTGCCCGCCGGGTTCACCTATCTCACGCCTTACAACACGGCTATCTTCAAGCCTGCCGCCAATGCCGACATCAATTCCGGACGCCTGGCGCATACTCCGGGCACCGCAGCCGATGTCCTTTGGGCCAAACATTGGATTTTTATTCATTCCTCTCCGCCGAATTACACTCTGTCAGCAGGGCCGGGAACACAGACCATCACCGCGGGCAATGGGACCAGCTATACCGCGACGGTTACACCCAGCAACGGATTCAATGGGACCGTGAGCCTGAGCGTGAGCGGTCTGCCCAGCGGAGCAAGTTGCAATTCACCCTCGATCAGCGGCGGATCAGGCTCGGCCAGTCTGAGTTGTTCTACAACCATTTCAACTGCACCTGGCACTTACACACTTACCATTACGGGAACGAGCGGCAGTCTCTCGCATACTGCTACGGTAACATTGGTGGTCAATCAGCCCCCTCCGCCGGATTTCACGCTCTCCGCATCACCGGCAACCCAAACGGTGACTGCCGGCAGTGGAACCAATTACGCAATAACAGTGGGTGCTCTCAACGGTTTTGCCGCCAATGTTACCTTGACCGTAAGCGGATTGCCCACGGGCGGGACGGGCAGCTTCAATCCCGCTTCTGTCAACGGTTCGGGTTCTTCCACACTCACAGTTTCGACGGCAAGCTCAACGTCAACGGGCACAGTTACGTTGACGATCAAAGGCACAAGCGGCAGCCTGAGCCACAGCAAAACGGTCACACTTACAGTGAATCCAGCGACTATCTGTACGACCGCGACCGCCAATGGCACGTGGAACAACACGGCGTTCCCGGCGCTCAGCGGCAGCTTCACGGCAACCTTCGATGCCACGCCATCGGCCTCGGGCCAGAGCTCGGCCGTGGGGATCTCGAAGGGAGCACAGATTGCCTTCAGCGGGTTTGCCAATATTGTTGCCTTTGCCACTACGGGAGTCATCCAGGCGCGCAACGGGGGCACTTATGTGAACTCGGCGGTCCATTATTCCGGTGGCACTGCTTATCACTTCCGCTTGGCAATCAATGTGACGGCGCATACCTATTCCATCTTTGTGACGCCGGCAGGCGGAACGGAGCAGTCAATAGGTACGAACTTCGCCTTCCGCACGGAGCAGAATACGGTGACCAGTCTAGATCACTGGGGAGCTCTGGTGAGCACCACATCCACGGGAACGTTGAAGGTCTGTAACTTCACGGCACAGTAGCTGCGCAAATTGGACGAAGCACCGCATAACCGGTGCTTCGTCCGTTTTCGCCAGGACTGTGGCCAAAGCGCCGACAGTGTTCATTCCCCGGCTGTAAACCCTGAGACTCCGCCCGAACCGCTCTTTCCAGAATTCCTGCATCTACACAAAGATATGCAAGTTGGCCAATACGGAAAAAAACTGCTGCTGGCGCTGGTGATGTGCGTTGCTCCGGCAAGTAATGCGCAAACCAAACCGGGCGCCCAGCATCCGGAAACAGTTGCAGTAGAAATGCAAAACGTGATGTATCGATTCACGGAACAGATTGCCGTACATATTTTCAACCTGCAGGGAAAGCTCGTATCCACAAAACCCAATGAAATCCCTGTGTTTGACGACAATCGCTCGTTCCTTGTGGCTATCAGCTCCGCGGAAATCTCCATCAGCACGAAGTCAATGGCAAGCGTTCTCAATCAATATGTATTCGCCGCTCGGGATGCGCCGCTCAAGAATATCGAGATCTCCATTGAGGACGGTAAGTTGAAGATCAAAGGGAAATTGCATTCCAAAGGTGATATTCCCTTCGAGTCCGAGGGCACGCTATCGGTCAACGGGCAAGGCGAGATTGTGGTACATACAGAAAAAATCAAGGCAGCGCATTTGCCGGTGAAAGGTTTCATGGATGTGCTGGGGGTCGAGATCGCGGACCTCATCAACACGAACAAGATACAAGGCGTGCGCACTGAAAAAGACGACATCGTGCTTAGTCCAGAGCAGATTCTACCGCCGCCGCACATCCAAGGACGATTGACGGATGTGCAGCTCAAGGGGGATGAGATCATCCAGAGGTTTGGCAAGGGAGAAGGAAGCAAAGCGGTTCGACTGCAGGCCGGCAATTTTATGTCGTACCGTGGAGCGGAGCTTCGATTTGGAAAACTTACTATGAACGACACTGACTTGGTGTTGATGGATATGGATCAGCAGGACCCATTTGATTTTTATCTGGATCATTACAAGGAACAACTCGCCGCCGGGTACACCAGGATTACCCCGGAATTTGGGCTGCGCGTCTACATGCCTGACTTCAGTAAATTACGGGTGCGACGGCGCAAACAGCCACAGCCGGGAACTCGCCAGCCATAATGTAGAATCGGTTGTTCGTGACCTATGAGCGCACGCTCTTTGATGGTGCTGGGCACAGCATCGCATGTTGGAAAATCGATTCTCACCACGGCGCTTTGCCGCATTTTTGCGCGCGCAGGGGTGAAGGTGACGCCATTTAAAGCCCAAAATATGTCGCTCAACTCCGCAGCCACGGTTGACGGATTTGAGATCGGCCGCGCACAGGCGCTGCAGGCAGAAGCTGCGGGACTGTTCGCCACTGCCGATATGAACCCGATATTGTTGAAGCCCGAATCCGATTCCTGCTGCCAGGTGATTGTGCAGGGTCGCGTCTGGAGCAGGCTCTCGGCAGGTGACTACCACCTGAAGCGCGTTCAGGAACTCTTTCCCATTGTGGTCCAGAGCTACCGCCGGCTGGCAAAGAATAGCGATTTGGTCATCCTGGAAGGCGCCGGGTCGCCTGCAGAGATCAATCTCAAAGATGGAGACATCGTCAATATGCAAATGGCCGCAGCCGCCGATGCTGCCTGCCTGCTGGTGGCCGATATTGATCGTGGCGGCGCATTCGCCTCGCTGCTTGGCACGATGGAGTTGCTTGAGCCCGAAGAACGGAAGCGGATATGCGGTTTCGTTATCAACAAATTTCGCGGAGATGTAAAACTCCTGACCCCGGGCATCGTGGCGATGCAGAAGAGGCTCAGAATACCGTGTGTTGGCGTTGTTCCCCACATCCCTGATTTGGGGTTGGATGAAGAAGATAGCGTAAACCTGGAATCGAAATATGAAAGTTCTCGATCTGCAGTGTGGAGAGAACAGGGAGAAAGAGAAGACAAGGGACGCAAACTTCGCATTGCCGTGATCGCATTGCCCCACCTCTCCAATTTCACTGATTTCGACGCGTTGGCGGCTGAGCCCGGAGTTTCACTTCGATTTATACAAACGCTAAAAGAATTGGAGAAGGCGGATGTAATCATCTTGCCTAGAAGCAAACAGACCATCTGGGATTTCCAATGGTTGAAAGATTCAGCACTGGCAGATGCGATTGTTGCTCAGAGGCAGTTTAAGCTGATCGTTGGCATCTGCGGCGGCATGCAAATGCTGGGACTGACCATAGAAGACCCCCATGGCATGGAAGGTGGCGGCGAGGTCACAGGACTAGGTCTGCTGGCAATCAGCACTGTCATGAGCAAAGATAAAACCACAGCGCAGGTGAGCGCCAGGCTTATTTCAGACAGGATGTTTGGCGCAGGGATCGAGCGACGAGAGACTCGGGGATATGAGATCCATCTTGGCGAAACCGGCTACCGCGCCGGCGCGCAACCCCTCTTTGAATTACAGCGTTCTCATGCGCACCACTCGGTAATCCTCGATGGCGCCCAAAGCGCTGATGGACGCATTTGGGGCACCTATGTTCATGGACTCTTCGACGCCGACAGCTTTCGTCATGCATTTTTGAAAAACGCCAGGAGCGCATGCGAGCTTGAACCACGCTCCGACTATGCCTTTGTTACCGCAGAACGGCAAAACCGGATTGACCGTCTGGCCGATTGCGTGGAGAGTGCGCTTGATATGGATGAGATCTGCGAGTGGATCAATGTGCCAGCATTGCACACCGCAGTTCGATCGAACCGATAGCTGCCTTGCCCGCTATTTCACGGGCGCAATTTTTGAAACGCCCTCGGCTGGGGAATGGTGTGCTTCGTTGCGCGGACGGTTTTCGCTGACCGAAGAGATCAGGCCTTTGGCGCTCACCAGATGTTCCGTCATCTGCCGGCGAGCTTCCTCCGATTCCCGGCGCCAGATTGCCTTGTAGATCGCTTCGTGGAAGCGGATGGTCTCCTTGTAATTGTTATCGACCGACGTCGCCAGAAGGATGCTCTTCATGGTGGCTTTATGGATGGCCGTAAACATGCGCTGGCAAACCCGATTGGCTGAGGCGCGGGCAATAGTTTCGTGAAATGTAAGGTCGTGCTGCGCGCGCACAGTGCGGTCGTTACGCGTGACTTTCATGGCGTCGAGCGCGGTGCGGAGGTCGGTTAAGTCATTGGAAGTGGCGCGCTCGGCGGCGCGTGCGGCTAGCTCAGGCTCTACGATGAGCCTGGCTTCCATCAATTCATTGAAGGAAATTCCATCCACAATGATCATGAACTCGATGGGAGCACTCAGGATGCTGGCTGCATCATTGGTAAGATAAGTGCCATCGCCGACGCGCTGGGTGAGCACGCCCATGGTCTCAAGCGCTTTGAGCGCCTGCCGCAGGGAACTGCGGTGCACACCAAATTGCTCGGCGAGTTGCCGCTCAGGGGGGAGGCGAGAGCCTAATGCCAGACTGCCATCGGACATCAAGCTCTTTAGGACCCCAATCAAGGTCCTGGTTAAGCCTGTATTCGATTTCTCAGCCATGCTCAGAAGTTTAGCATTCATATTCCAGCCGCTCATAAGGTTGGGCCAGAGCAGCGATAAAGCCAATAATACATGTATTTTCTGCGTTGACTACTCATGGAATTGGTTCTACCATTCCGAAGTTAACATCTGGAATATGCTCGTGCACTCCAGTTTCAAGTTTACGGGTATTCTTGCATAAGAGCCTACGTTTTCATGCATCTTGTGCAAATAATTCGTAAAAATGAGCGACGCGTGGGGGTCGTGGAGGGCGCGAGTATTCGGCTGCTCAATTCGTGTTCCAGCGTCTATTCTCTAGCTGTGGCTGCCATTCATGAAGGCAAGCAGTTAAGCGCAGTGGCAGGCCGCAACCTCGGCAGTGAATCGCTGGACTATGATGCAGTTTACGAGGGGCGCCTGGATTGGCGGCTGATGCCGCCCTTCGATCATCCTGACGATCCTGCCCACTGCCTGGTGAGCGGCACCGGGCTTACACATAAGGCAAGCGCGGAAAATCGCTCGGCGATGCACCGGCACACCAGCCAGGAGATTACCGACAGCACTCGCATGTATCAACTTGGCGTGGAGAAGGGGAGCCCGCCTTCCGGCCAGATCGGCTGTCAGCCGGAGTGGTTTTACAAAGGAAATGGATCTATTCTCCGGGCCCACGGCGAAGATTTATCGGTCCCCGCCTTCGCTGATGACGGAGGAGAGGAGCCGGAGATCGCAGGAGTTTACCTGATTGCGGCCAGCGGTGAGCCCTGTCGCGTTGGCCTGGTAGTTGGAAACGAGTTCTCGGATCATCAGATGGAAAAGAAGAACTATCTGTATCTGGCCCCATCGAAATTGAGGAATTGTTCGATTGGGCCGGAGTTAGTTGTGGGCGAGACGCCATTTCAGGATGTCGCCGGCAAGGTTACAGTGCTGCGCAATCAGCGCCCCATCTGGAGTAAAAACATCTGGACTGGGGAAAAAAACATGTCGCACTCTGTAGCTAACCTGGAACATCATCATTTTAAATATATGGAGCACCGGAGACCAGGCGACATCCACATTCATTTCTTTGGGGCAGATGCGTTCAGCTTTGGGGAAGGTATGGCGCTCGAAACCGGCGACGTGATGGAAGTTTCATTTCCGCAATTTGGCCGGCCGCTGAAGAATACAGTCCGAATTTGTGCCCGGCCGCAGACATTCGTATCTGTGCCCAGGCTTTAGCTCAAGCCCCCGCATCATGCACCAAATGGAGACAGGAGAGAGAATGCAAAAGATCGCACTTATCGGGTTGGGGGCTATGGGCGGCGGCATGGCTCGCAGGATGCTGGCGCAGAAGCTGCCGCTGAGCGTTTATAACCGGCGCGCT
>DASREY010000255.1:0-4183 GCA_035651775.1 Terriglobales bacterium
AGGAGTAAGACGGGCAACAACAGGGCCGGCGCACAGGCATGGGGAAAAAATCTGTCCGCCAAAATGACGGCCACCGCGCTGCATTTGCAACTTACCGGAGAAAAACTCAACGCCGCGCCGAAAATCAGCGGATTGGCCGAGCTGCCCGGGCGCAGTAATTACTTCAGGGGAAGCGACCGCGGGCAATGGGTCACCAATATTCCCAACTATCGCCAGGTCGAGTATCGTGGCGTCTATCCCGGAATTGACATGGTGTATTACGGCAACCAGCGGCAACTGGAATACGACATGGTTGTGGCGCCGCATGCCGACCCCTCCGCCATCCGCTTCCAGGTGCAGGGCGCGCAAAACATGGAAGTCTCCCCCTCAGGAGACCTGATGCTGCACACCGGCAACGGCGACGTGGTGCTCCGCAAACCCATCCTCTATCAACAGAGTGTAATTAACAATCCAGCCGCTTCGTCCGCAACCACCGGCGCGTTGTCTCCCGCAACCGCAGATCAAACCACCCAGCGCGAGCCCGTGGATGGCAGCTACGCCATCCAGGGAAACGAAATTCAATTCCAGGTGGGCGCTTATGACAGCAGTCGTCCTTTGGTGATTGACCCGGTCCTGAGTTACTCCACGTTCTTGGGTGGAAGCGGCTTTGATCAGGGGTCCGCCATCGCCGTGGATGCCAGTGGGAATGCTTACGTGGTGGGACAAACCAACTCGCCCGATTTCCCTACAACGAACACCATTAATCCATTTAACCAGGGCCAAATGATTTTCATCGCCAAGCTGAACCCTGCTGGAAGCGCATTGCTTTTCTCCACGTATCTGGGCGGGCTCAACGTAGACGATTTGGATTCCGCGTCAGGGATTGCACTCGATGGCAACAGCCCACCCAATATCTATGTAAGCGGGACTACATTAGACACCGACTTCCCGGTGACTGCTAATGCTTATCTATCGACTCCGCCAGATCCGAATGCCAACAATATTTTTATAAGTAAAGTGAATGGGGCCGGTAATGCTCTTCTGTACTCCACGTATCTCGGCGGTACCGATAATGGCGGTACCTCCCAATCGTTTGCTTTCGGTAACAGTATTGCAGCCGATGCAAGCGGCAATGTCTATGTAACTGGCAATACCAGTTGCGATGACTTTCCGACCGTTAATGCCTTTCAACCGGCAGATCCGGCAGGTTTGGGATCTTCCAATAGCGTCCCGTTCATAAGTAAGATCAATACCAACCTGTCAGGAACTCCATCCTTGGTATATTCCACATATTTGGGAGGGGCGGCCCAGAATACGGGCAGTATTGCCAACGGAATCGCCACCAACGGCTTGGGGAAGGCCTATATTACCGGAAGTACAAATGCGCCGGACTTCCCCATCAAGAATGCCTTCCAGAATGTTCTCGTCAACAACTCCCAAAATGCATTTGTAAGCGTGCTCGATACCACGCTCTCTGGAACCGCATCGCTTCTTTATTCCACATACTTGGGCGGCACTACCAAAGGAACCAGTGATGCTGGCGCGAGCATTGTTGTGGACGCAACTGGAAAAATAGATGTCACCGGCGCCACCGGAGCCACTGGTTTTCCTGTAACTCCCAATGCCTTCCAGAGCAGCCTCTCGGGTAACTGTAGCAATGCATTTGTCAGCCAGCTGGATGCTACCAAGTCGGGGGCCGCTTCCCTGCTTTATTCCACCTACCTCGGCGGCAGTGGCGGGCAATGTGCGGAACAAGGAATTGGAATCGCAGCCGATGCTACCGGCAAAATCTACATAACTGGGCAGACCGACTCGGTTAACTTTCCTGTCAAGAACCCGTTGCAGGCGATGCTGCCTGAAACCCAGATTTTTGCGCCCAGTGCTTTTGTAAGCAAGTTTGATCCCAGCCAGCCGGTGGGCGCAAATACCCTGTTGTTTTCCACCTATCTGGGCGGGAGCAAGGGTTCAAGCGGCGACCACGGCTACGGCATTGCCGTGGATGGCGCCAGCGCCAACATTTATGTGGCTGGCAGCACCGACTCTTACGATTTCCCTACGGCAAATCCGTTGCAACTCTATAACGCCAATGGAGACGCTTTCGTGGCCAAGATCAACATGGCAACCGCCTCGCCGGCCATCATGCTTACGCCCGATACGCTGGCTTTTGACTTCCAGGCGGGTGGTACCAGCAGCACCCCTAAAACCATCACTCTCACGAACGTTGGCAACGCTGCGCTCACGATTTCTGCAATCTCATTGAACTCCGCCGCCTTCAACCAGACAAATACCTGCGGAACTTTGCCAGCCAGCTTGGGTGCGGGTGCTAATTGCACTATTAATGTTGTGTATAGTCCGCCAATCTCAGGCAACTGGTCTGCAACCCTGGTGGTTTCGGATAGTTCTTTGGCAAGTCCGCACCGGGTGACGATTACGAGTGCAGGAGCTAACGTCGCTCTGGCTTCTTCGTTGAACCCTTCAGCTTACGGCCAAGCTGTGACCCTTACCGCCACTGTCAGTTCCTCTATACCCGGCGGTCCTCTGAAGGGCACAGTTCAATTCTTTGATGGCCCCAACACCTTCGCCACTCAACCTCTTGTTTCTGGAACGGCAACGTTTGTAAGCCCCGTCTTTCTCCCGGGCACTCACAACTTCACAGCCGTCTACAGTGGCGACGGCTTCCGTAGTGGCAGCAATCCGTCGAATGTAGTTCAGCAAATTGTCAACCCAGCGGCTACTACAACCGCTGTGACTTCGTCGCTGAATCCAAGCGCCTTCGGAGCGGGGGCGCCTCCCACGTTTACAGCTACGGTGACGGTAAACAACGGCCTGACCACCGTGGAAGGAGGAACTGTAGTCTTCAAAGACGGTGCAGTCACCCTGGGCACGGGCACTATCTTGCCTGATGACACTGGACAAACAACTTTTACGCCGGCCTCCAATACAGTCCTGGCGCTTGGTACTCATCCTATTACCGCCATCTATCAAGGGAATGCTGCTCCAGCGAATTGGGCCGGCAGTACAAGCGCCATTCTCAATCAAGTCGTTGCCCAGCCAACCTCAACGACCTTGGCTGCCCAGATCAACGGCAAGCCTCTAAGCGGAACTGCATACTTTACCCGCAATCCGGCCCAAAGATTGATACTCACGATAACCGTGACCGGAAACTCCGGTACTCCTGCTGGCAGCGTAGCTTTGGCTGATGGGGCTGTAACTCTGGGTACGGCAATCTTATCGCCCACGAATCCTACCACTGCTACAGCGACGTTCCAGGTGACCGGTCTGCCAGTGGGGTTGAACCAGGTTAACGCCGTCTTTCCGCCAAGCGGTCCATACGCGGGGAGCACTTCGAATACGGTGATGGTGTATCAATCACCCCGACCCAAGATACGTTAGTCACAACCCGCTCTTCGGAAACGTCGAGGGCGGCTGCTGCTATGCAGCCAGAGGGCGAAGAGGCGCTGGTATGACCCTGAAGCAATGGGTAACGGCTCCATAGATTCCCTGCACAAGCCTGCCGCGCAACAGTCGATTTACCGTGGTTTGAGAAGTTGGTATCAAACCATTGTATTTGGAAGCATCGTCGCCCATCATTTGAGGTTCGCAGGAGGTCAGGCACAATTTCAGAAAGCATAGTTAATAGTTAAAGGATAGTTAGAGAAGAGATGACCAAAACACTACTTCGAAATCCATGCTACAAGTTGCATATTATTGAAATTGAATAACTTAATGCCTCATCAAGTTACTTAGTAAGGGGGGAGGGGGCACTGCTTGAAACGGCGGTACCAGAACAAGGTATACGAATTCTGAAGACCATTTAGAATTGTGCTTCGCAATCTTGCCGGGCAATTTTAGGAACGGGTTTTTCGGACCACTATGGAAGAGTTCTCACGAATCAAGCGGCTGCCGCCTTATGTGTTCAACATCACCTCGGAGCTGAAGAGCGCAGCGCGCAAACGCGGTGAAGATATTATTGATTTCGGCATGGGCAATCCTGACGGGCCCACGCCCAAGGCTATCGTAGACAAGCTGATGGAAGCGGTGCAGCGTCCGGTGACACACCGCTATTCCGTGTCTCGCGGCATCCCCCGTCTGCGCAAGGCCATATGCGATTGGTATAAGCGACGCTACAAGGTCGAGCTCAATCCCGATACCGAGGCCATTGTCACCATTGGCTCCAAGGAGGGCATCGCCCATCTCTGCCTGG
>DASREY010000256.1:0-5243 GCA_035651775.1 Terriglobales bacterium
GAACTTTCAGAGCGAGCTGCGCCGCGCTGCCTGATTGCCGGCCCACGATTGAAAAGCATGCGCTCGGCCCCCGCTACGCGACGGACCGACATACTGGGAGTGCGATTGCGTCCTGGCGTGGCCTTCCTTTTGACGGGAACCTCGATTGATCAGCTGGTGGGCCGCCGCGAGCCGCTGGCTGCCTTCCTGGGAGATCGCGCCGATCAACTCGCAGCGAGCATAGCAGAAGCAAAATCAAACTCGGCGCGCTTCGATGTGTTGGAATCATTCCTGCTGGAACGCCTGCCCGCAAGGCAACTGGATGCTCGCGTGGAGCTGACCTTGCGCCTCATGGAACGCTCGGCGGGTGGGGCTGCGGTGAGCAAAGTAGCGAAGCAGTGCGGGGTAAGCTGCCGCCAGCTCGAGCGCGTGCTGCGCGTCTGGGTGGGAGTTACACCCAAGCGCCTGGCGCGCATTGCCCGCTTCCAATCGGTGCTGGCCCGCGCCGGCAAAGCGCCCGCCCTGGAATGGACGCACGTAGCGGCAGAGCAGAACTATGCCGACCAGGCCCACATGATCCACGAATTCTCCGGGTTCACCGGCGCCAGCCCGACGCGCTTCCGCGGATTGAATTCAAGCGGTCCGCATAAGTCGAATTGCGATTGACCCCAACGGAAATGAAATAGGACTTTACTCCGATCAATGAGAACGCTCAGGGGTGGCAGGCGGAATCGCAATCGAAAACTCGCGAAACGAAACTCTGCAATCTTCGCTCACCGGGCGTTTCGTGGATCGTCTGTGTCCTTATCGCCTTTCCCCTTGGAAAATACCGGGTTCTCGATCGTTCCACTGATGCGAAAGGGAAACTCCAGCTTACCGTCTTTCAATGTAGCGCCACCGAACAACCGGGCGACGGTGTTGGTGAAGAAGCCCTCTTTGGTGGTGATCTCCGCCAGGCCCTGATAGTTCAGCTCGTCTGAGCCTGACACGCTGACACTGCCCGTGCAATCAACATCGACTCCATAGCCGTCAATGTCTATGACGCGGCTCGAAATCCGCTGATTGTCGAGCTCCAGATCGGTGGATATGGAAGAAAATGAGGAAGGGTCATTCTTGGCCGGGCCGAGATCGTTGAAGTGCGCCAGCTTCATCAAATTCGCGTTGAGCTTGAGACTCGGTACTTGGCCGTTGCGCACGGTCACACGTCCGGCTCCGTGGATTCCCGCCAGCGGACGGAGCGAGTGCTCGATTGTCCCCGCTAACTTAAGATCTCCCTCCATCTTTCCGGTCATCATTCCGCTGGCCTTGGGGAAGGCCGCAAGCAGATGGGCCACATTCATTTCGCTCAATCTCGCATCGGTCTTAAAGGTTGCGTTCTTTCCCGACAAATCGAAAGAGAGATCGCCGGTTGCGCTTCCGCCATAGACTTCTGCTTTGATATCCGTAAAAATAACGTGCCTCGCCTGCAAGCGCAATTTGGAATCCAGGTTCTTCGCCTCGATCGAACCGAAGCGCAGAAGACCCGCCTTCAGCCGGCCCTGAGCAACGGCCGAAGAGGTCGAACGAATGAACGCATCGAAATCCACCTGCTGCAGCGTGGCTGCCACGTTGCGGACCTCTAGTACCACAGGTCCGGGCCGGTCCCATGGATCGATAAGACTCGAAGCAAATAATTGGCCGCCGGTAATTTCTATTTGGGGAATAACTCCAAGAGCCAGAATGGGCGCCTGTTTTTGAGCGGCATTAACCGGCGGATTCTCAAAGTTCCATAGTCCGTCAGGATCGGAGATCACATTGATGATTGGATCGTGCAGCACTATCGACTTGATTACAATCTGCCGGTGCAGCAGCGCCGCAGCATCCAGCGAAGCGTCGATTCTGGCTGCCTTGAGAAAATAGCCGGAGGGGAAAGGCTTGGGATTTCTACAGCCAAAGTTGTCGATGCGGATGGAAAGGGGAATCCAGTTGACCCCGATATGCCCAATCTCGATTTGTTTCCCGGTTTTTTCCTCTAGAAAAGAAATAATCTGCGGACGGTAGCGATCTGGGTCGGCCAGGACGGGTCGAAACAACACCACCGCAACAATCGCAACGGCAACAATCACTGCCACGATGGCGGTAACGATCTTGCGGCGGAGAGACATAGATATCGGGAGGCAACAGGCCGGATTTCGCAGAAACGCAGAACAGCAGTCGCTGCTGCCGCCCCATCTGCCCAATGGCTTCTTGTGTTGGTATTTTACAGGGAGCGGAGGCAACATCGAAAACAACGCAACACACGCGGGATATGGCAGACACATCAATGAAATTTTTCCAGGAAAGACATGGCGGCAGCTGCTGCAGGAAGTTGGCTTCGAACCGCAAATCGTCACGAACAACTATGATCAGGAGTTGTTCCTGGCCGTAAAAACGGGTCAACAATGATGCAATGACCTCCTCTTACAATTCCAGAATTGCCAAGTTGGTTCACCGCATATAATTCAAGTGATTCTTTCCTTTTAATGTTTGCCCGTCTCCATCCAACGCTGAGACAGCTTTTTGCCCTGAGCCTGTTGGGTCTGACCCTCAGCCTGGCGCTGCTCTTCTATCTCTTTGCCCGCGGTTCGCAGCGGACGATCTTGCAGACCTCGCAACGCTTTCGCGACTCGGCCAGCAGTGAAGTGGCAACGCGGGTAACAGATTATTTAAACCAGGCGCCTCTGGCGGTGACGCACTTTGAAGAACAGGTTAAGTATGGCCTGGTGAACCCGCAAGATAGCAATTCAATCGAATCGGGCCTTCTGTCGCTCTTGCTGGCTAACGACAACATATCGGAGGCCACTTTCACCTATGGCAGAAGCGCGGGCTTTGATGAAGATGGCAATATTCGGCTGAAGCCGATGTCCGCTGGGCAGGTGACCGTGTGGCGATCTGATGACGGCGCCCTTGTGGCCAGGCATGTCTGGTTTGACGGAAAGCACTTTCTTTCGGAATCGCATTCGCTCAATCATGCAGCCCGCCGGCCCGATTCCAGGAGCGGCAAGGTCGTGGTCGCCATGGATCCGACGGACCACCTCACCTTCCGCACGCCGTCAGACAGAAACAATTATGGAACTCTGCTGTGGACCGACCTGCATTGGTCGCAGTTGAACGAATTCCTGTCGGAGCGCCGTGTGGAAGTCAGCACGCTCAAGACGATTGATGATTCCAGTTCTGAGTTTGCGGGGGTGTTGCGCATCGGCCTGATGAAAAAGCAGATCGATCTTGCAACTCAGGTTCATCTTGCTGCAAGTGGCGCAAACGATCCACACCGCGTGTTTCTTTGCGATCGGCGAGGCCGGTTGATTACCGGTTTCGGAGCGCAAGACCGCGTCGTCGAGTCCGAAGACGAGGTCCGCATCGCTGCCGCGAACCTGCCGCCGCCGGTAGTTGCCGCTTTGCAACAGCCCTGGTTGAAGACAGTGGATGCGGAGCATCCGGTGGCAGCTGGTTCCTTTCGCCTCGGCTCGATTACATATCTGTGCACCTTTCGCGCCCTGCCGGGAACACAGGATTGGATCGCCGGCATCGTCGTGCCGCAAAATTACTATCTGGAATCTCTTCTCCGGACGCAGCGGCGCGTGTTCTGGGCGGCCGTGGGGCTTATGCTCGCCATTCTCGTGACCGGCGGTTTTATTCTGCACGGCATTGGGCGGGCGCATTCCATGGTCGTGCGCGAAACCGTGCGCATGAAGGCCTTCGATTTCATGCCCTCGGCCAACTCCTCTCGCTTGCGCGATGTTGAGGATGTGCTGGAGGGCTTCGAGAAGGCCAAGACTGCGATGCGCGCCATGAGCAAATACGTGCCCATAGACCTGGTGCGCCGCCTCTATCATGAGGGCAGAGAACCAAGCCTCGGAGCCGAACCCGTTGAGCTCTCCCTGCTGTTCACGGATATAAAAGAATTCACAACCATTGCCGAGCAGATCTCCCCTGACCGGCTGGCCGAAATCCTGGGCCGCTACCTGCAGGTTGTGACCGGCATAATCCATAAAGAGAAAGGCACGGTTGACAAGTACATCGGTGATGCGGTCATGGCATTCTGGAATGCTCCAGAACCGCTCAGGTCACATGCCGTCTTCGCGTGTCGCGCCGCGCTTGGCTGCCAGGAGTCGTTAGGTCAACTCTACGCATCGCCGCAATGGTCCGGGTGCCCGGTCTTTGAAACCCGCTTTGGATTGCATGCCTGCGTCGCATCGGTTGGCCATTTTGGCGCGCCCGATCGCTTCAACTACACCGCAATTGGAGATGGAGTGAACCTCACATCACGGCTGGAAGGGTTGAATAAGCATTACGGCACCAGCATTCTCGCCAGTGAAGCAATCTATCGGCTCTGTTGTGAAGAGTTTGAATTTCGTCTTCTCGATCGTGTTGCCGTAAAAGGGAAGACGCAGGGCGTCACGATTTACGAACTGCTCGGCGTCAGATCGTCGGATGGAAAGCGGAAGCCTCACATTATTTCTTACGAACAGGCTTTCGCCGCCTATCTCCGCTCGGATTTTCGGGGAGCGTTGCACATACTAACAATGCAAGCTGAAATTGCCGGAGCTAAAGATGCTCCTGGCGCTGTCCTGGCGGAACGGTGCCGCTATTATCTTGAACACCCTCCTGCAGGCGATTGGACCGGCGTACACAGCTTCACTACAAAATGACGGAGGTGAGAACGAAAAATCAGCTCTCGCCGCTGGCATCATCAGCTCGCTCGCAAGTCTGCCTGGCAGTCTGTGTGCTGCTGACAACCCACCTGCGCTCTCAATAATCCAACTACTTATTTGGGCCACTCCCTGTTCCTTGAGCCCCATAGCGGAGCTTATCCATTGACCGGGTATCAGTCTTTCCTGCGCTCTTTTTTCGTTTTTGCTGGCCGAATTTTTACTTTTCTAGCTTGCTTCACCATGCTGGGATCGGTTCTTCGCGCTCAGGTAAGTTTCCGCAAGCCTGATTTCGATACCGGGAAAGGCCCTGTTTCGGTCAGCGCCGCCGATTTCAACCGCGACGGCTTGCTTGATATCGTGACAGCAAATTCCACAGACAACAGCATCACGGTTCTGCTGAATAACGGCAGCGGCGCTTTTACGGGCCGAAAAGATTATCCTGCCGGAAAAAATCCCAGGGTAGTGCTGACCGGCGACTTCAACAACGACGGCGTCGCAGATGCAGCAGTGGCCAACCAGGACGATAATACGGTTTCCATTTTCCTGGGCAATGGCGATGGGAGCCTGCGGGCATTCGCGACGATTGCTGTA
>DASREY010000257.1:0-7956 GCA_035651775.1 Terriglobales bacterium
GACCATCAACATTATGCGCGTGCCGCAGAATGGCCGTACCTTCGAAGGCTACGGAGAAGACCCTTATCTCGCCGGCCAGATTTCCATGAACAATATTATCGGCATCCAGAGCCAGGGTGAAATCGCCAACGTGAAGCACTATGCCGCCAACAACCAGGAGACTGACCGCTTCACCATCAACGAAGAGGTTGACGAGCGGACGCTGCGCGAAATCTATCTGCCCGCCTTTGAAATTTCCATCAAGCAGGGACATTCGGCCTCGGTGATGTGCGCCTATCCCAGGGTGAACGGGACATTTTGTTGCGAGAATGATCCGCTGATGAACCAGATCCTCAAGAAAGAGTGGGGATTCGAAGGTTTTATCACCTCCGACTTTGGCGCCGTCCACAGCACAATTCCTTCCGCCCTGGCCGGGCTCGATCTGGAAATGCCGACGGGAAAATATTTTGGGGATGACCTGAAAGCGGCGGTCGAATCCGGAAAAGTGCCAATATCGGTGATTGACGACAAGTTGATTCGTCGCTTTCGCACCATGATGAGCTTTGGCCTGTTCGATCATCCGCCGGCCGCCAAGCCGCTTCCTGCGCAACCGAATGGCGCTGCCGCGCGCCGCCTGGCGGAAGAAGCAATGGTGCTGCTGAAGAATGACGGCCCTGTGCTGCCGCTCAACGCGGCCAAGCTTAAATCAGTTGCGCTGATAGGACCTTTTGCAGCCAAAGCCGTGACCGGCGGCGGAGGCAGCTCGCACGTCGTGCCTCTTTATACAGTTGATCCACTCGATGGTCTGCGTAATCGTGCCGGCGATAAAGTGGCTGTCGATTTTAACGATGGCAGCGATGTTTCCCAGGCGGTTTCCCTGGCGCGGGGCGCTGATGCCGCCATCGTCATGGTTGGCGACAACGAGAGGGAAGGGCGCGATCACCTTATTTCCCTGGACGGGAACCAGGATCAGTTAGTGGAAGCCGTGGCTGCAGCTAATCCGCACACGGTTGTCGTGGTTAAGAGCGGATCGGCGGTTCTTATGCCCTGGGCAGAGAAAGTGCCTGCGATCCTCGAAGCGTGGTATCCCGGTGAAGAAGATGGCAACGCCGTAGCCGATGTGCTCTTTGGAGACTACAATCCCTCGGGAAAACTTCCCCTCACCTTCCCTAAAAATCTCAGCGACGTTCCTGCCAGCACGCCGGAGCAGTATCCCGGCGTAGATAAGGTTGCGCATTACTCCGAGGGCGTGTTCGTGGGCTATCGCCACTACGATGCCAAGGGGATCGCTCCACTTTTTCCCTTCGGCCACGGCCTTTCCTATACCAGTTTTGCTTATAAAGACCTGAAGATCTCGCCCGGCGACATTACTCTGAACGGCAAGAATGAGCCGACCGTGAGCGTAGACCTGAACGTAAGCAACACAGGCAGCGTCGCGGGCGCCGAGGTGGTGCAGCTTTATGTTGGCATGCCTTCGAGCAGCGATGTTCCGCAGCCGCCCAAACAGTTGAAGGGCTTTCAGAAGATAACTCTGAAGCCGCGCGAGAAGGCCCATGTACATCTCGTGCTCGACGCGCGCGCGTTTTCATATTGGGACGTGAAGCGCCACGACTGGGCGGTGGCGCCAGGCGTTTACCAGATCATGGTGGGCTCGTCCTCGCGCGATATCCGCCTGCAGGGCGAGGCCAAGATCAAAAGCAAGAAGAAATAAAAGCGGGTAGGAATACAGTTTGAAGTAGCGCTGGCGTACCGCCGGCGCTTGCGTGGGCATCTTGCCCATGCCCATGTAGGATGTTCAAACTGTACCGTTCCCTGAAAAATCTGGAGGAGTGATGCGTGTTCTTGTAGTGGGCGGAGCAGGGTACATTGGCAGCCATACGGCCCGAATACTTCGAAGCCGTGGGCACGAAGTGCTGGTCTATGACAATTTATCCACCGGCCATGCTTTTCTGGCCGAAGGTTTTGAGCTTATCCAGGCTGACTTCGCCGACCTGTCGCGCCTTACGCCGGCCCTGGCGCGGGTTGACGCGGTCATGCACTTTGCCGCCAATGCCGACGCCGGAGAATCGGTGCGCAATCCGCGCAAATATTTTGAGAATAACGTCAGGGCTGCGCTTACATTTCTTAATGCCCTGATCGATTCCAAGATCAAACATTTTGTTTTTTCCTCGACCTGCGCGGTCTATGGAGTCCCTGCCAAAGTGCCCATCACCGAAGACCTGCCGCGCGAGCCCATCAATCCGTACGGCTCCTCCAAGGCGTGTTTTGAATATGCACTACAAGCCTACGACCAGGCTTATGGGCTGCGCTTTGCTTCGCTTCGTTACTTCAATGCCGCCGGAGCCGATGAGAGCGGCGAGATTGGCGAGCTGCACATTCCAGAAAATCACCTGATTCCCGCAGCGCTCGAAGCCGTGACCGGAATGCGGCCCGAGCTGCAAATCTTTGGCGACGATTATCCCACCCCGGATGGAACCTGCATCCGCGACTACATCCACGTGAACGATCTGGGCGCGGCCCACGCGCGGGCGCTCGAATACCTGGCCAACCAGGGAAGCTCGATCTTTCTCAATTTGGGAACAGGGCGCGGCTCTTCCGTCAAAGAAATCTTAAGCGCCGTCGAAAAAGTAAGCGGCCCGGTTCCGAAGCGCATCGTGGCCCGCCGCCCAGGAGACCCGCCCATGCTGGTCGCCGACCCGGCAAAGGCCGAGAAGATACTGAACTGGAAGGCCAAGCGGTCACTCGAAGAATGCGTAGCCACCGCGTGGAAGTGGATGCAGCGGGCGCAATCATTGCGTGGGGGTACCCCCCTTGCGCGCAAGGGGTCACCGCGTTAAGGCGAGCCTCAAGCTCACAGCTCCAAGCTGCAAGGAGTTGGGGCGTGTTTACTGCATCGGCGCCCCTCCCATCCCATTACTCAAGCATTCGGTGCGAAGGGGCATTTGAAAAGACGCATCGTCCAACTCCTTTATTGCAAACTTGTAGACCCATGCTCGCAACATTTCCTGCTGTTGGGTAACTTTACATTGTCAAAACGACGCGGAATTGTGCCTTGCCGCTCATCATGCGCGCGTAGGCCTCCTCCGCTTTTTCGAGCGGATAGGTTTCAATCATGGGACGCACGCCGGTCAGTTCGGCGAACCGCAGAGTGTCTTCGGAATCGGTGGGTGTTCCCGAGGCCCAGCCTTGAATGGCCCGGCTTCCATTAATAAGCTGTATCGGCGTGACCTCAATGGGATCGAATGCCGCACCAATCACCATGAGCTTGCCATTGGGCCCCAGACCGTCAATCAGCTCAGACATGGCTTTCGAGCTTGGGGCTGTCGCCAGAATTACCTGTGCCCCGCCCAACTTCTGCAACTCTTCTGCTGCGTTCGTCGCTTGGCTATCGATGTAGACGCTCGCTCCAAGTTTTTTTGCAAGCGAGGCGTTTTCGGGTCCACGACCGATGGCCGCGACCTTATAACCAAACTTGCTGGCAAATTGAATTCCCAGGTGACCCAGACCGCCGACACCCTGCACTGCGACAAGATCGCTGGGCAATGCACCACTGTGGCGCAGCGCGTTGAAGGTGGTAATTCCGGCGCAGAGCAGCGGCGCCGCTTCGGCGTCGCGCAGAGTTTCTGGAATGGCGACCAGCGTCTCGATGGGAGCGACCATGTATTGCTGGTATCCACCGTCGTAGCTGATGCCCGTGACTTTAAGATTCCGGCAATTGCGAAAATCTCCGCGCCGGCACTGGGGACAGGTGCCATCCTGGCCGCCATGCCAACCGACACCGACGCGCTGCCCTTTCTTCCATGTGGAAACACCGGCGCCCACTTCATCGATGATGCCGGCGACTTCGTGTCCTGGAACGCGAGGATACTGAATTCCAGGCCAGGAACCTTCTTTCGTGAGCACGTCACTGTGGCAAACACCACAAGCCTGCACCTTGATCCGCACATATCCAGCGCCCGGGGTGGGAATCTCGCGCTCGACGATCTGGAAATCCGCTCCCGGCCTCGGAACCTGGGCCACTTTCATGGTTGCTACCGCGACTGTTGTCGTTGCCATAAATGCCTCCTGTGAATTTTCAGTTGTTTGTTGATAGGCAGTTTCTGGTGTTAGCTGTGCGAGCGACGATTGCTCCCGTCGTGATGGCTTTGCCCAAAAAATTGAGTTATTGGACAAACCGCATCGTCATTGTGGTTCCGGTCGTTTCAAAACCTACTTATTTTTCGAACACTTCGCTTCGCTGCGTGTTGCCTTCGGCAGAGAGGAGTAACATGTTTGCGTTGCTTTCCCAGGGCTTCCGCCCTGGGCTACATCATGCCGCCCCGTTCGGGGCAGTACTTTGGCAAATGTCTGTTTGCATGTTTTCCTGGTGTTTTCGCCAGAGTTCGGTCTCGCCATGATTTTTTGGTAAAGCCGGTCGTGATCCCCACCTATTATTTTTTCCTAAGGTGCGAGGACTAAAATCTTAGAACTACTTTTAAACTACCTGCGCTTCCGCAATCTCTGACTCTGTTTTTATATCAGAAGTGGGCTTGCCTTGAGGTGCGACGGCACGCGCCAGCATAAATGCTGCCAGCAATATGAGCGCCGCCAGGTACCAGGGCGCGCCAGGGAGATGCAATGACCGTCCGGGTGCGATGAACCAGGCGAAGGTCATGGAGAAGAGGCTGGGGCCGGCGATCATGGCGATGCTGCGCACCGAGCCGATTGCGCCTTGTAGCTGGCCTTGCTCGGAGACGGAGACGCGCTGCGTCATCATGGATTGCGCAGGAGGTCCCGCCAGCGCCCACAGGCAGTTAATAGGGATGGCGAGCAGGAAAAGCCATCCGGTTGGCGCCCAGCCGAAGAGCGCGAACCCAATTGCTCCCAACAGAAGGCCGGCAAAGAGCGAGAGCCGTTCGCCGAAGCGGGCTACGGCTGGACCGATCACGCCCGCCATGATCACCATAGAAGCAATACCGACAACCGCGAGGGAGTTGCCAACCATGTGCTGGCCCCAGCCGTAGCGATAGATCACATAGAGCACATAGACGGTTGCGTAGACTTCGTGCGCCAGGTATCCAAGAAAATTTACGGTGGCCAGTCCCAGCAGCTCCTTATGTGAGCGCAGAAGGGTGAGCGCGCCGATGGGATTGCCTTTCTTCCAGTCGAGCTGCCTCTGGCGCTTTTCAACCGGGAGCGATTCCGGCAGCACGAACAATCCGTAGAGCGCGTTCAGCAGGCTGCAGCCGGCAGCGAACCAGAAGGGAAGCCGCGGGTTGACCGCGCCCAGCCAGCCTCCGAGGGCAGGCCCCAGGACGAAACCCACGCCGAAAGCCGCGCCCAGCATGCCGAAGGCCTTGGCGCGCTTTTCGACCGGAGTCACGTCGCTGATATACGCATTGGCGGTGGTCACGCTCGCCGAAGTGATGCCGGAGAGGATGCGTCCCACAAACAGCCAGCCTACGGTGGGAGCGAGCGCCATGACGATGTAGTCGAGGCCGAGTCCGAGATTCGAGAGCAGGATTACACGCCGCCGCCCGTAGCGGTCAGAAAGCAGACCGAGCAGGGGAGAGAAGACGAACTGCATCAGCGCCCACACGGTGCCGAAGAGGCCAATCAGCTCGGCTGCGCGCGCCGTATCGCTGTGCAGAAAATCAGCCACCAGCCGGGGCAGCACGGGAACAATGATGCCCAGCGCAATCATATCGAGCAGCACCGTTATGAAGATGAAGTTCAGGGCGGCGCGGCGGTTCGAGGACATGGGGGGAGCTCCTTTGGCGGATGGCAGTCCCTCATGGTTGCATACTTGAAACCGTGGTTTCAAGTGACTATCGGCTTATCCGACGGCCGATGGTGGTACAAGTTCAGAATGTGCTGTATGGGAAAAGCGTGGCGGGCTGCCCCGGGCGCGCCGGGGCAGGCTCACGCGATTGCTGGCGAGACGCCGGCGCTTCTTGCGGAACAGGTTGAATTCATTTTGATAGAGCGGCGCTCTTTAAAGGATATTTATCGTCTAATGCGAGATTCAGCTCGAGCACGTTGACACGCGGCTCGCCGAAAAAGCCGAACTGGCGGCCCTCGGTATGCTGCTGGACCAGGGTGCGAAGTTGGTCTTCAGTCATAGCGCGCGCCTTGGCTACACGGGGTAGCTGGAATTCGGCGGCGGCGGGCGTGATGTGCGGATCAAGACCCGATCCGGATGTCGTGACCAGGTCAATAGGCACAGGTTTACCTGGATTTTCAGCCTGCAGGGTGGCGACGTCACCTTTTACGCGATCAACCAGTTTCTGATTTGTAGGTCCATAGTTGGTGCCGCCGGAGTTGGTGGCGTCGTATCCGTTGCCGGCAGCCGATGGCCTGGTATGAAAGTAACCTGCGCCGGTGAATGTCTGGCCGATAATGCGAGACCCCACCACAACACCGTTTTTGGTAATTAACTGGCCGTTCGCCTTGTCTTTCATCGGCACCTGGGCCAATACGGTAACAACCAGGGGGTAGACAATGCCTAAGATGATGGTTGTGACTACAGTATAGAGAATGGATATAACCAGATTCTTTTTCATAAGTCCTCCGCTCAGGCCAATCCAACCGCACGAATGATCACATCAATGATCTTGATTCCGACAAAGGGGATAATAATTCCACCAACGCCATAAACCCATAAGTTGCGCTGCAGTAGCGCTTCTGCGCTCATGGCTTTGTATTTGACGCCGCGCAGCGCCAGCGGAATGAGCGCGATAATAATAAGAGCATTGAAGATAACCGCCGACAAAATGGCCGATTGAGGCGTTGCCAGGCGCATGATGTTCAACGCATTCAATACCGGGAACGTCCCGGCAAACATTGCCGGAATAATGGCGAAATATTTGGCCACATCATTGGCGATAGAAAACGTAGTCAGCGAGCCACGGGTCATGAGCAACTGCTTGCCGATCTCAACGATCTCAAGCAGCTTGGTTGGGTTCGAATCGAGGTCAACCATGTTGCCGGCCTCTTTCGCCGCCTGGGTGCCGGTGTTCATGGCCACCCCAACATCAGACTGCGCGAGAGCGGGCGCGTCATTGGTGCCGTCACCGGTCATGGCCACCAGCTTTCCCTGAGCCTGCTCTTTTTTGATCAGGTCCATCTTGTCTTTAGGGGTGGCCTGGGCCAGAAAATCATCGACTCCCGCTTCCTGCGCGATGGCGGCAGCGGTGAGCGGATTGTCGCCGGTAATCATCACGGTGCGAATGCCCATGGCGCGAAGCTGGGCGAAGCGCTCGCGTATGCCCCCTTTAACAATGTCTTTCAAATGGATGACGCCCAGCGCACGGCCGTTTTCGGCGACAACCAGCGGCGTGCCCCCGGAACGGGAAATGGTTTCCACCGTCGCCCGAAGTTCCTGCGGAAGATAGCCTCCATTCTCTTTGAGCAGGCGCTCAATTGCGTCAGCAGCCCCTTTACGAATCATGCGGCCATCGAAATTCACTCCCGACATGCGAGTGGTTGCACTGAAGGGAACAAATTCCACTGGATTATCGGCAAGATCACGGCCTCGCAAACCGTATTTCTCTTTTGCCAGCACCACGATGGAGCGGCCTTCGGGAGTCTCATCTGGCAATGAGGAAAACTGAGCGGCATCGGCAAGTTGGTCGTTGGTGATGCCGGGAGCGGCAATAAATTCGGCCGCCTGCCGATTGCCGAGAGTAATCGTTCCGGTCTTATCGAGCAGAAGCGTATCCACATCGCCGGCCGCCTCGACCGCTCTACCAGACATGGCGAGCACATTGTGCTGCACCAAACGATCCATGCCGGCGATCCCAATTGCGGAAAGAAGACCGCCAATGGTGGTAGGAATGAGGCAAACCAGGAGTGAAACCAGAACAAAGACAGTTTGCGGAGAACCCGAGTAAATCGCATAAGGCTGAAGTGTTGCCACAGCCAGCAGGAACACCACGGTGAGGCCCGCCAGCAAAATGTTCAGAGCAATCTCATTGGGGGTCTTCTGCCGCTCGGCGC
>DASREY010000258.1:0-4090 GCA_035651775.1 Terriglobales bacterium
TTCTCTGTTCGCCAACTTAGACGTCCAAACTGCCCGTGCGGCTCTCATTCGCATTGGAGCTTCGATCGATATTGCGGACCTCCTGAACGAAATCGAAAGCAGCACTTCGCGCATTTCCGACCTGGTTCGCGCAATCAAGGAATACACCTACATGGACCAGGCTCCTGTTCAGAACGTCGACATCGTCAAAAGCCTGGAGACGACGCTCACGATCTTGAACTACAAACTCAAGCACGGAGTTTCCGTTCACCGCGACTACCAGAAAATTCCGCTGCTGGTAAATTCCTTCGGCAGCCAGTTGAACCAGGTGTGGACGAATATTATCGACAACGCCATCGATGCCATGAACGGGAAAGGCGAGTTGCGTGTCCGCACGTTTAAAGAAGACGACTGCGTTGTAGTCGAAATCGGTGACAACGGCCCGGGAATTTCGCCGGAAGTCGAAGCCCATATTTTCGAGCCATTTTTCACCACCAAGGGGGTCGGCGAGGGAACCGGGCTCGGTCTCGATACCGTTCAACGAATCGTGAGGAAGCATCGCGGAAATATCCAGGTCGCGTCCAAGCCGGGCGACACCCGTTTTCAAATTTGGCTGCCGCTTGCAGATCCACAACCTGACAAGGCTTAAGGTCTCTGCTGTCTACCAGTCCGGCATCCCCTGGTACTCCCGCACAACCTCCGAGCCGAATCCACGCTTCTAAGCAGCGAACAGGAGGTTGTGGATGCCGAGCAAGAAAAGGTCTCGTAAAAAATCTTCGGGAAGAAAATATGGAAAGGCAGCAGGCAAAACCGTCGCCAGCGCCATGAGGCGCAAGAAGAAGGGTACGTTGCGGTCAGGAAAAGGTGGAAAAGGCGGGAAGGTGAAGAGCCGCAAACAAGCGATCGCTATTGGGCTCTCAGAGGCGAGAAAGAAGGGCGCCAAAGTCCCAAGAAAGTCCAGCAAGTAGAGATGTGCCAGACAAAT
Source organism: Terriglobales bacterium (assembly GCA_035651775.1). Classification (GTDB taxonomy): domain Bacteria; phylum Acidobacteriota; class Terriglobia; order Terriglobales; family Acidobacteriaceae; genus QIAW01. The sequence goes on from DASREY010000258.1 coordinate 965, forward strand.
CCGTCTAAGCTGGTATAAAATCCTTGCCGAGGAGATATAACCTTGGCAAACTTGACTGGAATATTACAAGAGCTAGAAACAGCTCGCGGTAAGCTGCAAAAGGAATTGAGTTCGATCGATTCGGCCATTGCTGCGTTGCAAGGAAGCAATAGCCGTCGCGGCGCAAGTGCGAATACAACTCGTCCCCGCCGTTTTATGTCGGTTGCGGCGCGTCGCAGGATCGCCGCCGCTCAACGCGTGCGTTGGGCAAAATGGAAAGCGGCAAAGAAAAAGGCCGCCTGACATCGGTAAGAATAGATTGGAGAATAAAGAAGCCCTTGGACTCTCCTTGGGCTTCTTTCTCTTTTACCCGGCATTTCCTGTCGCCACGGCAGTTCGAGCCATCACCGGCAAGCTGATCTTGCAACTCTCCACCGTTTCTCGCGCTTCGTCCTGATCTACAACATGTTCATACGTGTACTCGGGAATCATGTCTTTCACCTTACTTCGCAGAGTCACATCGCTGCTGTAAGTGGCCAGACTGGCTAATTCATCCAGGCCCGCCTCTAAAACAGCCCACGGCAGAATGTCAGACTGGGTTCGTTTCACTTTCTTATGGCTAGTCGGGAATAGCCGCTCCCTGGCGTAGAACAGTTCCTCATATAGCTTTTCTCCCTGTCTTAGACCTGTGATGTCGATCTGCACTTCCGACGGGGTCTTGCCACACATACGAATCAGAGAATGCGCCAGATCCATGATGCGGACCGGGCTGCCCATATCTAAAACCAAAATGTCACCATGATCGCCGATCGTAAACGCCTGCAGAACCAGAGAGACTGCCTCCGGGATCGTCATGAAGTAGCGTGTGATGTCAGGATGGGTAACGGTGATGCGGCCTTCTTTTTCAATCTGCTCTTTGAAGACCGGAATCACGCTGCCCTGCGAGCCCAGAACATTCCCAAACCGAACTGCTACGCAACGCATCTTGCGTTCCCGCTGTGCTGCCATCATCAATTCGCCGAGCCGCTTCGTCGCACCCATAAAGCTGCTGGGATGAACCGCCTTGTCAGTGGAAATCAGAACAAAGGAATTGCAGCCGCTCTCCTCCGCGACGTCCAGCAGATTCCGCAACGCAAAAACGTTGTTGGATAGCGCAGCCCGCAAATTGTTTTCCACCATCGGAACATGCTTATAAGCGGCGGCATGGAAAATTATGTCCACTCCTTCGGTGGCCAGTACCTGCCGCATTCGTACAGTGTTGGCGATGTCCTCAACAAAATACCTGACATTGTTTCCATGGTTTTCTTTAGTAAGTTGCAATTGCAGGTAGAACAAGGCGGTCTCTGCCTGGTCCAGTGCAATTAACCGCGCCGGGGCTTCGCGCAACAACTGCCGGCACAGCTCCGACCCAATGGAACCGGCGGCTCCCGTTACCATCACCACCTTGCCCTCGATCTGACGGCGCAAGGTTGTGAGATCCAATTGAATGGGATCGCGCCCCAGTAGGTCTTCAACATTGATCTCTCTCAGCTGAGAAACCAGCATCTTCCCGGCCAGCAGGTCCCGCATGCTGGGGACGGTTCGACACTCCAGCTTGGTTGCGGCACATAACGTCGTAATACGGCGCATTTGCGAGCCGGTTGCGGAAGGAATGGCGATAAAGATTTCTTCCGCCATGAACTCCTCGGCAACTCTTCCGATTTCTTCGATTCCACCGACAACTGGAACGCCTCTGACTCGTCCCCCTCGCTTGAATTTATCGTCGTCCAGGCATGCCACAGGCAGAAATTCGGATTTTGACATCTCCCTCAGTAAAGAGGCGGCAGTCGCTCCGGCCCCAATCACAATGACGCGCCGCATTCGCGCGCCTTTGTGCTGGTGACCACCTCGGCTGTCCAGAAACATGGCCACGGCTCGAACGCCGGTAAGCGCGCCCGCAGTGGTAATTGCCTCCAGAAGGTAGATTGATCGCGGGAATGATGAAGCGTGGATCAACCAACGCGTCGCAAGAAAGAACGCGAGACTTCCGGCCCCGACAGCTCTGACGATGTCCACAATCTCGTCGATGCCGCTATGCCTCCAGTAGCCATGCAGCAGGTCGAACCGGTTCAGGGCGGCCATGCGAAGGAGAATAAGAATCGGGCAATACACAAGTGCGATTGCCGCCGGAGGAAGGACGAAGTCGAAGCGAAGTAACCACGCCCCAAGAGCTGAAGTCAGGATCAATCCCACATGAAACAATGCGACTACCGCTGCACGCTGCTTGTACAACATAGGCCAGAGAGCCCCCACAGTGATTTGTATGATTGTTTGTTGCGACTGCTACGAACCGCTGGTCGCGGCAGCTTTTGCCATGCCTGCCGGATAGAAATTGGTCTTTGTTGCTTGCTCCATGACTTTTTTGATGGCGCGCCCGGTCAGCGCAATGTGTTCATCGGAGAGCGTCGGATGCACCAGGAACATCAGGCTGGTCTCGCCGAGTTCCTTCGCCACCGGAAATCGATTCGCCGGCCGAGTCTGCGCAAAAGCTTTCTCCAAGTAGATCTCGCTGCAACTTCCTACAAAACAAGGGACCCCTTCCGCCACAATTGCCTGCATGATCCGATCGCGATCCCAATCCGCCTTCAGCATCTCCGGGCGTACGAATGCGTAGTACTTGTAATAAGCGTGGTAGAAATGGTCCGGGGGAAGCGGGATACGCAAACCAGGAACATCTGCCAGCGCGGAATTCAGCGTGGAGGCATGACGTCGACGGGTGACCACCCACCCAGGGACCTTCTTCAGTGCGATACGGCCGATCGTCGCCTGCATCTCCGTCATGCGCCAGTTGGTGCCAAAGGACTCGTGAAGCCAGCGAAACCCGGTTCCATGCTGCTGGTTGTAAACCACATCGAAGCTCTTTCCGTGATCTTTGAAGCTCCATGCCCGGTCCCACAATTGCGAGTTGTTCGTCACCAGCATCCCGCCTTCGCCGCCAGTGGTCATGATCTTGTCCTGGCAGAACGAAAACGCTGCCGCATCTCCCAGTGAGCCCACGGGATGTCGCTTGTAGATGGCGCCCTGCGCCTGGGCACAGTCTTCAATCACCTTCAATCGATGGTGCGCCGCAACCTTCAGAATCGAATCCATGTCGCAGGGCCATCCGGC
>DASREY010000259.1:0-15306 GCA_035651775.1 Terriglobales bacterium
CATGTCCATCGCCGGAGACCTCTCCGCTGTCATAAAAATTGTCAAGCACCCCGAACTGCCGCGCCAGTTTGTGCAGGTTGGGCGTAATTTCTTGTCCGTACATGACCAGCGATGGATCAGCGTCTCCGGCGCCTATATCCCCCAGAATCTGATCGAAAGTGCGGTTCTCCTTGATGATGTAGATGACGTGATGAATAGGATTACCGCCGGCGGCAAACGTAATCTTGTCGCCGTTGCCGCGCATGAGGTTGCTCTCCACCACCTGTTTGGTAAGTTCAGTGAGATTCGCTTGCGCTTCCGCAATCTTCACCCGCGCCAGAGATCCATGCAACAGGCTGGCGATATAACTGTAAGTATCTTTAGGATGCAGATGAGAAGGCATGTTGTTGGGACCGATGCCTGCTCCTTTGCCGCTGGTGATAAACAGTTCGCCCTGGTGGACCGCCAAAGCCGTTGGATACCACTCCGTGGGAATAAACCCGGCTGCTTCCACGTCAGACTTGCCCTGCGAAAGCGCCGTCGTATCGTAGACCGCGACTGCATCCAGGCTGGCATTGGCGGCGAAAAGCAGCTTGCCATCCTCACTCTGCGCCAGCGCAATAGGATAGCTGCCTCCATATTCCTGTCCTGGCAATTTGGCGGAGAGATATGCTTCCACCTTTCCCGTTTTGGTATTAACCGCGGCAATCTTGTCGGCGTTTGCCAGAGCAACATAAAGGATGTTTTCATCCGGACTCAGCAGCAGCGCCGTAGGATGCGACCCGGCATCTGTCTTCGCATTGGGCGGCAAAAGCGGGATGAAGCGGCGCACTTTGTCTCCCGCCAGGTCGAGTTCGGCAACGGCGGAAGCGTTCCACAGGCTGACGTAGCCGGTCTTCGTATCGCGCATCGCCGTCGCCGCGTAGGGATACTCGGCAGGTATCACATCCTGCCGGCTGAGATCGAACCGATGCACGATGGCGCCACTCTCCGCATCCAGCAGCACCGCATCATCCGAGAGGTTATCCGCTACCAGCAGCAGTTCTTTTCCCTGCGACGCTACTACGGCAATCCCGCTGGGATAAGCCGGCGCGCCCGCGTCAGGATGCTCCGGGTCCTTCGCCGGCGGCTTCTTGTGTCCCGTGAACGCACGAACCGGAATAGGTATGACCTTCAGCGGAGTGATCTTGCCTTCGGCAAAGCTATAGACCGCAATCCCGTTGCCCGTATTCCCGCTTTTCTTTCCCTCCGGATCGGTAATAGAACCCAGCGACGCATAAAGCTTGCTGCCGTCTTTGCTGAACGCCAGTCCCTCAAAATAACTTTGGTGCGCATGCTGCCCCAGACGCGTATCGGGAAAATCCGCCACCTGGTTGCTCGCCAGGTTGAGGATCGCAATGGACTGCTGAAAATTCGACTCCGCTGTACCGTAGCCGGCATTCAGCGCGGCCACGTAATGCCCGTCAGGACTCATTGCCAGCGTGACCGGAAAACTGTTGAGCTTTTGCGGATCGCCCGGCACAGGTTCCAGCAGTTGCTTGCTCGATGGCAACCATAACGTTCGTAGAATCGCCGGCCCCAGGTCGCTGAAAGCGGCCAGAGCTGGAAGCATAAATAAAATTGACGCTATCGCTAGAAAAAGAATACGCCGTGGTCTCATGTCCCTCGCCTGTCTTCAGAAAATACCTGAAGTCTCTTTGGCTCTGTCCAACATCTCTGAAAAATTCTCGCTCTTAGAAAAATCCACCCTTTTAGAAAGTGTCATCCTGAGCCGCGTTTTATGCGGCGAAGGACCTCGGATGGCGATGGGAACCGCCCACGGCCTAAATCGGATGCCCTTGGATTTTTCCCTCTCCATGTCGAAATCTGGACAATATTTAAGGTTGTCAACAGTGACAGATTACTTCATAAATCATCATCGCGATAATTTTTGAAATACCCTCAATTAATTGTTGCCTGGAGCTTTTTGGTGCCACGATAGATTACCAGAGCGCACACCAGGATTCGGAAGGCATACGTTGCCCCCATGTTAAGGCTGTATGAATTTTTGGCGCCAAGGTCGCAATTTCGCTTTTCCACAGATAAGCCTTCTTTTCCACAAAATAAAAAACACCTTAGGGGCTTGAATCTCAGGCCTTGGACTCTATATGCTTCTATAATCTCCCCCTTCATTACGCGAAATTAATCTTATAGGCCTCATAGTTTTTTTAACGAGCTATTAATGTTTGATTTGTAAGATCATGGTACAGAATGCCGTTCGTAGGCATTCTTTAAAAAACAAAAAATTAAGAAATAAATTTCTGGAGGGGGAGAGCTATGCAAAAGCAGTTTAGGCAAGCTTCTTTTAGCTGGGTGTGTTTATCTTTCACGCAAATATTGTCCGTATTCGTATGCGCGCTGATGATGATCGGCGTCGCTGCCGCGCAGTCCACTACCGAAGGCGCCATCGGCGGCACGGTGGTCGACAACACCGGGGCGGTGGTCTCTAAGGCGCCAGTAACCGCACACAACAACGCCACCAACGCAGAAAAATCCACCATCACCGATAGCGCCGGCTACTACCGCATCACCCAATTACAGCCCGGTTCATACACGGTCACCGTGAAGCAGTCGGGATTCGCTCCCTACAAGGCGTCAGAGGTGATTGTCCAGGTGGGCACTGTCACCGAACTCTCACCCAAGCTGGCTGTAGGCGGCACGGTTGAGACCGTGGATGTTTCATCCGAAACCCCACAAATTAACTACAACACCCCCGAACTCGCCCCGGTGCTCAACCAGGCTTCCGTCGAGAACCTGCCCATCAACGGCGGCCGCTGGTCGAACTTCACCCTCTTGACGCCGACAGTAGTGAGCGACTCCAGCGGCTTCGGCCTCGTCAGCTTCCGCGGCATCAGCGTGCTGTTGAACAATAACACTGTAGATGGCGCCGATAACAACCAGGCATTCTTCTCCGAAGAACGCGGACGCACCCGCGCCGGCTACTCTACCCCGAAAGTCGCAATCGAAGAGTTCCAGGTCAACACCTCCAACTATTCCGCCGAATACGGCCGCTCCGCCGGCGGTGTTACCAACACCGTAACCAAGAGCGGAACGAATGGACTCCACGGCGAAGCGTATTTCTATGACCGCGACGCCGGCTGGGGCGCAGCTAACGCATTTACGAAAATTGCTACTCAGGATCCTACTACTGGCGCGTTCAATCTCAAGAATTTCAAGCCCAAGGACTGGCGCAAGATGACTGGTTTTGGAATCGGCGGGCCAATCATCAAAGACAAGTTGTTTTTCTTCTTGGCCTTTGACTATTACCTCCGCAACTTTCCAGGAACGGCTGTAGCCAGCAACCCGAATAGCTTCCTGGCTACGCCAAGTGCAGCCACCATCAGTACACTGGCAACACGTCTGGGCGTAACTACTGGGCAAGCTGCAACTATTTACAATAATGATCTCTTCGGAACACCTACGACACCCGGCTTAATTTCCATGCTGGGGCCGGTTCCGCGCACCGGAGAGCAGAACATCTTCTTCCCCAAGATTGACTGGCAGATCACGCCGAAGCACCACGCGGCGTTTTCTTTCAACCGTATGCGCTGGGCCTCTCCTTCAGGCATACAAACTCAAGCTACCAATACCAACGGAAGAGCCAGCTTTGGCAATGACTTTGTGAAAGATACCTGGGGCGTTGCCAAACTCGACAGTACGCTTACCTCGAATATCGTAAACGAGCTCCGCTATCAGTATGGCCGCGACTTCGAGTTTGAATTCACCCAGAAGCCCACGCCTTATGAAATTTCAACTCTGGTAAACGCGAGTTCGCCTTCTCCATTTACCAATCCCCTGGGCCTGCCGCCGCAAGTCTCTATCACGAACGGATTCACTTTTGGTGTGCCCACCTTCCTGCAGCGGACAAAATTTCCCGATGAGACTCGCCATCAGATTGCTGACACCGTGAACTGGACCCATGGCAACCACAACCTCAAGTTCGGGGTAGATTTCAGCCATGTGGATGATCTCTCCGTAAATCTGCGCACGCAATTTGGCAGCTATAGTTACGGCAGTTTATTGGCGTATTTTTCTGATCTCAATAAACAGAATACTTGCGGAACGGCTGCTGTCCCGCGGCCGTGTTATACGAGTTATTCTCAGGCGTTTGGTCCTCTGGGTTTTGAATTCACGACTAATGATTATGCATTTTTCGGCCAGGATGACTGGAAAATCCTGCCTCGCCTGAGTCTCTCTATGGGTTTGCGTTATGAGTATGAGCAGTTGCCCAGTCCTTTCAGCAAGCTAGCCAACCCATTGGCGCCGGCCGCTGGTCATATGCCCAGCGACAAGAACAACATTGGCCCACGTATTGGCTTCGCCTATGACATCTTCGGCGACGGCAAGACCGTGCTGCGTGGCGGCTATGGCATCTACTATGGCCGCATCATCAATTCCACCATTTACAACGGTCTGACGCAAACCGGCGTAACTGCTGGACAGGTGTCGTATTCATTAAGCCCAACTTCAACCGTCACCGGACCTTGCACAATTCCTTTCCCCCAGATTTTGGCGGCGCCGCCGACATGCACTGGAGCAAAGCCGAGCATCGCGTTTTTTGCCAAGAATTTCCAGAATCCCCAGATCCATCAGACAGATCTGACTCTGGAGCATGATCTAGGGTGGGGCTCTGTGCTTTCCGTCAGCTATATCGGCAGCCTGGGTCGCAATCTGCCAGGTTTCGTTGATAGCAACATCGCCCCCGCGACTGGAACTGTGACTTACAAGATCGTGAACGGCGGCCCCATCACCGCTCCCACGATCACCGAACCGCTGTTCACCTCACGCATTGATCCAAATTTTGGTTCTACAACTATCATGTTCAGCGGCATCAACAGCAGTTATAACGCCCTGGTAGCTCAGGTAAACCACCGGATGAATCACCACGTACAGTTTTCGGTGAATTACACCTGGGCGCATGCCATAGACTTCGGCCAGAACCAGAGCACATTTTCAGACACCAACGACCTGTTGGTTCCAAACAACCTGGCTCTGGAAAAGGGCAACTCCATCTATGACGTGCGCCACCGCTTCGTCTTCCACGCCCTTATGAGCTCGCCATGGAAGGTAGGTGGCTGGCTCGGAATTCTGGCCAATGACTGGGAGTTAGATCCCGTCTACCAGATACAGAACGGCCTCCCATACTCCCTCACGACCAGTGGCTCGGCTCCCGGTGGTCTTAATGGCGGCGTTAATGGCTCCGGTGGCGCCTTCCGCATTGATGCCACGGGTCGCAACACCTTCCGTCAGCCTATGACTTGGGTATCGGACATACGGATTGCCAAGCACTTTAAGGTCCAGGAAAAATATGAGATGGAATTAATTGGTGACTTCTTCAATCTTGCCAATAAGCAGAATGTAACGAGCGTGAACAATACCGGGTATTTTGTTTCAACAACCAACCTCCAGACTCCGACAGGTTCGGTTACGTGTACTACGCTTGCTCCATGCCTCAACTTCGACGTCGATACCCCGGCCAACAACTTCAAGCCCTTGTTTGGGAGCATAACCAACACCAACAGCAACTTTACGTATTCACCCAGGCAGATCCAGGTTGGCCTTCGCGTCAAGTTCTAATTGCCTGGATATTTTAAGAAAACTCTACAAGAAACGCGGCAGCTTCGGCTGCCGCGTTTTTTTGTCTGCTAATTTACGAATTTTATCTTTGGAAAAGAGTCGCCCGCAGCTTGCCATGCTGGGTCGGGGCAGGACGAAGCATCTCGCGTTTCCATCCGCGTAAATTCGCGAAATCCGCGGTGAGTTCTCCCCCGGTTCCTCTGATCTGCTGATTCGGCTACAACTTGGTATCAAACGCTTGGTTTTTTGAAAACCGTAGCCTAACATTTTGTTGAAGTGTGCCAAAAGGCACAAACCACGGCCCAGGCCGCGCCTCCAAAGAGCGGTTTTGGTTCTTTGAAAAAGGTATCCGCTTAGACGCGGCTACTGCAGATTCTGCTTTCGAGCTGTTTCTAGAAACTCGAAACTGCTCGAAGACATTACTTTCGGAATAGCGTATGTAATTGAAAAATAAATACTTAACGAGAAATCGACTACTCGATGTAATGGGGGGGCGGCCAAGAGCCGAAGTAGTATCAGCCCAAGGGATACCAAAAACTTGGAGCTTGCAGCTTGGAGTTTGTAGCTGCTTTCTCGGAGCTTGGGTTTATTGTGCTTCTCTGACCAGCTTGCATCTAACCCAAGCTATAATGAGACGCCCCTAAACACTCTGGTCTCTCCATGAGGGAATGAGCAATGCGATTTGTAAAGAAGAGCATTTTGGTTCTGGGCTTTCTTGTGGGTTCCTGGCTTCTCATAAGCTGCGGAGCGCAAATCACCAACACTCCTCGCTTCGCCTTTGTCCTGGACAATTCAACCGCCAGCATTTCCGCTTTTTCTGTCCTGAAGAGCACTGGTGTGCTCTCGCCTCTGGGAGAGACCGTCAAGACCGGTGGAAATCCCACCGCCATCACCTCCGACCTGCATGGCCGGTTGATGTATGTGGCCAACACCGATGATGGAACAGTTTCCGCCTATGGCATTGACCGCGGGACCGGAAATATTTTTGTCGCTCCTAATTCCCCCTTCACCACGGGCAGCGCTCCCGTCAGTCTGGCAATTGACGGCAAGACCCGCTTTCTCTTCGTCGCCAACAACGGTTCGGAAAGCATCAGCGTTTTCTCCATTCATCGGACTGATGCATCGTTGAAGCAGATTTCCGGCTCTCCCTTCAGCACCACTACATCAACAGGGCCCATGAGCCTGGCCGTTGATCCATCCAGCAAGCATCTTTACGTGGCTACTGGCACGAGCGGCACCGTGGTTTTCAACATCAGCTCGAATGGAGCGCTGACTGTAGCCAGCCAGGAGCCTGTTGCTACCGGGATTCTCAGCGCCAGCGCTCTCACGCTCAGTCCCAACGGAAAGTTTCTCTATGTAGTGGATGGCGACAGCACCGTCTCCGCCTACGCCGTGGACGCAGCATCTGGCAAGCTCACCTTGATCGGCTCACCGGTTCTCGCCGGCGACCAACCTGATGCCGTCGTAGTCGATCCTCTGGGCCGTCATGTGTACACCGCCAATCAGGGTTCCAGTGACGTTTCGGCTTATTCCATCAATGCCGATGGTTCGCTCACGGAAATCAGCGGCTCTCCTTTTGCCGGCGGCAATCAGCCGCTTGCCATCACGGTTGATCCTTCCAGCCGCTTCGTTTACACCACCAACCTGGGCGATCAGGATGTCTCGGTTTTTACCATCAACACAGGCACAACCACCCCGGGCGCACTGAGCCTGATTGGCAGCGCGACCGCTTCAAGCCCGGCATCCATGACCATAACTCGTTAAGTTTTGACGGCTGGATAAATCAATCAACGCCACGTTATCCATCGGATAGCTCGCCTCTACCCACGCCTGAAAGCCGCGCCTGCCAGCGGCCGCACGCGGGTAACGCAAACGTGTTTTGTTCATGGCGAATTCAACCCTGGTTGAGCTCTACGAGAACGCATCAATTTGGGCGTATTTGCGCTTTTCCTGCAGACAACTACGGCCCGGGCCTCATTGCCTTGACAGAGCGCGCGTCTCGCCGTTAAAATTTCTTTTTATTTGATTACGTTCGCATGACAACGATTCACTACAGCGCGCTGTTCAACCGCGGGATGGCCATGGCCATGTGGAAGTCCCTTTCCATTGGAAGGGGACGGCTTTGCGGTCAACACGCCTGTGCATGAAACATTACGATTGAACGCGTAATTTCGCATAGAGTTCCGAAGCCGGCCCCGATCTTATAAATCCTGGGCCGGTTTTTTATTTCTATCCATACCGGCTGCTGATCGAAGGGCTTTTAAATTGGAGGCGAAGCAAATGTCCGGCAAAAAGCAGGACTTGGATTTTACAACTCAGCTTGTTCATGAAGGTGAGCGGCTGCCCACGCCCAACGGCCAGCCCGTGGCCACGCCCATTTATGCCACCGCGACGTTCACCTATCCCTCCATGAACGAAATTGACAAGGTTTTCGCTGGCGAGACCCCCGGCTACGTTTACACCCGTTATGGAAACCCCACGGTTGCGGCGCTGGAGAAATCAATTCAAAAGCTTGAAGACGGCGCATTCGCCTGTGCGTATGCTTCCGGCATGGCTGCCCTGCATGCCGCCATCTTTGCCTGCCAGCTATCGCCCGGATCGACCGTCGTAGCTTCGCAAGATCTTTATGGAGCGACCCTCGACCTGCTGTTCGATGTGTTTGGCTCTTTCGGCATCAACACCGTGACTGCCGATTTTTCCAATCTGGAGAGACTGGCCGAAATCACCCGCAAAGCTCAGCCGCGCGCCCTGGTTGCGGAAACTATTTCCAATCCGTTGTTAAAGGTATGCGACATCTCCGCCTGTGCCGAAATTGCCCACGCCGTTGGCGCCAAGCTGATTGTTGACAATACTTTTGCCTCCCCTTATTTGTGCCGGCCCCTCAAGCAGGGTGCGGATTTTTCCGTGCATAGCGCCACCAAATATCTAAGCGGCCACTGCGACGTCATGGGTGGATTGGTAGTTGCCCGCGAAGAAGCGGATAAGCTCTCGCTTATTGGAATCATGAAGCTGGTCGGAGGAGTGCTCGGACCGTGGGACGCGCATGAGATCCTGCGCGGCGTTAAGACGCTGGCCGTGCGTCTTGACCGGCAATGTAGTAATGCGAGCTACATCGCCAACGAACTTAAAAATCATCCCAACATCTCCAAAGTCCACTATCCCGGATTAGTCGCTCACGAAGACGAAACCGTTTACCGCACTTTGCGTCAGGACAACGCCGGCGCTCTGCTCTCTATCGAACTCAATCCCAATACACGCGAGGCCGCCTTTCAGTTTATGGATTCGCTCCAGCTTTGTGTGCGCTCCACCAGCCTGGGAGACGTCTTTACCGGCGTGCTGCATCCGGCGACCGCTTCGCACCGCGAGATGGCGCCTGCGCGGCGTCACCAGCTTGGCATTACCGATGGCCTGGTGCGCGTTGCCGTGGGCATTGAGAGCGCGCAAGATATTCTGTCAGATATTCATCAGGCGCTGGCTGCGGTAGAAAAGCATCTCGGCAGCACAACCCACGCTGTGGGAGCGAAGAGGAAATGATCCGTATGCGGGAGCAGCATATCAATCAAATTCGCGGCTTGGGTGAAGATGAATATCCCTACGAATGCTGCGGGCTCTTGCTGGGCCATTTCGAGGAGGATGGACGCAAATCCCTGGTTGAGCTCTTCCCTATTTCCAACGCCCGTGAAGAAGAAGCCCGGCGACGTCGCTTTCTCATCGAGCCGGGGGAGCTGCTGCGCGGCGAACGTCATGCGCGGGAGCGGCAGCTGGATGTGATCGGCTTCTATCACTCGCATCCGGAAGATTCCGGCGTTCCCTCGCAATACGATCTTGACCATGCTTGGCCGGTCTATTCCTATGTGATTGTTTCCGTCCATAGCGGTAAGGCAGTCAATGTATTTTCGTGGGAGATGCAGGAAGACCGATCGCGCTTCAACCCGGAAGAAATCGTAAGAGAAAAATTAGCTAAAGAAAATTAGTTTATGGCAAACCAGAAAGAACAGGAGAAGAGCACGTTGCTACAACCGGCGGCGGAAGACAGCTTCACGCTGGCCCAGGGTGGGCCTTTTCCGCTGGCTTCAGGCGGCTCTTTGCGTCCGCTCATCTTGCGTTACGCGCTCTATGGGACTTTAAACCAGGCACGCGATAATGCCATTTTGGTTTGTCATGCGCTTTCCGGCTCGGCGCGGGTTGCCGACTGGTGGCCGGGAGTCGTTGGTCCCGGCTGCGCGATCGATACCGAGCGTTATTGCATCATCGGCATCAATGTCATCGGATCGTGCTATGGCTCTACCGGCCCTGCTTCCCAAAATGCAGAGACCGGTAAGCCTTATGGAGGCAGATTCCCTCTGGTCACGATCCGCGACATGGTTCGGGCACAAGCCGAGTTGCTGCGCGACAAATTGGGGATTGAACATCTACATACCGTGATCGGTGGTTCGCTTGGCGGTATGCAGGCATTGCAGTGGGCAGTGGATTATCCCGACGCAGTCGAGCGTTGCATCGCCATAGGAGCCACGCCGCTTTCGGCCATGGGATTGGCGTTAAATCACCTTCAGCGGCAGGCCATCCTGTGCGATCCCGCCTGGAACGGCGGCGAATACGCGTCCGATGGAGGTCCGGCTGCGGGCTTAAGCCTGGCCCGCGGAATCGCCATGTGCTCATACAAATCAGCGGAGTTGTTTGACGAACGCTTTGCGCGCCGTCCGAATCAGCGCGGAAGCGAGGACCCTCATCGCTCCCTGGGCGAGCGCTTTGATGTCGCCGGATATCTCGATTACCAGGGAAAGATATTTGTAGACCGTTTTGATGCCAATACCTATCTGGCGCTCTCCAAGGCGATGGACACCTTCGACTTTCACATCGGATATGGCTCCGAAGAAGCCGCATTCCAGCGCATTCGTGCCCGGGTCTTGCTGTTAGGCATCTCTTCTGACTGGTTGTTCCCTCCTAACGATGTCTGCAAGCTCTCTGATCGCATGGCTTCGGCAGGAGTTAGCGTCCGCTATCTTGAACTTCACTCCGGGCACGGCCACGATGCATTTCTCGCCGAGCTCGATTCGGTGAGGGCGATCATCGCTCCTGAGATCGAGACCCCGATTGGACGCAATGCTCCCACACCCGAATTCCTGCGGATGATCTCTCATCTCAAGAGCTCCCGCGATGGAGACGGCGTCTGATTCACGAATCAGCATTGTGGTTCACCCGATTTGTTGCTGACAAGTTACCTGCTTTCACGTCAAAATGGGATTGCGCCCAGGCGCGATTGCAGTTAGAGTGTCCGTTTCCACCCTCATGAATCATGGATAGCGAGTCTACAAAGGAAAACCCGGCAACTCCGACGCCTGCTTCCCCAGGTAGCGAGAAGCGTGCCGATAAATACCAGCGCATCCTGGAGGCGGCGGTTGAGGTAATTGCCGAAAACGGCTTCTTCAATGCGCGGGTTTCCGATATTGCCCAGCGCGCCGGAGTCGCTGACGGCACCATTTATCTGTATTTCAAGAGCAAAGACCAGATCCTGATGGCTGCCATCTCCAACGCCTTTGGGGCGTTTCTTGATCTGGCGCGTTCCGAGGTCAAGAGCATCACCGAACCTCGCGAGCAGTTGCGGCGGCTGGCCTTGCTGCATCTCACCTCATTGGGATCGAACCGCAACCTCGCCATCGTCTTTCAGACTGAGCTGAGGCAGAGTGCGCGTTTTCTGGCGCAATTTTCCCAGCACCAACTGAAGCAGTACTTCGACCTCATCCGTGAGGTAGTGCGCGCAGGGCAAAATACGGGTGTCTTCCGCCACGATCTTTCCGATAAAATTGTAGCGAATTGCTTTTTTGGCTCCCTCGATGAGATGGTGACCTCCTGGTTGCTCAGTGAGCGGGACTATTCTCTGCCCGGCGCCGCCGATGCCGTGGTGGATGTTATTTTAGGTGGGGTGGAAGTGCGGCGTCATTCATGAAGTTAGAGACACTCAACGATATTTTTTTCAATTCCGTAGCCGGCAACCACTCCCGCGTGATGACCTACAGACAGGGAGGACGCTGGCTCAACATCTCCTCACAGGAATTGTATCGCCAGGTGACCGCGGTCGCCCGCGCCTTGCAGTCCTGGGGATTCGGGAAAGGTGACCATGTCGCCATCCTCAGCGAGAACCGCCCTGAATGGCAAATTGCAGATTTCGCCTGCCTGCTGCTGGGCATCGTTGATGTCCCCATTTACGCTACACTGCCCGCCGACCAGATCATATATCTGCTGAACAACTCCGAAGCCCGGGCTATTTTTGTTTCCACCGAGGAGCAGTTGCAAAAGGTGCTGCAGGTCCGGTCGCAGACGAACATTGAAAAGATCGTATTGATGGATGACGTTCCACGCACCGAGGCTGTCTCGTTCCGCAGCCTGATTGCGAATGCACCCGCTGGTCGAGACGCCGGCCTTGACGCGATAGCTCAGGCAATCAAGCCGGATGACCTTGCGACCATTATTTATACCTCTGGCACAACGGGCACGCCCAAAGGGGCCATGCTGTCGCACGGGAATATTGCATCGAATATCAGCTTCTCTCTGCGCGACTTCGGATCGGACCCCTGCGATCTTTCCATCTCTTATCTTCCCCTGTCGCACATCACCGCGCGCCATCTCGACTATTACTGCCTGCAATGCGGAGTCACATTGGCGTACTGCCCGCATCTGGAAGATTTGCCGCAAACCATGCTGGAAACAAAGCCCACCCTGCTGGTCAGCGTTCCCCGTGTCTATGAGAAGGTCTACAACAAAGTCCTGCTCGAAACCCGGCGCGGCATCAAGCACTCGATCTATGAATGGGCGATGAAAGTCGGCCGCGCGCATCGAGAAGAAATCCTGGCTGGCCGAATACCTTCTTCTTTAAAGTGGAAAATGGCGAACGCGCTGCTCTTCTCGAAAATTCGCAAGGGCTTCGGCGGGCAAACACGCGCATTCATTTCAGGAGGAGCGCCGCTGGGAATCGACCTGG
The DNA here is from genome assembly GCA_035651775.1 of Terriglobales bacterium. GTDB lineage: Bacteria > Acidobacteriota > Terriglobia > Terriglobales > Acidobacteriaceae > QIAW01. Next base: position 12,575 of record DASREY010000259.1, read on the forward strand.
CCACCTGGTTTGCAGATATTGGAATCGTAATTCTTCAGGGATACGGTCTTACCGAAACTTCGCCCGTCATCGCCATCAATACGCCTGAGGTCCATCGCATAGGCACCGTGGGCAAGAAGCTGCCCAACGTCGAAATCAAGATTGCCGAAGACGGCGAACTCCTGGTGCGCGGCCCTAGCATCTTCCATGGCTACTGGAAGCTGCCGGAAGAGACCCAAAATGCTTTTGCGGATGGCTGGTTTAAGACCGGCGACATTGCCTCCCTCGATTCCGATGGCTTTCTTCGGATCACCGACCGTAAAAAAGACCTGATTAAAACCTCCGGCGGCAAGTTTATCGCCCCGCAGCCGCTGGAGAACCAGCTCAAATCGAATCCGCTGATCTCGCAGGCGGCAATTATCGGGGAGCGGCGCAAATTCCCGGCGGTTATCATTGCGCCACAATTTGGAGCTCTGCAGGAATGGGCGCGGGAACATAATGTTTCCTTCTCTTCCCCTGCCCAGCTCATCACCCATCCTAAAGTGCAGGAACTTTACGAAAACATCGTCGAAACGCTGAACGCAAAGCTTGCCCAGTTTGAAAAACTGAAGAAGGTTCTGCTGGTGCCTGACGAGTTTTCCATCGCCACTGGCGAGTTGACCCCCAGCATGAAGCTCAAACGCCGCTTCGTGGAGCAAAAATATAAAGCACAGATCGAAGAACTTTATACCCAGACCGAATCCAGGGTAACAGTCTAGCTCGCGGAACCCTCTAAAACAGTCGATGGGAAGCGGAGATCTGTATGTGGCACAGCCGTCTTCGGCTGTGTGCAGCCAAAATCCCTGAAGTTTGATTCTTTAAGATAACTTTCCTTTGTTAACAAAAATTCACACCTGAATCAGCGCGGTAAGCGGGTTCCCGTGATCTTGCGTGATAAAATTTTGCTTTCATATGTCTACACCGGCACAAATCCGCTCCCTGGCTGCTGCCTTGCAACAGAAGATTGAGAGCCGCACCGCGCGGGTTGGAATTATCGGGCTTGGCTATGTGGGGCTACCGCTGGCCCTCCTGTTCAGCGAAGAGCACTTTCCTGTCAGCGGATTCGATGTTGACAACAAGAAAGTTGAAGCCCTCAACCGGGGTGAATCGTATATCTATCACATTCCGGCAACGGAGATTCAATCCGCGCAAAGCCGCGGATTGCTGGCCACGGCCCAGTATTCGCAATTGGCAGAGATGGATGCGATCATTATCTGCGTCCCTACTCCACTCAACGAATATCGCGAGCCCGATCTCAGCTACATTCAATCCACGGCTGAGGCCATTGCGCCGCACCTGCGCGCCGGCCAACTGGTAATTCTTGAGAGCACCACATATCCGGGAACAACGGAAGAAATTCTGGTGGGCACGCTGGAAAAAAAGAACCCACGCGGACTCAAGGCGGCGCGGGCCGATGCGCCGTTACAAAACAGCTTTTTCGTGGCCTTCTCGCCCGAGCGCGAGGACCCGGGAAACCAGAGCATAGCCCGCCGCGATATTCCCAAGGTTGTTGGCGGATTGGAACAGAATGCCACTGAACTGACAGCGCTGCTCTATCAGACAATCTTTAATCGCACGATTAAGGTTTCTTCGCCCGCCGCTGCAGAGATGACCAAGCTGCTGGAAAATATATATCGTTGCGTGAACATTGCTCTGGTCAACGAACTCAAGATGCTCTGCCTGCGCATGGGCATCGATATCTGGGAGGTCATCGAAGCCGCGGCGACCAAGCCTTTTGGCTTCCATCCCTTCTATCCCGGCCCCGGACTCGGGGGGCACTGCATTCCTATTGATCCGTTTTATCTTTCCTGGAAGGCCAAAGAATACGATTTCCAAACTCGCTTTATCGAGCTCGCAGGTGAAATCAATTCCAACATGCCTTATCACGTGGTGAGCGCCGTGGCCACAGCTTTGAATCGTGAAAAGAAAGCGCTGAATGGTTCGCGCATCCTGGTGCTGGGCGTGGCTTACAAGAAAGATGTGGACGATCTCCGCGAATCCCCATCGCTCACCATCATCGAGTTGCTGCGTTCGCAGGGCGCTGAAGTCAGTTATAACGACCCTTACTTTCCCTCCATCGGCAAAGGCCGGCACTATGATCTGCAGATGCAGTGCGCCCCCCTGCAAAACCTCGGCCAGTATGATTGCGTTCTGATCGTAACCGACCACTCCGATTATGATTACCCAGGCATCGTGAATGAAGCCAAGCTTGTAGTGGATAGCCGCAACGCCACGCGCGGAATCACCTCATCAAAGATCGTGCGCTGCTGAAAGAATCTGATTCAGACCATCGAAGGCAGTTCGCAAACAACCCGACGACACAACGCTCGTGGGTTGCGCGTTCTTCAATAATCACTATTGTTCTTGATCTGCGTTAATCCGCGTCCATCCGGCGAAATTCCCGCCTACAAAGAGCTCATATTCGACAGGAACTCCCCATTGGAGCGGGTCTTGCTCAGCTTATCAATGAGCAATTCCATGGCTTCCACCGGCGAGAGCGGGTTCAAAACCTTGCGCAGGACCCAGATGCGCTGCAGGTCCTCTTTGGGAATGATGAGTTCTTCCTTACGCGTGCCTGAGCGTTGGATATCAATGGCCGGGAACACGCGCTTATCGGAGAGCTTGCGATCGAGAATGACTTCCATGTTGCCCGTGCCTTTGAACTCTTCAAAGATCACGTCATCCATGCGCGAACCGGTTTCAATCAGCGCCGT
>DASREY010000260.1:0-20271 GCA_035651775.1 Terriglobales bacterium
CACCGGAGCAAAGCGGCATAAGCCCGTGGTGTGCCTCTGCCGGAAAGCGCGCGCTTGATTTTAGTGTGGCAGCTATCATGACAGTGTTGGCGCTGCCGCTGATGGGCGTAATTGCGCTTCTGGTGAAGTTCAGCTCGCCGGGCCCACTGCTGTTTCGCCAAAGGCGGATGGGCCGCGACGGCCAGGAGTTTGAGTTTCTGAAATTCCGTACCATGGTTCATGGCGGCCACCATAATGGGCCGGGTGTGACCACGAAAGGCGATGCCCGCATAACAACTGTGGGCGCCTTTCTTCGCAAGTGGAAACTCGACGAGTTGCCACAACTGTTCCATGTGCTCTCCGGCAAAATGAGCCTGGTTGGTCCCCGGCCCGATTTGCCGAAATATTTTTCTACGCTCAATGCAGGGCAGCTTCGCGTGCTCACGCTACGCCCCGGTCTCACCGGAAAGGCCTCCATCTGCTTTCGCCATGAAGAAGAAGTTCTCCATCAGGCCCCTGAGGGGGAGCTGGAATCTTTTTATGTAGACCAGGTTCTTCCGCTAAAGATTCGGCTCGATCTGGAATATGCGCAAACCGCGAACCTGATGAGCGACACCCGGATACTTTTTCAGACCTTTTTAAAACTTTTCCGCTAGCAAACGGCATAGACACAACGGGCTTATGGCAACGGCAAATGTATCTTCGACAACTCCCGGCACATCGACGCAGATGAATGCCGGCGCTGAGCATTCTGTGCTCGTATCGGTGGTTATCCCCGTGCGCAATGAGGAAAAATTCATCGATAAATGCCTGGATACGGTAATCGCAAACAGTTTTCCCGCCAGCCAATACGAGATCCTGGTTGTAGACGGGGAGTCGACAGATCGCTCGAGGGAAATTGTCGTAGAAAAGCAATCGCAGTTTCCTAACCTGCGGCTTTTACGCAATCCGCAGAAAGTTGTTCCTTCCGGAATGAACATCGGCATCCGGCAGGCCAAGGGCCGCTATATCATCCGCATGGATGCCCATTCCGAATATCCTACTGATTACATCGCCAACTGCATTGCCGAACTGCAGCGCACAGGAGCCGCCAACGTAGGCGGCCGATGGTTTACCAGGCCGGGCAGCGATTCACTGGTGGCAAAGACGATAGCATTTATCACGCAGAGCCCTGCCGTGGTGGGCAATGCGCTTTACCGGCTGGGGAAAGGCGATTGTTACGTGGATACGGTTCCGTTCGGCGCCTTCCGCAGAGATATTTTCGATAAGGTTGGGCTTTTTCGCGAGGACCTGGTTCGTCATCAGGATTATGAGCTGAATGCCCGCATCCGCCATGCAGGCGGAAAGATTTTCTTGTCGCCCAAGATCTACAATATTTACTACAACGTCCCCACCGGCAAGAAGTTCATGCGCCAGGCCTATCTGAATGGCGTGTGGTGCGCCCGCGCCTGGACCCGCTATCCGGTCAGCTTCTGCTGGCGCCATGCTGTGCCTTTGTTTTTCGCTCTGGGCGTTCTTCTCCTCATATTTTCCGGGATTGCATTGCGGCCGCTCTTTTGGCCCATGCTCGCTCTTTTCAGTGTTTATGGGCTTTCGTCTTTGGCCCTCGGATTTCGCGCGGCCAGGCAATATGGATGGAAATATTTTTTTCTGGCTCCGGTCCTTATGTTTTCCTATCACTTCGTTTATGGTATTTCAACCTTATTTGGTTTTTTCGACGTTGTTCCCGGTCTCTGGCGCGTGCCGCAGCGCTCTATAGCCCGCACCTGAGTCTGCCGCTGGCAGGCCTCTGGAAAGTGCTTTCCGATTGACGATCTGAAGTTCACCAGACCTTTAAACCTCACATGCCAGTTGTTTCTAATGCAGAGCTCAATGTTGTAGAGGACGCTTCAATAACGGCAGATCCAGCGCTTCAGCATTCCCGGCTGCGCAAAATGGCGAAGGCGTTCGCCTGGACTGGAACCGGAATGTGGGCAACCCAGGTTTTTACCTGGATCGCCACATTCACCGTTGCCCGCATACTCACACCTACCGATTACGGTCTAATCGGGATGGCTAGCATTTATATCGGACTTGTCCTCGAAGTGAGTGAATTCGGACTTGGCATGACCGTTATTAATTTGCAGGATCTGACGGAAGAGCAGACCGGGCAGCTCAATACCTTGTCCATCTTGATGGGGATTGTGGCTTTCCTGCTTTCCTGTGCAGTCGCCTATCCGCTGGGCAGCTTCTTTCACACGCCGCGCTTGCCCATGCTTCTGATGGCGATGAGCCTGGTTTTTGTGATCACCTCGGTAAAAACCGTTCCTGCCGCGCTGTTACAGCGCGAGATGCAGTTCAAGACGCTGGCGAAGATTGAGGGAGCTTCGTATCTGGCTTATGCGGTCGGCACTCTGATCTCCGCTTTTCTTGGCTTCGGATACTGGTGCCTCGCGATTGGCATGTTGACAATGATTCTGGTTTCAACAATTCTGACGTTACGACAGCGCTCTCATGGGTTCTCCTGGCCTCACATGCGCACGTTGCGCTATCCCGTTCGCTTCAGCGGGCATATCCTGGGCAGCGGTGTGGCCTGGTACGCTTACTCAAATTCCGATTTCCTCGCGGCCGGGCGGGTATTGGGCCAGGCTGCTTTAGGGGCGTATACGTTGGCCTGGAACATGGCAAGCGCGCCCGTAGACAAGATCACCAATCTGATGTTGCGGGTCGTGCCTTCATTTTTTGCCGCTGCCCATCAGGAAAAAGAGGCGCTCCGCAGTTACCTGCTCACGGTCGTGGAGGCGGTTACACTTCTTATCCTGCCGCTCAGTCTCGGCCTGGCGCTGGTGGCAGACCAGTTTGTTTTGCTGGTGCTGGGGGCAAAGTGGATAGCGGTCGTTGTGCCTTTGCGCATCCTGCTTTGTTACGCTACAGTGCGCGCTCTTACCAATATTCTCGGACCGCTGCTCAACGCCAAGAGATTGGCCCACTTCACCATGTGGACCAACGCTGCCGCGGCCGTGTATTTTCCCATCGGCTTCTTTGTAGGAGCGCATTGGGGCACCACCGGCGTCGCCGCTGCATGGGTAGTCCTCTATCCATTTTTGGCGTTCCCTCTTTTCCGGCGGACGTTTCGTGAAATTGATTTGCGCTCTGCCCAATATCTGCGCGCATTGTGGCCGGCCATGAGCGGAAGCATCGTCATGTGCGCGGCGATCTTAGGGCTTCGCCATTTTTCTCCCGCACAGTGGAGCCTGATGCTCCGATTCGCGGCAGAACTTGCCGCAGGAGCGTTGGTCTACGTTCTAAGCATGTTGCTTTTTCACTCCAGAGATTTGCGCAGGCTATATCAAATTGTCAGGCCGAGGGTGCGTGTGTAAAACACATGCATGAAGAAGGTATGCATAAAGTAAGCTTCGAGAACCAACGAATCATGAAATCACTGCTGGCGGGTACAGGAGCCATTATGGGTCTGGCGGTCCTGAAACAAGGCTGGATCTATCTGGCTGCCCTTTTTGGCCTCTGCCTGCTTATGTTCTGGCCCGTTCAGGTGGCCTTGGGAGGGTTTGCATTCCTGGTGCCATTTGATTCTGACACTGCTTTGTGGAACGGCACGAATGCGGTCAGTTCGACGTTTGTGGTGGGCGTTGTTGCTGTAATGGTTCTCATCACCGTAGGTCTGGTCTTCCATCGCCTGGAACTTCCAGCCAAACCCGCACTGTGGTGGTTGTTGTTTGTTCTCTGGGCCGCCGCCTCCATCTTGTGGGCCTACAATCAGCAGGAAGCCATCGGAAGATTGCCCACGATGTTCAGCCTGTATTTGTTTTATGTCATCGTCACCTGCTTTCGCGTAACAGAAAAAGAATTTTCCGGAGTGGTGTGGCTTACAATCGTGGGCGGCTGCGCCGCCGCGCTCTTTTCCTGCTATGAGTTTTATAACGGCATTTCCTATCATGGACTGAGAGGCTCTCTCATTATCGGGAACAGGCAAACCGACCCTAACATTTTTGCTGCCAGCCTGCTGCTGCCGTTTTCGCTTGCCGTGGGTGAGTTCCTGGGGTCTTCAACATTGCTCCGCCGGGCATTTATGCTGCTTACTTCCGGCGTAATTGCTTTGAGCATATTTATCACCATGTCTCGTGGGGCGCTTTTCGCTCTGGCGGTCATGTTAGTCATTTATCTGCGCAGGCTTCGCATGGGTTGGCGGGTGTTCGTGCCGATGATCATTTTGGCCGCCGCCGTTATGTTTGCTCCTACCTTGCTGTGGCAGCGATTGGAGCAGTCGGGGATCACGGGCGGAGCGGGAAGAACTTATATCTGGCAGGCTGGGCTTGCCGCTTTCAAAGACTTTGCCGTGACGGGCGCCGGATTAAGCAATTTTCCCTCGATCTACGATAAGTATGCCGGCAATGCCGGCGCCTTTGTCGGCCTGCATCGCGATCCTCACAACATCTATCTGGAAACTGGCGTGGAGTTGGGAATCGTAGGGCTCGGGCTGCTGTTACTTGCCATCGGCTCGCAATTACGCATGGCAAAGCGCATGCAGCCATCGCTCAGAGGGGTCCCGGCAAATTTGCGCGCCATCGCATGCCAGGCCGCGGCCTGGGGAATGCTGGCGGCGAGTTTCTTCCTGGGCATGCTTTGGTTCAAAGCTTTCTGGCTGGTGTGGATCATGCTCACTTTAGCGCACAGCGAGCGCGCGGCAGAAAAGACCACCTATCCGTTCCGATATCATGCTTTGCAGTCTTCCAACGCATACTGAATTCCAGATTTGTTTTTTATGTTCTTGATCAACTTCTTGATCTTCATGGATTAGCAATGAGCACGATGGTAAGCCGGGCGGAAGAAAATCGCGTTAAGGCCGCCTACGACAAACGCGACGAATCTATTCCAGAGAATTTTTATTCGCTTCTCAAAGTGCCCAATCTGCTTCGGGTGCAGGAGCTGGAGCGCAAACTCGCGCGGGTTTTGACAAGAAGCGAGCATCAACCGGTAACTAATAAAAAGATCCTTGAAGTAGGCTGCGGATGCGGGTTGTGGCTCATCGAATTTTTGCGGATGGGAGCAAGACCCGAGAATCTGGCCGGTGTCGATCTGCTGGAAGAGAGAATCGCCGACGCTAAACAGTTGCTTCCTCGCGCGGCGACTTTAAGGTGTGGGAATTCGGAGCTGTTGGATTTTCCCGACGGCAGCTTTGATATCGTTTTTCAAAGCATGTTGTTCAGCTCGATCCTGAACCGGAAAAGCCGCCGGCAGATTGCATCCGAGATGCTTCGTGTGCTGGCCCCCGGGGGGACCATCCTGTGGTACGACTTTTTCCTGAATAATCCCTTCAATGCCGATGTGCAGGGTCTGAGAAAAAAAGACATTGCGGAATGCTTTCCCAATTGCCGAATCCAGCTCGGCGCCACTACCCTGGCTCCGCCGCTGGCTCGCTCGGTTTCGCGAAATTCGGCGGTCCTGTACTGGCTGTTGTCAGCCGTACCATTTTTGCGCAGCCATTACTTCGGCTCGATTACTCCGCGCAAACCGGTAAGTTGATGGCGGCTCAATGACACCTGAAATTTCAGGTTTGCCCTAAAAAACCTCACGCCGGGAATTGTATCCCGGCGTGGGTTTGTGGGTTGGTGGTTTTATTAATAACTACGGTTGCGGGTAAGCTCCGCTGCCTCCGCCTAGTTCGTAGGCCCCGAGGTCCCAACGGCCTCCAATTGGACGCGGCCCGTTATTAAAGTCGGTCGAAGGCGCCCCTTGGCTGGTTCCGGCTCCGACTGCAGGACTGTTGCTCTGCAGGTGGTAATCGCCTGAGCCGTTGTCCTGATAGTTGATAAACCCAGGATTAGCGTTGATTGTTCCCTGCGCACTGTTGTTGATCAGGTTCAAATCAGCCGGACCATTCTGGGAAATCAGGTTGTTGATGTAGTGATTGCTCCAGCCCACATCTCCGTATTCCTCAATTCCGTAGCCTTGAGCATCAGAGCGTAGACCGTTGCGGAAGATGATGTTATCAGTCACCAGCGTGTTATCGTCCGTCCCTGAGCCGCTGGGGAATTCCCCGGAGACGGCGCCGATCAGGATTCCGCCGTAGCCGTTGCCGAAGATAGTGTTGCCGCTGATGGTGACGGCGGTAGCTCCATGCCAAAGATGGATGCCCCAGCCCTGGTTATGGAAGGTGACATTGTTGTAGATGTGTCCACCACGATTGGAGTGATAGATGCCGTGCACGCGCTGGCAGGCAACATCCCACTCGCCGACGTCATGCACCCAGTTACCGATAATGTCATCGTTTGCCGCATTGGGGTTTCCGTCGTCAAGGCCGGCGCCGCCGAATTCAGGGCATCCCTGGCCGGCAGCAACGTCGTGAACGTTGTTCCCAACCAAGCGGGTACCAGAGCCTTCGTTGAAGACTCCGAGAACACCCGCTCCGGAAATGTCAAACCCCTGGATGTCAACGTAGTCGCCCGTGTTCCACCAGACTGCGGAGTTGCCCGTCACATTGGCCCTGAGCTTTGCGCCCCACTTCTGATCGGAGATGTAGTGAATGTGCGCTGAGGCGGTTCCGCTGGACGTAGTCTTGAGCCTGCCGTCGGTTTCGTTATCCAGGTTGTAAGTTCCCACGGCAACGTGCACCCAGTCGCCCGGCTGCACGCTGGCATCGGCTCGGCTGAAGCTGCGCCAGGGAGCACCCGCCGAACCATTGTTCGAATCTGATCCATTGGGCGAAATATAGAATTGGCGACCGCTCAGGGTAACGGCCGGCGTAACCGAAATGGTGGCGTTGGCCAATTTGCTGAAGTCTGCAGCACTGTGCGCCGTAATGGTTTGCTGCATGGGAGAGTTGGTGGCTGGAGCTGTATAGACTCCGCTGGCAGAGATTTGTCCAACACTTGCATTTCCACCCTGAATGCCGGCTACGAACCAAAGCGCTCCGGTATTGCTTGTGCCCGTAACGGTTGCCGTGAATTGCCGGGTTTGACCGGCTGTAACCGACGTGCTGCCGGGAGAAACCGAAATCGAAACCCCAGCAGGGGGAGGTGGTGGCGCCGTTCCGACATGCAATGTTAATACGGTGAATTGCACCTGGCCGGCTGAATTCCAGGCCTTTACCGTGATGGTATGAGCGCCGGCGGCGAGGTTGAGCATGGTATCGAGTGTGTTGACGGAATTTCGATAAGCCAAATTCCAACCGTCATAGATAGTCCAACCGGTAGTAGGATTGGCAGAGTTTGCAACACCAACAAAGTGAACTGGCGATTGCACTGTAGTGCCGTTCACAGGCGAGGAAATAGTCAATCCGGTTCCACCCCCGCCACCACCACTACCTGAGGCTACTTGAACTGTTATGGCTGTACTTGATATCTGGCCCGCGGAATCCCAGGCTTTTATGGTAAGGAAATGACTGCCATTTGCGAGATTGAGCGCGGTGCTCAGTTGGCTGTTATTGTTCCGGAAGGCTAGATTTACGCCGTCATAGACGGCCCAACCAGTGATGGGATTATTAGAGCTTGCAGTGGCGGCCACGTTAACGGGAGATTGTACCGTCGCACCGTTGGCGGGTGAGGAAAGATTTACGCTTGCAAAGCATGTGGGAATGAATAGAAAGCTTAATAAAACTGTAAAAATGACGTTTTTAAACAAAGGGGACTCCTTATGAAGAATGAAGAATTTCTTGAGTCCCAAGACTAGGGAAGCATCAACTCTGGTTACATCGGCCAGCCAACCTAAATTGACCCCATCTTTTGCCGTACGTGGCTGTCAGGTGAGCCCTTGATTTCCAATAAGGCATCTGAATTCAGAAACATAGAGTCTAAGGCAGTATGTATTGCGGCAAGTCGGGCGCGATAAATCATTACCATAAAACGGCCGTACAGGCTGCGGAAAAAGCCAGGAATGGGATCACTAACGAATGATGTCGTGCAGGCAATATCGGATCTGGCAGATGTTGATCGTATTTCTGATCTGGGAGGAAACATGCGGCTGCAGGTCTAAGCCGCCGCAGCCGCAAACCGCGCAGCTGCAGGCGGAAGTCTTCAAGTTTGCATCTGCTCCTGAAGTTCCGCCACGCGTCAATTTCTACGTTTCCACTTCGGGAAATGATCGCGCAGATGGTTCTATCGCACATCCGTGGAAGACCTTAGACAAGGCTGCGGCAACAGTCACGCCGGGCGCGGCTGTGCATGTCGCTCCCGGAGAGTATCAATTTGGTGATGACGAGTTGAAGACTACGGTGAGCGGCACTGCTTCCGCGCGCATCCTCTATGTTTCTGACGTAAAGTGGGGGGCTAGGCTGCGATCTACCATGAAGGGCAATGCTGCCGTGTGGTGGAACCAGGGCGATTACGTGGATATTGAAGGCTTCGATATCTCCGGAGGCGGCGCTCTCGGAATTTACAACGAGGGCTCTCATACCCGCATCATTCGGAACCATGTTCACGATATTCCCGCCCCGGGATGTCCTGAAAATGGCGGCGCCGGCATTGATGACGGAAAGTTTAGCGGCTCCGATGACGAAATTATTGGGAACACGGTGCATGACATTGGCGAGTACAGCCTCCCTTGCCAGCGAGTGCATGGCATTTACCACTCCAATCGTGGCGGTCGCATTGTCAATAATCTCGTCTTTCACAATCAGGGCTGGGGAATCCATCTCTGGCACGCTGCAACCAATGTGGTCATCGCAGGCAATACCGTATTCAGCAACGGTTATGGCGGCATTGTGGTGGGCGCCGATCCATTAAATTTTGCCGACGGCCTGACGCCCAGGGTAAATGACAACACCGTGGTTGAGAACAATATTGTGTTTCGGAATGGGCTTCGTCCCGATGCTCGCGGCTACGGAATTCTTGAATACGGCGCGGTTGGAACCAGAAACCGGTACATCAATAACGTCGTCTACCAAAATCTGCCCGCGGATATGAAAGTCCTGCGCACGAATGAGACCGGAACCGTTCACGCCGATCCGCAGTTTGTTGACTACCAGCCTGACGGCAAAGGCGACTATCACCTTCGGCCGGCAAGCCCCGCCTGCTCGCGTGGATGGCGGCATTCTGAATGCAGCTCATGAAACTTGCTCTGAAGCCCGTCGTCCTTCCCCGAAGCGTTCCTTCGGTTGCGCGAAGGATTTCCATTTGCCACGTGGTTGCGGCTGATATGTGGGCCGGCGCCGAAGCCCAGATCGCCATGCTCCTGGCGGAACTTTCGCGCGACCAGGAGCTGTCGCTCTGCGCCATTGCTTTAGGCGAAGGCCGTCTGGCTGATGAGCTGCGGGCCTGCAGCATCGAGTTGAAAGTAATTCCCCAGTCGCACGGACGCTTCATCGGCTGTTACCGTCAGGCCTGCGATCTGCTGCGGGGTAGGGACGTGCAGATCATCCATTCCCATAAAAGTAAGGAGAATATTCTGGCGCTCCTGCTGGCAAAGAGGTTCGGTATCCGGCATATCGTCCGGACTCAGCATGGATTGCCCGAACCGAAAACATTGAAAGACCGGGCGGTCTACAGTCTCGACCGGATGACCTCCTCGTCTGTCAGGAGGGTCATCTGCGTAAGCTCTGATCTACGCAAGCATCTAGGCCACTATGCGGGCCCATCGAAGATTGAAATCATTCGCAATGCGATTAACCTGGCGCAGGTTCAATCCACATTGAGCCGGGAAGCCGCCAAGCGCAGTCTTGGCATACCGGAGCAAACACCGCTTATTGGCACCGCCGCCCGCCTGGAGCCGGTGAAGCGGCTCGATCTTTTTCTTGCTGCCGCGCAGCACATATCCGCCAAATGCATTTGCAGTGGCCTGAGGAATCCATTTTTTGTTGTCGCGGGGGAGGGCAGCGAGAGAAATCGAATGGAGCAACTCATCAGCGGCACTGCCCTGGAAAAGCAAATACGTTTTCTGGGACATCGCGATGATGTTTACGACATTATTCGCGCCATGGACCTTCTGCTCATCACCTCCGACCATGAGGGTTTGCCCACGGTTCTGCTGGAGGACATGGCGCTGGGCACCCCGGTTGTCAGCCGGAAGGTCGGCGGCATTCCCGAAGTCATCGATGACCAGGTGAATGGTGTATTGATCGATTCCAGCGATGCCGAGCGCATCGCCCAGACATGTATCCCGGTATTGACGAAAGTCAGTTTTGCTTGCCAGCTCGCAAAGGCTGCCCGTGAAAAAGTCATCCAGAACTTCTCGGCTGAAGCCAATGCTTCAGAAGTGGCGCGAATTTACCGCTCTCTTGTGCTCAGTAGCGCGGACCTTGGATATGCCGATGCTGCCTGAAAGAGTTGACGCAGGCAGCCTGTGTTGCCCGGCGAACTCGCCTTGCGTGCTCAGACAACAATGAAAGTGGCAGCAGCATCGGATTAGCTGACACTAAATTTTATGACGGCATTTGGGAACTCTGAAGTTATGTCTCGTGAGGCTCGCCTCGTTTCCGTGATCATACCCGCTCTGAATGAGGAGAAGGTTATCGGAAAATGTCTGGAAGCCTTGGTGCGTCAGCAGTTGCCGCGCGATCTTTTTGAGGTGATTGTAGTGGACAACGGCTCGGTCGATGAGACGCTGAAGGTGGTCCGCCGATTCGATGACCGCTTGAATCTTACGATTCGCACCCAGCCCCGCTGCCACATTTCCGAAGTGCGCAATGCTGGAGCGCGCGAAGCTCAGGGGAAATTCCTCGCGTTCCTCGATGCCGACTGCATCGCGCCTTCGAACTGGCTGCAGTCGGCAGTCTCGATGCTGCAGTCAGCCGGCGACATGGTACTTGGTTCGTTCTGCAGCATTCCTGAGAACTCCGGGTGGGTGCCGCGCGCATGGTATGGCGATATGGTGAAAGAGCGACGCGGGCCTGTTTCTTACGTTCCTTCCGCAACGTTCTTTATCAGCAGCAAGGCATTTCGGAGCCTCGGCGGTTTCGATGCAGACCTCGAAACCAGCGAGGATTTTGAGCTTTGCCAACGGGCGAAAGCGGCCGGGTATCCGGTGATTGCCCATTCCGGTTTGAGCACGGTTCACCTCGGCACAGTCCAAACTCTTTCGGCATTCTGGCAAAAAGAGCGTTGGCATGGGAACGGGGTGCGCAGTGTCCTTCTTCGCCGTTCATCACAGCGCGGGTTTATGAGCACTGTTTTGCTGACCATCTACTCGCTGCTCTCGATGACGCTCACAGTGCTTGCCATTCCGGCGGCGATTGCGACCGGCAGGGTCGCTCTACTTGCGGTTGGCCCTATCTTGCTGGCAGGCGGCGCTGCTCTCATGGCAGCGCGTGCCGCAATTCGGCGCCGACGCTGGAAATATTTTTTCCCACACGCCGCTTTGTACGTGGTGTATGGAACCGCACGCACCTTCGCGCTGCTTGGCTTGGGCGGCAAGACTGACCGCCGGCTTGAAGGCTCTGCCCAGCCTCTCTCTGACCGTCGCGCCAATGTCGGTCGCGAAGCAGCATAACAGGCAGAGAGCTGCGTTCCCGATTGCATTTTTTTGAAGCAATGAGCTACGCCAACCCAACCACCACCGACGCAGGCACGACGCCTTTTCAGTCATCTCTGGAGCCGTCGCCTCGTCCGCTTCGAGTAGGGGTCCTCATAAAGAAGGGCGTATCTCCCGGATGGGTTCACGAACTGCTCCAGCAGATGAATAGCTGCGGTTTTGCGAAACCTGTGCTTATTCTTGAGGCACCAAGCTACGCAAAGCGTTATCCTCGCAGCGGCTGGAAGCACGCATTATTTTCGTTATGGCGGCGGTGGGACAGCCAGCTCTTTAAGGATAGGAATGACGCGCCAATCGTTTCCGGATTGGTAAAGCCCATTGGCGACATTCCCATTATAGAAATCTCTTCTGCGCCGGAGAAATTCTCGCTGTCTGCCTCATTGACGAAGACAGATCTGGAAAAAATCCTGGCAGAGGATCTGGACGTCCTGCTCGATCTTGCCCATGGCGGCGCGGTTACTGCGCTCAGGCACGCAGCAAAGCATGGAGTCTGGTTTTTCTGTGACCACGCGGAAAGCGAGGCTGGTGGAAATTATCGTATCCCCGTGGCATTTCGCTCCATGTTTGAGGATGTCCCAGCCACCGAAACGTCGCTGTTGGCATATTGCTCTCTCAATAACACCGTCGAACTGCTGCACAGCTCATTTGCCGCAACCGATCCGGTTTCGCTGGCCCGAAGCCAGAACGCAATCAACTGGCGCCGTCCGCACTGGATAATGCGCTCGCTGTCTGCCTTGCATCGCTCCGGCGGTGACTCGCATGCTGTGTCGCAAGAACATTCTTCGTTGCCTGTAACTTCCACTCCTGCTCCCGGCAATTTCCAGATGGCGAAGTTTCTCGCCCGCCACTACGGGCAGGCGCTGTGGACCAAGGCTCGTAATAAATTGGCTTACGAGCAATGGGTGGTCGGCATTCGCAAACGGCATGACGCAGCCATCAACTTCGAGCTTAACGACTATGTGCCGCTTGTTCCTCCCCCCGGCCATTTTTATGCCGATCCGTTTGTCGTCGAAAGAAACGACAAGAGCTATCTCTTTTTTGAGGAACTGTCTTTGGCGAACAATAAGGGGATTATCTCCTGCTCTGAAGTCGACGCCCACGGCCACTGCAGCCTCTCCAGGCCGGTACTGCAGATGGATTATCACCTGTCTTATCCCTTTGTATTTGAATGGCGCGGTCAGATGTACATGCTGCCCGAAGCCCGCGACAGCGGGAAAATTTCTCTCTTCCGCGCGCTGGAATTCCCCTGGTCATGGACGCTTGAAAAAGTCCTGATGGAGAACGTGGGGGCGGTTGATCCCACGCTTTTTGAATTTGCGGGTATGTTCTGGCTCTTTGCCGGCGGCGTGGAAAAGCGCGGGGATATCAACAGCGAGCTCTATCTCTTCTTTGCCGAGACTCCATTCGGTCCCTGGCGCCCCCATCCCCTGAATCCTGTGGTTTCCGATGTTCGCCGAGCGCGTCCCGCGGGCAAGCTGTTTTTTCACCGGGGAGCTCTGATCCGCCCATCGCAAGATTGCTCATTGCGCTATGGTTCGGCCGTCGTATTCAACAGCATCCTCGCCTTATCGGAGACGGAATATCGTGAGGAGCCCTGGCGCAAGCTGCAAGGCGATTGGTTACCGGGAAACCTTGGCAGCCATACGTTTAACAGCTCTGAACGCTTCCAGGTTATTGATGGCAGGCGATTGGTTCGACGCCCTATTTTCAACAAAACGTAAGTTCATTTGATCCCGCGAATTATCCCAGCCGTAAGCAACCCGTTTGCCGTCTGCCGGCATTCTTACTATTGGGGTACTCGCAAACGTATCCGGAGGCTATGGCCATGTTCACCCGTATTTTATCGGCAAGAAATATCAGTCAACTTTTTTTATTTAGCGCATTTCTGGGAACCACTGCGTTTTCCCTTTGGGGGCAGGCAGCCTCCAATTCGTCTGCAAGCAAAGACAGCAGCAAAACTGCAGCAGCCGGCGCCACAATCGCCAGCACGACAACTGCGAGTCCCACAACCGCCAGCGTTCCATCGCAATCGGCGCCCGATGCAACCAGCCTCGTGGTTGGCAACGGAGATCTAATTAACGTCTCGGTCGAAGGCGCGCCAGATTTCAGCAAAGACGTGCGGGTGAACCCCAGGGGTGAAATTTCTCTGCCCATGGTCGGCGCCATCAAAGTTGCAGGTCTGACGGTGGAGCAGGCCCAGGAGGCAGTCGCCAAGCGCCTGCAAGCCGGAGGCTATTTCAACAATCCTCAGGTCACAATTTTTGAGAAAGAGTACGCCACGCAGGGCATCTCCGTTTTAGGAGAGGTGCAGAAACCAGGCATCTATCCGCTCTTTGGCCCTCACAGCGTCCTTGACGCCATATCTGCCGCAGGCGGCACCACGCCGAAGGCCGGAAATACGATTTTGCTGACCCGGCGCGATCAGCCCAATCTGGTGCAAACCATCCCCCTCGATTTCAAGAAAGAGCAGGGCGGACAGTCGAACGTTGCCGTGAACCCCGGTGACACGGTTGTCGTATCCAAAGCGGGAATCGTATACGTTGTCGGCGATGTCCGCCAGCCCAGCGGCTTCGTAATGGAAAACTCACACCTGACCGTGCTGCAGGCCATTGCCATGGCGCAAGGCGCCAACCCCACCGCTTCTCTGGGACACGCCAAATTAATACGCAAGAGCAGTGAAGGTGCGCCGCAAGAGATTCCAATTGAGTTGAACAAGATCATGAAGGCCAAAGCGCCCGATCTCCAACTCCAGGCTGAAGACATCCTGTTCGTGCCCAGCAGCACCGCCAAGAATATAGCCCGCGGTTTGGGCGCTATTGTGCAATCGGCCAGTGGAGCTGCAATCTACCATTATTGAAAAATATATCCGCATTGGTTCGCGTCCACCCGCGGCGAAAAATTTCTGCCAAAAAAATATCCAGGTTTGCGCGTCTGAAACATCCGACGGCAAACCTGGATTTCAAATGAAAGACAAACGTATTACTGAACCAGACTTCTAAGTTAAAACTTTCCCGCTCTCAAACCTCACCGGCAACGCCGTCAGCCCCCGCAAAGCCAGATTGGCCCGCCAAACCAGTGGCCCAGCTTCCAGGGCCAGTCCCGGCAAACGGCGCAGCAGCGTTTCAAAAGCAATTTGCCCTTCAATGCGCGCCAGCGGCGCGCCAAAGCAGAAGTGTGCCGCCCAGCCAAAAGCGAGATGCCGGTTGTCGGCGCGCTCCAGGTCTAACCGGTCAGGATCGGGAAATCGTTCCGGATCGCGGTTCGCCGCCCCCATCACTGCAATCACCGCCTGCTTTTTTCGTATTCTCTTTCCCCCCATCTCAAGGTCCATGGGAGCCACGCGGGCGGTGTGTTGCGTCGGGCTTTCATAACGCAACAACTCTTCTGTAGCGGAAGGTATGAGGGAGGGATTTGAACGCAGCCTCTCCAATTCCTCAGGATGGCGCAACAGCGCCAGCAGCCCATTCCCAATCAGATTTGTTGTGGTCTCCTGGCCCCCGACCATGGTGATGATGCAATTTGCGATAATCTCCTCCTCGGTCAAACGGTCTCCTTCAACTTCGGCAGTGAGGAACGAATTGATGAGACCCGCGCGAGGACGAAGCCGCAGCTCTTGCAAGGTGGAACGGAAATAAGCGGTCAGCTCTTCGATACTTCGCATGACACGTTGCATGCGGTCAGGGTTGTGTTGAAAATTGCCCAGTATTTCCGCGAAGTCGGCTGACAAGCTCTTCAACCGCTCGTGGTCATCCACCGGCACGCCCAGCATTTCGGCGGTCACGATGGCGGGCAAGGGACCGGCGAAGTCGGCGATCACATCCATTCGGCCGGCGGGCAGGACCGAATCGATGAGCTGGTCGGCAATCTGCTGAATATGCTCCCGCAGCACAGCCACCCTGGCGGGAGAAAAAGCCTTGGACGCCAGACTGCGAAGCCGCGTGTGCGCGGGAGCATCCATGAACAGCATCTGCTTCACCAGTACCTGGGCGATCGGGTTGAAGTCCGAAAGCCCTATGGAGTTGAGTTGCTCGGGCGTTGGTGTGCGATCGGCGGAAAAGTCATGAAGCACTCTCACCACGTCCGCGTAGCGGGTTACCACCCAGGCGAAAAGAAAAGGGTCCCAATATATGGGGTCCTGGGTGCGCAGCTTGCGATATAGAGGATAAGGGTTTGCGAGAACTTCCTGGTCAAGCAGATGATAAAGGCTGAGGCTCGGATCTGATTTGCCCGCCGATGACGAATCAATTTCTAGAAGTGGTTCAGTGTTCATGAGTCCCTCTGGAGCGCTCCGCGTTCTCCGCGGGGTCTAATTCTGGCCGAGCAGCTTTTCAACCTGGGCTGCCAATCCTGCGATCGTCGGAAATTCGAAGATGGTGCGCAACGGCAGCTCGACCCCAAAGATGCCGCGCGCCCTGGTAATGACCTGTGTTCCCAGTAAAGAGTGGCCGCCGAGCAGAAAGAAATTGTCGTTCCTGTCCACCTGTTTCAGGCGCAACAGCGATGCAACAATCTCTTCCACCTGCTTTTCGACGTTCGTCTTCGGAACGGGAGCGGAAGCCGGGGCGTGCTTCTCGCCAATCATATTGGCCTCTGTTGGCAACGGCAGGCCCGCGCGATTAATCTTGCCGTTCGCAGTCAATGGAATTTCCCGCAATCGGACAAATGTTACCGGAATCATGTAGTCGGGCAAATGCGGGCTCAAGAACTCCTGCAGTTCGCTACGGCTGGGCTCTTCGCACTTATCAAGCACCAGGTAAGCGACCAGCTTTTTCTCGCCCTGGGTATCTTCACGAGCTAGTACCACGCTCGATAGCACTGCCGGATGCCGGTTCAGCCACGCGGCAATCTCATCGGGTTCGATCCTTTGCCCGCGGATTTTGACCTGGTCGTCTACCCTCCCCAGAAAGTCGATTTTCCCGTCACTTCTCCAGCGCCCTAAATCTCCGGTCTTGTATAGCCGGGAGCCCCATTCCTGGCTGAAGGGATTGTGAATAAATTTTTCAGCGGTCAGCTCAGGCTGGTTGAGGTAGCCGTCCGCTACCTGGGCGCCGCCAATATAAATTTCACCGCTCGATCCTTCGGGTACGGGAATCAGGTTTTCATCGAGAATGTAAATCGAGGCGTTCGCAATCGGTGCGCCAATTGAGGGCAACGAAGCCGGATCCGTTTCCGGTACGACTCGTGTGGAGGTTGAAACAATCGTGCACTCCGCCGGCCCATAGTTGTTGAACACGGCAAACGGCAGATTCGGCCGGGGATAGTTTCGAAGCACGTCCCCCCCGGTCAATAGCCGGCGCAATGGCGTTTCACCTGGCCACTCCATTGTGATCAGAAATTCCGCGATTGGAGTGGGGGCGAAGCAAATTGTAATTTGCCGGGCCACCAGCCAGTCGCGGAGCTTTTCCGGCGATTTCCGCGTTACCTCATCGGCAATGTGCAAACTCGCGCCCGCTGTCAGGTACGGCCAGATTTCCCATACCGCGGCATCGAATCCCAGCCCTGCCACCTGGCTGGCACAGTCAGTCGCAGTTACGTCGAAAGCCCGCACATGCCAGGCGATAAGATTCAACAGATTTGCATGGGTTATTGCAACGCCTTTAGGCCGACCCGTCGAACCCGAGGTGTAAATCAGATAAGCTGGGTTGGCAGTCGAATGCGCCCAAGAAGGCGCACTCTCAGGGAAGTCGGATATGTGTGCCTGCTCCGCATCCAGGTCGACCGTCCGCCACGGCCCGCGCGGCACGGTTGTGAGCGCTGCACCCCGGGTTACCAATACGGGAACCTGCGCATTCTGCAGCATATATGCCAGTCGCTCGGCGGGATACGTGGGGTCAAGCGGCACATAGGCGCCTCCTGCCTTCATGATTGCCAGCGCCGCCAGCACAAATTGTGGCGAGCGCTGAATGCAAACACCGGCGAATACCCCCGGTCCGACACCCAAATCCTGGAGATAATGTGCCAGCTTATTGGCCTGCGCATTCAATTGCGCATATGTCATGAACTCATTCTCCGCTTTCACCGCCAACGCTTCGGGAAACGCTTCTGCCCTTGCAGCCACGAGTTGTGGCACAACCGCGCTCTCGCGACCCATGCTTTCGGGTGAGCCGCGCACGGTTATGCGGGAAATCACAACCGGGCCTTCTCGTTCCGTCGAAAGAACCTCGCGTTCTGATCGGATCAATTGATTCAGTACATCAGGTGTCATTGCTGCTTTCTCCTTATAGGTGAATTAGTTATTTTTTTAGGAGGTAAATCCAGGGTAGACAGAAGTGCGCGCCTGTAGTCCTAAAGAGTTGAATCTCCATCCAACATGGATGGAGCCCATGCATCCTGGTTGTTCAAGAATGCGCTCAGGCTCCCATTCCTTGTTTTGTAGTAGTGCGACCATGATCCTCGTTTCCACAGATGCGGAGCGACGGTGAGCTCTTTGTTGCCAATGCAAAGCCCGACCTTTTCCAGCAGATAGATTTTTTGCCTTTGAGATTCGCGCAGTACGCTTGCCAGAATGGGATAGATGAGGGCGTCGTTATTATCCAGGGCCTGAAAGTCAACCAGCAGCAACTGCGGCATATCGGAATCCTGATTCTGTTGTTCCAGGAAAATTGCGTACGCTATGAGACGGCCTTGCTGGTTGATGGTCTGGATCCAGATGCGCTTTTCCATGAGTGGATACCGGAAGTGCCACTCCAGCATGGCACGCGTCCGCACCGCCAGCAGGCGGCCGGGTTTTTGTAGCCGCAAAACTTGCCAGAATTCATTGAAGCGATCATCGAATGCAATGCAGCGTTCCACGGCTTTCCCGCTATGTTTTTTTATAGCTCTCGCCGCAATTGTACCTTTGACAAATAAGGTCGGCGCCAGAACATAGGTGAGGGTAGCGGGTAGGTGTCTCTTGGTAAGCCATGCTTTGGCAAAGCCGCGATAATTTGTGATCCAGATTTCAGATTTGTCCCAGCAGCCCACGGGGATACGCAAGGCTCCCAGGGCTTCCAGGATGCGTGAGGCATCGAAGTTTGCAGTTGTGCTCAAGCATAAATCTACGTTCGGCTGGTTAAGAAATTCATCGAGCAACATTGGCGCATAGCCGCAATAGGCAGGATCAACCACCCACCCCCGGCCGGTTGCGGTGATAATGCTCTTGCCGTTGTACTCATACAGCAGCGGGATGTTTGCGAAAGCGCCTACGATGCGGCCGTTATGCTGCAGCACCCATCCCAGCGGCCAGCGGCCCGGAAGTGATGAATAGACGGGATTGCCGGTCCACAGGTGGGTCCACTCTTCATATTTCTTGCTGGCCAGACCGCGCTGGGTCTCAAGTAGGCTTATCTGCGAGTAGTCGTCAAAAGAAAGCTCTCGGATGAGAGGAAATGCGCTCGTGACTGCTTGGGAAGACATGGTACCCTGCGGCGAAAGTGAAGCGCTAGAGAAGCGTAGGCTTCGCCACTCCGAGTCACATTCCGCGACTCGCGCCTACGAACCAGCTTCAACAGGACCCGCAGGGGATTCGGGTGATCTGGATTGAGCAAACAATATGATGCCCAGAGTACCCTCAGAGATGCTGCACGTTGCCCCTGTCGTGCATTGACGTTCAAAACGACAGGGATGGGATTTTCAGCTATTTCCCTTACCGGGAATGCTTCGTGATTTGGCCAGGAAATCGTGTTTTGATGCCAGACCAACCGGGATGAACTCCATTCGGTTTCCATCACATGAACGGATTCACCGTGGCAAGCCCGCCGCCCGGTCCATGCAGCCGAGTTGCGCCAAGAGGATGGATTTTAATACTTAAGAATGCCGAGCTGGTTGCCTTGCCAACCTGGACCAGAAGGCCCGCATCCCATCAAAACAAATAATTATTAGACTGTGAGGGAGAACCTATGAAGATATTTGCCGCTATTGTTCTACTCGGAAGTCTTGCGTTCGCTCAATCCGGTTCAAACCCGCAGCTCGCTACCCGGCCAGGCAATCCCAGCGCAAACGAGCAGTACATTGCCAAGGAAGTGCGTCACGAACTGGTAATGCTGCCCTACTATTCCATCTTCGACGATCTCGAGTACCAGGTGAAAGGCGACACGGTCGTTCTGTCTGGTGCAGTCGTAACCCCGACCCTGAAGTCAGATGCGGAAAACGTGGTCAAGAAAATCGAGGGCGTTAAGAGCGTCACCAATAACATCAAAGTGCTGCCGCCCTCACCCAATGACGACCAAATCCGCCGTCGCGTGGCCCGCTCCATTTTCGGCACCGACGGCCTCTACAGGTATTCCATGTCTGCCCTTCCTCCCGTTCACATCATCGTCGAGAACGGGCAGGTGACTCTGAAGGGGGTGGTGGATAGCCAGGGCGACAAGACCCTCGCCAATGTCGCCGCCAACCAGGTCCCGGGAGTTTTTTCGGTGGAAAATGAACTTCAAGTCGCAGGAACCAGCGTAGCTAAGAAATAAACTCTTTTCTAATGGGTTATCGGTAAGGGGGTGCCTTCCTGGTCCAGGAAAGCCAGGTAGGCGCTCACCAGCCGGTAGCTCTGATAGTAGGTCGTCGAAGTGGACTGCGCCATAATTGTCCTTTGGGCTGTGTAAGACTGAAAGTGTATCTTGCGTCAACGAGTGCAAGGTAACGGTCGGCACTTTGTATTGTCTGAATGATTCCTCGTCTGACATCCCTACTTTTTCCACGTCCATTCTCGTAAGTGGCAGCTTCAACGAGAGGGCAATCCTGGCAAGTTCGCGAACCAGATCGGGGTTCGAGTGGCTCACCCACACTTCGGTAGGACCTAGCGCCAGCGTGTCCATGCAGACCATGGCCTGGATCTTTTTCATTTGCTCCGGCGTGAGG
>DASREY010000261.1:0-7151 GCA_035651775.1 Terriglobales bacterium
AAGCCCAAGATAGGATCACTGCTGCTCTCTTTGAAAGACACGGGGCTGGACGCCACACAGCGAAGGGGATGCCGATTTCTACGGCAACTATCTGATTGATCAGGCCATAGCCATTGGGGTTTTTGGCAAAGAGTAATGAAGAAAGGCTTTTCCACTTCTACACTCCCGATCCCTGCAGCAAGATAGAAGAAGTCGGCGCCGTTGAACCGCCTTCGGGCTCCATGGTCACGGCAAACTCTTTGAACTCGGTCCACGCGGGGACCTCTGGATTGTCGGGCATCATCATCGCCATACCGTGGGAATCGGGCTTGAAGGTTCCGGCCGGCATGGGTGCGCCCTTTTTGGGAATCAGCCATAGCTCATAGGTCATATGCGCAGGCAATGGGTTGAGATTGCTGGCCATCAGCACCAGTCTTCCAGTACTCGGTTGATAAATGGCCTTAACGTGGGGGGCAGGCGGAGTTTGCGCCGAGACCAGGGAAATGTGCATTGCATCTTTGGCTGTGATTAAAGCCAGAACGTCGCGGGCGTGGTGGTTTTCCTTGTCTGACTGGGCAATCTGCACGGCGAGTTGCTCGTTAGTTCGTTTCAGTCCGGCATTCTCGCGCAACAGCAGAATTGCAAAGATGGCCAAAACGAGGGAGGCAAAGACCGGGGCAAAGCTCCACCACGGACGGCGTACCGCAAAAGTGCGAAAAGACGCGCGCTGCTCTTCCTGGTTCGTGGCGGCAATGGCCGAGAGCAAGCGCTGCCGCGAGCGCTGCGGTGGCGTAGGACCGGAAACCGAGAGCGCCAGCAAAACCGCATCTCCGCGCATGGCTTCCAGTTCGTGGCGGCAGGCAGGGCACTGCTTCAGGTGCTGCTCCAGTTGCGCGCATGAGCCCGCTTCCAGTGCGCCTACTGCGTAAAGCGCCAGGTCTTCTGCGTACTGCTCGTGTGCGGGTTGAAGGTCGCCTTTCATCTCTGGTCGATTATGTACACTTGCTTCAATCTTTCTCTGTCATCGCCTTTCTTAGGGCCATCAGCGCCGTCCGAATGCGGGTCTTGATGGTGCCCAGGGGCTCACCGGTCTTGGCGGCAATTTCTGTATGCGTCAGTCCCTGAAAGAAAGCCAACTCCAGCGCTTTACGCTGTTCCGGCGGGATTTTGGCCAGGGCGGCTCGCGCTTTCTCAATAGAAACTTTGCGGCCGGTTTCGTTTTCCAGGTCGCAATCCACCGAGAGCACTACATTCTCTACATCCGTCTCCGGGCGGCGCTTGCGCAGGGCGTCAATCGCGCGGTTGCGGGTAATGACAGCCAGCCATGCCCCCAGATTGCCGCGGCTGGAATCGAACACATCGGAGTTTCGCCACAGTTGCAGAAAGACTTCCTGCAAGACATCTTCCGCCGCCCCGGTATCATTTAAAACACGCAGCGCCACCGAATACACAATGCCGGAATAGCGGTCATAGAGCTGCTCCATGGCATCCTCGTCGCGGGCGCGCAGCCGAGTAATCAGCGCCGCGTCTTTCCGAACCTCTTGTGAACTCGCATTCTGCACGCCTGCTAGCGCTTCCTTTCCAAGTACGGTATTGGAACCACTTTTGGATGCTGATACGCCCGGAAACTGCATACCATACTAGCAATCTTCACCCGGCGCAACCGCCGCCGGCCAGCCATTTCTCCATCCGTGAAAGCTGAATTTGAAGGTTATGATTGTTGAAGTTAGCATCTAATTGGCAGGCAACTATAGAACGGCTACTCGGCTCTAACAGCAAGTTCGGTGCAGGCGGGCGCTTTGGACTGCACGTAGCCCGATCTGGGCGAAAGAAAAAGCAAGCGCCGTGGAGCGCGAACTCTTCGCGAGGGCTGGGCAGCGAAGCGTTTACGGAGCCTTTGGAAAGAGGATCAAATGCAAAACTGGAAACGCGCACTGATTTTCGGATCGCTCGGAGCAGGCACCTTCTTCCTGGTTACAGGACGCCGTGGGGCGGGCATTGCTCTCGCCACGGTTGGCGCGGTTGCTCTGGCGGCTGAGTATCCGGAGAAGGTAGAGGCGCTCTGGCGCAATGCCCCTTATTATCTGGAAAAGGGCAATCAGATCGTTGCCGTCATGTCACGCATCGGTGAGCAGATCAGCCGCGGCGACTGGCGTGAGGTCATGTCTCAGCGATAGCTGAGGAGCGCAGAGCAGGTTTATTCGATCCCGAGCTGTTTTTTGGCAGCGGCACTCAACCGCTCCGGGGTCCAGGCTGGCATCCACACGACTTCGACTTTCACGTCTCTGACTCCAGGCATCTTATGGACCCTGTCTTTCACCTGGTCTCCAATCATCACATGCGAAGGACACCCCGGGGAGGTCATCGTCATAATAACTTCCACGTCTTGCATACCCGCGGGCTGAGGAGGCGTGACACGGATTTCATAGATTAATCCCAGATCAACGATGTTGACCGGAATCTCGGGATCGTAACAGTCCTTTAAAGCTGTGAAGACATCGTCTTGCGTAACCGCCATGCAGATAGTTTAGCAGGGAGCGGTAGAGGATGGGGAACGCTGCCTGCCTCTATTCCTAAAAACACAACTACCTCGCAGACCGTTTAATCAGCGAGGTAAGTTGGTACCAATTGAAATCGTATGAGCTTTACTGCACCGTTTCCCCCAGGATTTTCGCGCAGCAAGCTCCGACGAACTCCATCGGATTAGGGTTAAGGTGAGTGGAGTATGTGTTTGTTTGTTCCTTCATGCCATGCAATGAAAGTCTTAGGTAAGCATAGGAATAAACCTTACATATAAACCTCGCGCAGTTTGCGGGCGCATGGCGGGAGCCCGGCTTCTTTGCGCAGGACATTTATTATTTACGCAGGCTTCAATATCCCCTGAGGAAACTATCGGCGATGTCGCGTGAAATTCACAAACGAGTACAGATCGTTCTTTTCATCGTGATGTTTGCGGCGGGAATTCGCATGGCCCTGATCTTACGCAGCCGCCGGCAGCCGTCACGCCTTCCTCCACATGCGCAGCCTATGAAACTGGGGGCTGATGACTATGTAGTTCCGCGCAAGCTGCATGCTTACGACCTGGCTTCACTGCGCCAATTGGTGGGCCAGCCGGTTTGGATACGCGGCGGATACCAGGTCACCTATTACTCCTACAACACCGCCAACAAGCGCGCCGACTTCAATCACGAAGCGGGCCTCATGGGCCCAATCGAACGAGTCGAGGTGAAGGATGTAGTCCGGCAATCTTCCCCGGAAAACATGCAATGGCAAACCGTTCCTAATGCCAGTTCCAGTTCAAAGATACGCATTCATCGTCCGAGCCAGGAGCTGTTGGCTGTCTTCGAAAAAGACCGCAAAAGTTATGCTTTCTCCATCGGCCGCGAAGTTGATGGCAATTACCAAATCTTTGCGGACGATATCCTCTACTATCAAGATCCTCACCAGCTCTACCAGCACTGGCCTCCGGATACATGGAGCGCGATTGACCGCCATGAGGCCCGCGCCGGCATGAATGAACTGCAGGTCCAATTCGCCATCGGCGTCGGCGCACTGGAATCCTACGGAGGCTCCGAACGCGTGCTGCGCTACGCTAATGCCGGCAAACCACTGCGCATCACCTTTGTGGATGGCAAAGCACAGAAAGTCGAGGACGCATCCTGAAGCCCAAAGGGCACATCCTGACGCTTGACATCTGACATCTTCAGCTCTGCTCCGTACATCTCACTGCCTGAAGAATTTGAGATAGGAAAAACCAATGCCTCGGCTGAAAGTTATTTTGCAGTCTCTTCTTTTGCCAGCCACCTTTTTGTGCATTCTGGCGCCAGCGCAGCAGAGCAACCAACCACGTTCTGACGGCGAGCGCCACACCAGCGTAGACCCGGGCAGCGCTTTGTATCAGCGCTCTACTTTTGCGCACGGCTTTATTCATGGCTATGAACAAGGATTTCACATTGCAGATCTCGATTATCACGTGGGGCGGACCGATCGCAAACTGAAAGATATCCACGAATATCGGGATGCCTCTTCCGGTTATCACTCCAGCTTTGGCGACAAGAACATCTTCCGCCGGGGGTTCCGCGAAGGATTCAGCCAGGGATACGACGATTCCATTCACTCCCGCAGCTTTCGCGCGGCCATGGCAGCGGGCACCGTCGCTGATAACCTCAAGACCTATGCCGGCAGCAATCAGGAGCTCGATGCTGGATTCGCGGCAGGTTTCGTGGCAAAACATGCCAACCTGCAAAGCATGCCCGCATGCAAGGATGGCAGCTCCTTCGGTTATTGCGGCGGATTTGCTTTAGGCGTGGAATTCGCCGCAATTTCTTCAGGCACATCGCCTGTCATCGCCAAAACCAGGCTGGATGCGTTCTTAATTCCCCAGGGGAAGTAGGAAGTACGATTTACGAAGTAAGAAGTACGAAAAGTAATAAGAAGTACGAAGGAAGAAGGACGAAGTAAGAAGTGTGAATCATATCTTCCATTTCCTACTTCTTCCTTCCTACTTCTAAATTCCTAACTGTTATCTGCCTTCAGCACTGGCGAGTCTGCGGTTGCGGGCTTGTCTTCTTCTACGTGAAAAATTCCATTCTCATTGACCCAGAAGGCGCGGTGGGTTGAATCCATGGTCTTGGGCGTCATCTGAATGGAAAAATGCGAAGCTCCTCCCGGATGAAAGCTGGCTTCATAGTCGCCGCGTTGCGGGCTGACCATGCGGCGGGTGAACGATCCTGAGCCCACCAGGGCGGCGAGAGAAGGCGCAAACTTGGCGTGCTTTTTTCGGTAGACGCGCTGGGCGTCAACCACGGTTCGCATATAGGCCATGGCTATGAATTCGGATTGCGAGCGGGCCAGGTCGCCGGCATATTTAGGTTGGTATTTTTGTTGGGTTGGCTCCTGGGCATTGGCCAGAATCGCGCCCAGCAGCGCCAGAACCAGAACGAAGCGGAATCGTCGCACCATGCTGCCTCCTGAAAGAAGGGATTCTCCCCCCTTTCCAGATATAACAAATCAAGATATCCTACGCCCACTATATTCTAGGTAAAGAAAATGAAAGCAGCCCCTATGAAAAAACCGAAGATTAATATTGCCGTGGTGGAAAGCGACCCCCTGCGCTTCGTAGGCTTCCGCACCCTGTTTGATAGCGAAGCCGACCTGGAACTGAGCGCCGCCACGCTAACCGAGCTGCAGTCTAAGTCTAACGTAGACTTGGTTTTACTGGGCAGCCGGAGCGCCCAAAACTTGTTTGACGTGATGGCCAGTCTAAAGGCGTCGCGCCCCGATTTACGCATCATCGTGGTGGGCTCCGGGGCCGATGACGAGACCATTTTGAAGGCCATTGCCGCCGGCGCCAAGGGCTACGTGGACGAGGCTGCCGCCCCTTCGGACTTCATTATGGCCATCCGCATCGTGCATCAGGGCTCGGTTTGGGCTCCGCGGCGCGTGCTTTCCATGTTTATTGAACGCGTCAGCGCCAGCCCGGGACGCATCTTTCCGGCCGGTCGCGTTACTTTTACCGACCGCGAAAAAGAAGTGCTGGAACTGCTGGTCGTAGGCCGCTCCAATAAAGAGATCGGCGCTGCCCTGGGCATTGAGGAACGCACGGTAAAGGCCCATGTAGCCAAATTGATGCGCAAAGTGGGCGTCCAGAACCGGATCGCACTCTCGGTGCATGCCATCACTCATTCGCTGGTCACCGCGAATAAGTAACTCCAAAGTAACAAAACGAGGCAAAAGATTACCGCGAAGGTACTGTTCGGATTGGCTGAAATTGGTTACTAAAGTACATGTCCTAATTCCTGTTAGTACAATGCCAAAGGTGATGTTGTTCGATTTCCGGTTGGAAGGCATACTCTCTTCACCTACCACAGAACCTGGGAGACGGGGTTGGATCTGGTAACGAGGGTCGCCGGTTCCAACCCTTTTTAACTTTCCAGGCTATTTCATAAAAACATCATTCTCCCTATCAAAAGCTTTGCTAGCCACTAGCTTCTTCTAGCTGTTTCTGAACGTAGAAGCACTCCGCATCATTCAAACTTAGAAACAGCTAGTAGCTAGGAGCTAGCAGCTCTTCTTCCCAGGCATCTACTCTGCTGGTGCGTCGCATCTACCGTAGTAGCCCATTTCGGGCTATTCTCATAACAGAACGAAAATTTTCTCCCCGGAAGGGTAGGTGTATGAAAAAAACTCTGCTTCTCTCTCTCGTAGTTCTGGCATTGCTCGGCTCTTGCCTGGCGGACGATCGTGAAAAAGATATTGAACGCATCCAGCAGGCCGGCCAGGTGCTCGATGAAGTGATGGCTGCGCCGGACCACGGCATCCCGCAACAGGTCATTGATTCGGCCGAGTGCGTAGCGGTGGTGCCATCCATGCTCAAAGGCGGTTTCGTCTTTGGAGCTGCCCTGGGCAAAGGCGTGGTCACCTGCCGCAATGCCAACGGATGGAGCGCGCCTGCCTTCTTCCGCATCGAGGGTGGCAGCTTCGGATTCCAGATCGGCGGCCAGGCCGTGGACCTGGTCATGCTGGTGATGAACCAGCACGGCATGCAGGCCCTGCTCTCCAGCCACTTCAAGCTGGGGGCTGATGCCTCGGCAGCGGCCGGCCCCGTAGGCCGCCTGGCGGAAGGAATGACAGATATCACGATGCGCGCCGAGATCCTGACCTATTCCCGCGCCCGCGGCCTGTTTGCCGGCGTGAGCCTGAACGGCGCCGTAGTGAAGCAGCATAAAGACGACACCCGCGCCTTCTACGGACGCATGATCCCCTTCAAACTTCTGCTGACCGGCGGAGTCAATCCGCCAACGGAAGCCCAGCCGTTTTTGGAAGTCGTAGCCAAATACAACAAGATCAACGCGCCGGTGACCGCGACTGCCAGTAGCGCAACCACAGGAGCGGGTTCCAGCACGTCAACCCCAGTCGCGTCGAGCTCAAACGCGACAACACAAAGCGCCGCGTCGGGGACAAGTTCTTCCGCAGCTTCTTCCGCAACCACAGGCAGCACAGCATCAGAACCGAGTTCAACGCAGCCCGCAACCCCGGCCCAACCCGCAACCCAGGCGCAGCCCCCAAGCAACGCTATGGAAGACAGCAGCAGCCAAAGCCAGGGCAAGCCAGATCCTGCGACTCCGAAGATGAGGTGATCGCGCGATATTCGTAGAGACGTAGCATGCTAC
>DASREY010000262.1:0-24995 GCA_035651775.1 Terriglobales bacterium
TTAAAGACGTTTTCGCATGTGCTCCAGAGATCTTCCCGCTCCGCCATGTGCCGGTGCAGGGCAGGGGACGGGGAGCAAGCGCGGTGATCGAAGCCCCTGTCGCAGATGACAGCGATGTCGTCGATGCCGAAGCTGCGCAGGCGGCTGGCCACATGTTCCAGCAGGCTCTTGCCGGCGATGTCGAGCAATGCCAGGGGCATTCCGGCAAAGCGCTCTTCTGCTGGCGCCACAGGGGGCGCGATCATTAATATGGCCTTTACATCCATAGTTGCCATCCAGGTGAAGCCGCACGGAAAAAGCTGGAGCGCGATGGGATCCATGCCGGCAGGCGGCGAAAGCGGGACATGGGTTCCAAAGCCTTGGAGCGTTGATACAAGTCAAAGGAGCGAAGATACTGGCGGACCACCTGCGGCATGGTCATGCGCAAAGCGGCAGAAAAATTCTGCTCCGCCATCTCACGTTGCATCTGCGAATCGCGCAGCAGGCGGAGCATTTCGTTGGCCATGCTTTGTGCGTCGCCGATTTTATAGAAATTGATCGCCAGGTTCTCGTCTTCCGCCATGGAGCGGAAATCGGGAATGTCAGAAGAGATAATCGGGACCCCATACTGGCAGGCAAGATGGGCCACGCCGCTGGCCCCGGTGGCCGAGTGGTACGGCATTACCAGGACGCTGGCAGACCCAAACAACTCGGGTATCTTTTCCTCGGGTACGTAGCCGGTGAATTCTATGTTTGCGCAATCACGGAAGCGTTTTGCCGTGGAATCCACATAGCCGGGCGTCATGGGATGATCGGACCCGGCGACTACCAGACGCGCGTGCGGCATCTTTGAAGCCAGAATGAAAAAGGCATCGATCAACTGTTCCAGCCGCTTGTAGGTGCCCCATTTTCCAAAAGCCAGAACACGATGCGAGGGATTGCCGCGCCGCGCGAAATCCGGATACTCCGGCCGCGCGGAAAAGATGCCATGCGCCCGGAAGTGCACGTTTTCTCCCCGGTACTTCTCGATGAGCGTGCGCCGGTAGGCGGGCAACAGGACCGAAACCGAATTGGCCATCAACAATAAGCGAGTTGCCACATTACCAGCCAGGCGATAGACACGCGGAAAGCGCACGTTGGCGTCTTCCAGATTGATGTTGTCCATGAGATGGTGGAGAGTAATGTGGGTATAGCAGCCTGCGAGCCGGGTTAATGCAGGAGTGGCCAGTCCGCTGAAGGCCGCGACCGGGCTATCTCCAAAAGTTGAGAACAACAGGTTAAACCACAGGACATCAGGCTTAAACCGTCGAACCGCCTGCATGAGGCGAACAGGGGTGGAAAAGCTGTTAAAGCGCCATACACGTTGAACGTCGAAATTTTCCAGCTCCGACGTATCCTGGCCCGAATCAAGCTGATCAGCCAGAATAGTGAGGCTGCTCAACGAATCCTGCTGCAGCTCTCGCGCGATATGGAAACCGTACTCATTCAGTCCCCGCCGGCTAGGCGGAAACGCACTTACCAGGCAAATTTTCATGGGGCCCCTCTGGCACTAAAAGAGCGTCAGACGCACTACCGGTCGTATGAACGTCTGGCCGCGGCCAGCAAAACTTAAAAACTTTTGTTGTTCGATTCCGATCGAAAACTTTAATGGGTATTCGACTGGAATTTCTCCCGTTCCATCATTCACATTACGATGAACGGGCTTTGAATAAGAGATGTAGAATCCACCTTGCACGTTGTCATAGGTATGAAAACCTTCTCCACGCGCTAAGGCAACCTGACCATCGAACGACCATCTCGGGGTGGGGTTGAATTCAACTTCCCCCGCCGGCCGCAACGCTTGCGCTGCTGCGAACTGAAAATCCTGCACCCGCCAGGAGCGGATGTATTCACCCAGCGCCGTTACTTTCAGCTTCTCTCCGAATTTACGTTGCAGACCGAGGTAGCTCGAAGTAGTAAAAAATTCACGAATCAGGGGATCGAACTGCAGGTCGCGGGCATAATAACCCGTGACCAGGGCCGTCTTCCCCCACGGACGCCCCACAATGAACTCAAGTTTTGCGCCATTGTCTTTGGAATTCAGTTTCTGTTCGGTAAACGGGCCCGCCTCATGGTAGGCAAAGCCGCGAACCGCCAGCCAATTTCCGAATGAACTGGTGTTGACATACAAAAATTCGCGAAGCAGGTTCTGGTTCATGGCAACAGCAGATTCCTGGTCA
This sequence comes from Terriglobales bacterium, assembly GCA_035651775.1. Classification (GTDB taxonomy): domain Bacteria; phylum Acidobacteriota; class Terriglobia; order Terriglobales; family Acidobacteriaceae; genus QIAW01. The sequence goes on from DASREY010000262.1 coordinate 2,199, forward strand.
AAACTGTCGCGCCGCCATGTATATTGCACGCCGCCGTCGAAATGAATGGAAGCATTGCCCAGGTGCAAAGTGGGCGCAATGCCGAGGTTCCACGTGTAATCGTGCGTATCCCGGCGAAGAATCAGCGCTTCGCTGGGAATGGAGGTGACGCCGCGCGAATCGCGGAGCTGAAACATGCCATGCATAGGCGGCAGACCATTTTCATGGAAATGAAACACATTGGTCAGCATGGTCTGCGTTGAAACTCGGGGCGTAGGCAGCAATCCTGTGCCCAGGGCGTTGAACAGATTGGCGTCAATCTGGTAAAGCGTCGGATCGTCGTAAATAGGCTCGGTGGAAAGATCGGAGAGCAGGCTGACGTGGTCGCCGAGGCGCAGCCCTTCTGCGCCAGCTACATCCATCAGTTCGGTTTCGGCGACTTGGTCGCTGTCTCCTGCCAGTTGATTGGCGCGGGCAAATGACGTCAGGGCATGCACATTATCGCCGCGATGACGATAAACATTTCCCATGGTCATCGCGTAGTCGTAGCTGTCGGCGTAATCGGCTGAGTTCCCCAGGCTGGCCAACTCAGCTTCAGCCTGCCGGTCATCGCCTGTAGCGAGATATGCATTGGCGAGCCCGACGGCTGCCGATTCGTCACTGGCCCCGGCCTGCCGGGCTTTGGCGAAATAACGTTTGGCCAGATCAAAATCCTGGGTCCCAAGAAAAATATTAGCGGCTTCGACCAGATCGTCTGCCGTAACCGGCGAGGCTTCTCCCACGCGCGCTTCGGCAAAAGCCAGCGCGACCTGTTGCCGGGCGTCATCCCACTTGCCTTCGTGCACAAACAGCCTGGCGATGGAAAGCCGCGCCTCTACCCGATCGGCATCGGGCGCCTCAAGAGCGCGCGCGAAACGTTGCATGGCGGCATCGCGGTCGCCCAAAGCAAGCAATGCGTCGCCGGTATCAAGCAGGATCGCAGAGGAGTTATGGTCTTCTTCCTCGGCGGCTTTGACGTAGCGCATGGTTTCATCGCGCCTGCGAAGGTACGCATAGTTGTGCGCCATCTCGGCATAAACATGGGAGCGGTCTTCGAGGTCGAGCCGCATCATGTCATTCAAGACCGCAATGGCCTGTGTGTAGTGGCGCATGTGATACAACGTGTCGGCCAGGGCCAGATGCAGGCTCTCGTCATCGGGTGCATACTTCACCGCGGCACGGTATTCTTTCTCGGCATTGACCAGAGATCGCATTTGCCGGTAAGCAGTCGCACGCGCCAGATGTATTGCGCCCGACTCGCCCATCAGCTTCTGGGCCGCGTTGGCCTGTTCAAGCGCGTCTTTTCCCCGCCGCAGTTGCAGGTCGGCAAAAGAAAGCCCCAGCAGGGCAATTCCGTTATTGGGATTCAATTGCAGCGCCTGATGGAAATCACCCACCGCCTGCTGCGCCTGTTGCAGATCGTTTTCCACATAACCGCGATTGACGTAGGCTTCCACCATCTTAGGATCGCGTTCAATGGCGCGGGTGTAATCGTCAGCCGCCTGGTCCAGCAGTTGCGACTGCTTGTGCACGTGCCCGGTCAACAATGGGAAATTCGGCTCTTTGGGCAGGATGTTTTCGTAGTGTGTTGTCAGGGCCAGCACGTCATCGTAGCGGCCCAGATCGTACAGTGCATAGCCCAGATACACGGAGGCATTGCGGTCTTTGGGCAGCTTCTGCAGCACCTGGTAACCAAGCCGCGCCGACTCCTGGTACTTCCCGATATGGAATAAATAGCGCTCACGCTCCCGCATCATGCGCGGATCGTCGTTCATCGCTCCGGTTGCGCGTTGCACCCAAACCCCGGCCAGGGTAAACTTGCGCGCCTCGATGGCTGCATTGGTGGCGTTGGCTACAACCACCGCATTCTGTGGAGCGTGCTTGTAGGCGTTCTCGTAAGCCGCATTGGCTTTATCGAAGTCGCCGGTAGCGGTGAACAAATCGCCCAAAGCAAGATAGGCGACATAATCATTAGGATAGGCTGCCGCCAATTGGTCGAAGTATTGTTCCGCTGACTTGTTGTCGCCGGCATCGCGCGCCAAGTATCCCATGCCTTCCAGGGCGTAGCGGTTTCGCGGCTCTTTGCTTAGGACACCGAGATACATCTTGCGGGCTTCATCTTTGCGATCGGTTTTCCATAGCAGCGTCGCATATTCCAGCGGAACATTGATGTTGTTGGGATCAATGCTCATTGCCTGCTTCAGGTCGGCCTCGGCATTGGCCGTATCTCCAAAGGCGGCTTCCAGCGAAGCCCGCACCCGCAGGAATTCAGCCTGGGCCGGGCCTTCGGCATGAATGCTCTTCATGGCATTTTCAGCGATGGCGATCTGCTGCTTGGCGCTGGCCTCCTCGCCCGCATCCTTATATAGCTCGGCCAGGTTCAGGCGCAGGAGCACAGGGAAAAGCTCGCCTTCGGGCGGCGTGCCCTGGGGGAGATGCGCCAGCGCGAAGTTGTAGTCGCGGATGGCGTCTTGCGTCCGGTTTTGCAGCCGCGCTTCACTGGCGCGCAGAGCGTGCAGCCGGTAGTGATTTTCGTCGAGAGCGGCAGCGCGCTGCAGGAAGATATTAGCTTGATCGAAATCGGCCAGCGCAATCTGCATTTGCGCGGCATTCAACTGCATGTTGATGTTCCCGCGTTCGGCGTTGGCGGCGCGGGCATAGTAGGCCGCGGCTTCTTTATTGTCGCCGGCAAGCTCGTAGCTGTAACCCAGGTCGCCGAGGATCTCAGGCGTCATGCGCGGCGCGCTCTTGAGGGTGCCAATCGAGCCGGCGTAGTCGTGGTCTTCACGTTGGAAGTTGGCGACCGCGCGAAAGATTTCGATATTCTTTGGATCGCGCTTGCGTGCCCGGTCTAACATCTCTTTGGCCCGCGGCAGATCTTTCAGCCGCATATAAGCGGTAGCGATCAGCAGTTCGGTGTGGGCTGAAGGCTTCTTGGCTTCGCCTCGCTGCAGCAGCTCCAAACCATGCTGGATGTCATTGCCGCGAATATAAATCTCGCCCAGCATCAGTAGGTCATCCATGCGGTCCGGATGCGCGTTGATCACCTCATTGAGTAATTCTTTGGCTTCGGCGGTCTTGCCTGCTTTGGCATAGGTCTGGGCCAGACCTGACATGCCGTCGGCGGACCCCGGCGTAATCTTGAGTCCGTTGAAATAGGCGTCGATGGATGTCTGATATTTTCCCGCCAGCCGTGAGGTATACCCAAGCAGAAACCACAGCTTGGCATTTTGCGGCGCCGATTGCACCGCGCGTTCCGCATAGTTCTCCGCGGCCGCGTAGTTGCCCTTGTGTAGAGCCTGTTCGGCGGCGCGGGCAACACGTCCCAGCTCAATGCTGTTTCCCCAACCGATTCCTTCGGAAGAAGATTGTGCTGCAGAGGATGAAGATTTGCTCTTCCCCTTGCGTGCCTGCCCGGGCGCATTGGGACTGGATTGCGCCGGTTGATTGCCGAGCTCAAATGTCTGCGCTCTCAGAGCAGGGACAGCTCCGGTCGCAACAACTCCGGCTAACAACAAAAGAAAAAATCTCTTTGGAACAACTGTAATCGTGGGACTACTCATCGTGAGGAACATGCCAGACTTGGTCTATGCGAACGCAGAAGCACTCGCACGTTGGGTTCCAATCGGCAACACTCCTTTCTGAAGGGGAAATACCCGCCGCGAATCAGGCGGGGCAGCAGCTCTGCCCCAGATAGAGCATTCAGATGCAATCTGTTGCGCGCGTGGTGCCCACTCTGAAAGTTAACTGTTTATGAACGTACAGAACTGATTTTTGGAAGCAAACCTGCAGCCCTCGTCAGGAATCAAAACACCTGCTGGATTAATTGGAGGATTACCTTGAGCCTCAGTTCCCCGTCTCCCCGCCCCAGCGGCGTTCTTCCGCTGAGCTGGATCGTTCTTCTTGCGCTTGCCGTCCACGGCCCATTGCTGCTGATGCAATTGCCGCTGGGCTCCTATGACGCCAACACCCACATTTTTTTTGCTTCACACTATGCCCAGCATTGGTTTAATCCCTGGAATGAAAAGTGGTATGCGGGTTTTTCCCAGACCACCTATCCGCCGCTGGTCCACCAATGGATTGCCCTGTTCTCGCACATGATTGGTCTGACCTTCTCTTACATGCTGGTACAACTGATTGGAATTGTGCTGCTGGTGATCGGCGTCAATCGCTTTGCGCGCCTCTGGGTGAGCGAGCGCGCCGCCAGCTATGCCGCCGTAGGCGCGATATTTTTGGGATCGCTGGCCATGTTGGTCTACCAGTCGGGCCAGTTGCCAACTACGTTCTCCGCCGCTCTGATCTTGAATGCAGTGCCGTATTTTTATCGCTGGCTTCGTAATGCCAGCTTCTCCGCATTTCTGAAAGGTGTGGCCCTCGCGGTGGCCGCTGCCGCTGCCCACCACGTGACTTTGTTGTTTGGCACAGTGCTTTTCTTTCTGCCCGTGCTATGGCTGGGAGTTCTCGACCGGAAGACGGAAGACGCGGAAGAAGCCTCTTTGCCTGGGGTGATAGCGCGCGCGGCAGTATTTGCCATGCTCGCAGGCATTCTGATTCTGGTGGTGCTCGCGCCCTACTGGCTGGCCTTGCGGGAAAATCCCATTACCCAGATGCCCATTCCGCATGGCAGCCGCGATAACTATATTCTGAACCCCATCAGTGGAATCAATTTTTGGGTTGTCCCTATGGGCGCGCTGATTCTGGCTTTGCCCTGGATCTTTCTTCGCGGCGGAAGCGAACGCCGGCTGCTGCCGTTGTTCGTGGCCTGGTATGTAACAACGTTAATTGGACTAGGCGGTACAACGCCGGTGGCCAGAGTGCTCCTGGGACGCGCCTATCAGGTGTTGACCTTCGAGCGCTTCACCTTCTGGGCCACACTGATGGCGCTGCCGATTGTCGCAGCACTGGCAGACGATTTGGTGGCGCGCTACAGGATGAAGGCCGCGGTGCCGTTATGGATCGCAGCCGTGGCCACGTTTTCCCTGTCGGTAGCATGGACTGTCTTCCGGCCCATCAACGGCTCGCCCTTCAAGGTGGATGAGGTCATCAACTTCCTGAACCGCGACGAGCACACCAAGTTCCGCTACCTTACCCTGGGCTTCGGTTACAACTTCTCTAAAGTTGCGGCTGAATCCAGGGCGAACAGTATTGATGGTGACTACAACTCCGCCCGCCTTCTGCCGGAGCTGACCGCTTACGGTTCGGGCCAGCTCTACAACTCCAAATATTATGGGGCGGCCGGCATGGAATCGTTACGCGCCGTGCTCAAGCATGCCAACCAGTATGGGTTGAAATACGTCTTCGTGCGCGACCGATTTTACGAGCCGCTGCTGGCTTTTGCCGGATGGCGGCAGGTGGAAACCTACGATAACGGGATCATAACTTTGTGGAGCAAGGAAGATGTGCCCCCGGCGCATCCCCTCGAATCGGCGATGGTTCCTCCTGCCTGGCAGGGGCTGGAGTGGGGAACGCTGCCCGTGGCCAGCAGCCTGCTCGCTCTGCTGCTGGTGATCCTGCTTCCAGATCGCCGCCGGCTGGCCGAAACGGTGGAATTTCCGTCACCTGCTGAACCTGAAACCGCTTTGCGGGAGGCCAACTGATGAGCCGCACAATCTCTGTGATCCTGATCATTCTCGCTGTCGTCCTGGTGGCCTTTGCCACCATCAGTCCCAGCAACCTGACCTCGGCCAAGTCGCCCGACCAGGCCGTACGCTCGCTCTTCGAAAGAGTGAAAAGCCGCGACTGGAAGAGCGCCTTCACGTATGTAGCGCCAATCAGCAACGTCGATGAAAACGCCTTCTACCGCGACTTGAACGGCAGCGACGGCAGCCTGCGAACTTATTCCAGCCTGCAGGACGTGAGCACCAAAACCCTGAAAGAGAGCGACAACGAGGCTACCGTGCGCGCTGATTTGGAATGGTCTTCCGCCGTGGGCGCATTATATGAAAGCCGCGACCTGCAGGTGGTCAAAGACGAGAACGGCGGATGGAAGGTGGTTTGGCCGCAGCAGAAGCAGCCCAACCTGCCGCCGCAGGTGATTCCGGTCAATTACCTGCGCTGGGACATCGTGCATCGCGGCAACGATGAAGACTGGGGGGCGCAAAATGTAGAAGCGCCGCACGTGCGCATCATTTCCATGAACGCGATTGAGCACGAGGGCGGCGTTATGGTTCTAGGTGAGATTGAGAACGAAGATACCGTTCCAGGCTTTGTCTCGGTGAGCGCAACCTTGCTGGGCAAAGATGGCGGCAGCCTGGGCGAAGAGAGCAGCTTCGACAAGATCTCGCACACCTTGCTGCCTAAAGAGGTTTCACCGTTTCGGATTGATTTTCCCAACGTGAAACTCGCTGATGTGAAAAGCGTGCGCATGCAGCCCAACGCGCTGCTGGTGCCGGCCTCGGCCGATCCGGTGATTGCGGTGCAGCACCAGCGCATTGAGACCGACGCGCGCGGCCATCATGTCCTGAAAGGCGAGCTGCTCAACGAGAGCGGCCAGACGGTGAACATCCCGCACGTGCTGGCCACCTATTACGACAACTCCGGTCGGGTGGTCTGGGTTTCGGATGGTTATGCCGAGCAGGCGCTTGTGCCGCAAACCCCGGTGCCGTTCGCTGTTGATGTGCGCGACGACCTGGCCGGCAACGTCCAGAGCTATCGCGTCACGGTCAACAACTACACTCTCGACAGGCAGCAATAGCCATGCGCAAAGTTTGCTACATCCTTCTGACCCTTGCCGTATGCTGGTTTGCCGCTTACGTGGCGCATGCGCAAACGGCGGACCTGAAGATTCCCGATCAGCTCTTCGCCGGCCAGGGATTCACAATTCCCACTTCCGGCTCTGGTGATGCGACGTTCTATCTTATAGGTCCAGGCGGCGTGAGCAAGCGCACCATCCATCTTGGAGATGAAATCAAGGTCGCTTCCGAAGAAACCCGCACCGCCGGACGTTACATTGCCGTTCTGCGCTCGGGCGGAGAAAAGAACAGCAAGGCTTTTTTTGTCGCGCCTGACAAGCCTGCGGCGCTGAATTTTCTGGCCCGCCCCTCGCGCGTGCCTGTAGCGCAACAGAACGCCATCAGCGGGGTGGCTTTCGTCTTTGACGATTACAAAAACCTGGTGACGGCGCCGGCCCCGGTAAACTTCTCGCTATCTCTCGAGCAAAGCGCGCCGACTACGCGCACAGTCCCTGCCAAAGACGGCATCGCCTGGACGCAGATGAACTCCGGACGCTCACAAGGCGCCGCCCAGTTCGTGGCCAGCCTGCCCTCGACCGATGTTTCCGTCCGCCGTGTGGTGCAGCAGGTTGCCGCCGATGCCTGCGACCTGCACATGAAGGCGCAGAATACCGGCAAAGCCATCCTGGTGGAAACCGACCCCATCCGTGATTGTTCGGGGAATGCCGTCCCCGATGGAACCATTGTCACCTTTACTGAAATCGACAACCGCGGCCGCAGCACCATGGACGCGCGCGTGAAACGCGACGTCGCCCGCGCCGAACTGCCGCTCTCTGAAAATGCGACCATCTCCGCGGCCACGGGCGTGGTGCTGGGGAATGAGGTCCACATCGGGAACGGCGCGACTGGAGGAGGAAGATAATGTTGCAGCAGTCGTTAGCTCCTGCATTTTTTGGCGCTTTTCACAAAATTAATTTGAAGAACACGATTATTCTTCCCTGCGCCCGCACGCTCTGGATTGTTGCCGCCAGCTTCGCGCCTTTCGTTTTGCCTGTGCTGGCGGATAACACCCCTCCCGGCGTTCAACTCTCCACCAGCCATGCCGTGCCGCGGCAAGTGGAAGACACAACGCAAAAAGCCATCGTCCGCGATTACACGGCGGCCTGGAGCGCCTTGACCGACGCCCTGGTGAACAACGACGCCGGAGCCCTAGATTCCGCCTTTATCGGCATCGCCCACGACCAATTCGCTGCCCGCGTTCGCGAGCAATTAAAGACCGGCCTGCATACCCAGATGATCGACCGCGCCCATAATCTCGAAGCCGTGTTCTATTCCCCGGAAGGCTCCGCCATGGAACTGCACGACACCGCTCAGGTTGAGATCCAGGTCATGGATGGCGGCACAGTAATCCACTCCGAGCAAACTACGCTGCACTATGTGGTCCTGATGACCGTGGCAGAAGACCGCTGGAAGGTGCGGGTGCTGCAATCGGAAAAGTAGTTCAATCTTAATAAAGTGGTTCCCGACTTCCCTCGACTCCGTTACCCGGTGCAACTCTGTTCCGGGCCGGCGAATCTAGTAGCGACAAGCCACTGCCTTGCTTACCGTAAGGCGAACGCTGCCATAACCGGCAAGATTATCAGCAGAGGTACAGAATATTATATGGGTTCGCTGGTGGTGGTTGTTGTCGCGGCATATAACGGCGACTCAGGAACAGCCCAAGTATTTTATACAGCCGCGTTCCGGCGCCTCACCACAGCCAAACAAAGCTTCAAGGAGTCTTATGAAGGCCCGCTTTCATGTGCTGCTCGCCATGGTTCTCTGTCTGGGGCTGGCGCTGCTCTACATTGCTTATCTTGAGCCAATGTATCCAACGTCGGAGGCTGGAAGGCGGCTGCAGGTCCAGATTCCCGGCGTTGCCGGTCGTGGAGCGATCGATGACGAAGCCGACTATATAAGCGCCGCCAAAAATATAGTCGAAGGCCACGGTTACAGCCTGGATTCCATTCATCCCACCGCGATTCGCCAGCCCCTGTATTCCATTTATCTGGCTCCGTTCTTTCGGACATTCGGTGAGAGCGTCAACACGGCGCTCATGGCAAACGCCTGTTTGCTGGCTCTGCTTCCGCTGCTTGCATTCCTGATTACAGGAGCGCTGTTGGACCGGGAGGCGGCCGTGCTTTCGGCCTATCTGTGCGCGTTTGATCCAGCATTCTATTTTTTCGGCGCAGGCCAGGTATATGCTGAGGCCTTGTTCGCGGTTTTGTTATGCGGTGGGATGGCATTATGGCTGCATGCCCGGCGCGAGGGATTTACCTATCCGATGCTCGCCAGCGCGGGCGCGGGCTTGCTGTTGGGTGCGGCCGCACTGACGCGCTCTGGATTTCTTGTGTTCCCGCTGCTGCTGTGTGCGGGGGAGATATTTTTCTGGCGCAGGAAAAAACTGAAGGCTGCGCTTGTGCTGTGCGCTGCCGCGCTCATCTGCATAGTACCGTGGGCTCTCAGAAATGAAAGGGCGTTGGGCGCGCCGGTTGTAAGTTCGACCAACGATGGAACCACGCTGCTGGGCACGGCGCTGGCTGCAGCCGATGGGCGGGGTGATTGGGAGAACCCGGCCTCGCTTTCACCTGAGTACGATAGGTTGCAGCACATGCCCGACGAAATCGCTCGCAATCGCCAGACACGTGAACTGGCGCTAGCGAAGCTCAGAGAGATTCCCCCGGCAAAGTTGGCAAAAGTCGCAGTGCTGCGCGTGGCTCGCACCTGGGTCCCCTACACTCGGCTGGTGCGGGATGAAAACGGACGGGGGCTGAACCTGCTGCTTACGGCCGTGTTCTTTCCCGTCATGTTGTTCGGCATGATCGGCGTCGCAGGTGTTCTTACAGAACGGTGCCGCCTGTATTCTGCGGCCCCAATTCTTCTGACTATTTTGTACTTCACCGCATTGGCGGCGGCAGCCTGGGGAAGCACACGGTTTCGCATGCCGCTCGAGCCCGTGCTGGTGGGCTTTGCCGCGTCCGGAATTTTCTGGGGTTGGAACGTGGTGGCCGGCCGCATTGGCAGCGGGTGCCTGTCTTCTGCGCCGAAGCTCATGCCGGAGAGCAGCTCATCGGAAACGCGAGCACGGGCTTCATAATGTGAGAGCTCCATCCGAGTCCTCGCCCGGGAACTCGGGATGACAACTTTCCAGAAATGGTGAAGTAGATTCTAAAAAGCACACCTTCGAGGATGTAAATAGAAACCAGCTCTGATCTAGCACTAAAGAATTACTCTGGCCTGCGACGTTCTACTCACGTACAGTCCATCCTGCGAAATTCCATCGCATAGCGAATTTGTTCCTACATACGTTGTGCGGCAACTCGGTTTAGAGCGAGCGAATCTAGTACCTCAACTATTCCTGTACTCCTGTTTCACCAGGCAGAGTTCCTGCCGAAACAGGGCAAAAAATCACAAGGAGGTACAAAACAGTGATGGGGTCGCCGTTGTCTGTTGTTATCCCAGCATATAACGAGGAGCGCACGCTGCAAAATGTGGTAGAGCGAGTGCTTCGAATCCCTCACCTGCTTGAGGTGATCGTAGTAGATGACGGCTCTTCGGACAGGACACCTGAGGTCATCAGCCGTCTGCAGGCCAGGTACTCGCAACTGCGTTCGGTGCGCCACCAGCGCAACCGCGGCAAAACTGCGGCGCTGCAAACCGGCTTCAAGATGACAATCGGCGACATCGTAATCGTTCAGGATGCTGACCTGGAATATGATCCGGATGAGATCGCAGAGGTCATCGCCCCCATCTTGCAAAAGAAGGCCGACGTGGTATACGGTTCGCGATTCATGGTCCGGCGCGCGGCGCGTGTGGTTTACTTCTACCATTACATTGGCAACCGGGTGCTGACCTTCCTGTCGAACCTGTTCACCAATCTCAACATGAGCGATGTAGAGACCTGCTACAAGGCATTTCGCGGCGACATCATTCGAAGTATGAAGATCAATTCCCAAGGCTTCGGATTCGAGATCGAGGTGACCGCCAAGATTGCTAAATTGAAGTGCCCGGTGTACGAAGTCCCTATCAGCTACTACGGGCGAACCTATGAAGAGGGCAAGAAGATAGGCGCGCGCGATGGATTGGCCGCGCTCTGGTACATCTGCAAATACAACCTGTTGGTCAGCAAAAAGCGTTCCTTTGATTTCGTACCCCAGGCGGAGCCGCAGTCTTTGGCCTACAAGCGCCCCGCCGCTTGAATGGACGTGTTCTGACGCAAAAGTTGTTTTTTTATCAAAATGCTTACAGTTCGGGCAGGAAGTCGCCTCAGGGGCTGAAGAGCCTGTGTGAAACTAAGTTTTTTAAATGTTACCTAACTCACGTTACGGCAGGGACAAATCTGTGCTCTGACAACCCCCACTTATGGAAACTGCAATAAGAAACTATTTTCTTGCGGCGATCACACGCGGGATTCCCTGCAGATCATTGACGGTACGAACCTCGCTCCACGCTTGCAACAACCGGCGGACGGGCTCTTCGATGGAGTATCCAATTTCCGTGATCAACCAGCCACCATCGCGCAGCGCTTCATGGGCTTGCGGAATCAGGCGCTGATAAATCTCCATGCCGGTCGGGCCGCCAAAGACTGCTACTTTGGGCTCGAATTCGCGGACCTCGCGCTGGGTCTTTTCCGGCTCGGCCTCGCTTACATACGGAGGATTGGAAACCACAAAATCGAATTGCTCTGCCGGCAAACGCTGCAGCAAGTCAGCATGATGAAAGTGGATTTGTTCCGTAAATCCCAGGCGGGCGGCATTGGCGCGGGCTATCTCCAGAGCTTCGGCAGAAATATCTGTGGCGTGAATTTCTGCGGAGGCAAACTCGCTGGCTAATGCGATGGCGATACAGCCTGAACCCGTGCCTACGTCGACAATTTTGAAATTCTGTTGTCCCGCCGCGAGTTCCAGAACGGTTTCGATAACGTGCTCGGTTTCCGGGCGCGGAATGAGCACGGCCGGCGAAACCAGCAGGTCGAGCCCCCAGAACTCCTGGTGCCCGGTGATGTATTGCGCCGGCTTGCCGGTAGCGCGCTCGGCGATGTATCCGCGAAAGCGACGCTCTTCATCGGCGTTTAATTCACGTTCGGGATGCGCATACAGATAGGCCCGGTCGCAGCCAAGAGTAAACATCATCAGGGTTTCGGCATTCAGGCGGGGAGAGCCTACGCTGCTTGCCGTGAGATGGTCGATGGCGAAGTTGATAGCTGCTTTTAAGAGCATCGGGAAGTCGGAAGAAGTCTGAAGTTGGAAGTAAGGAAGTACGAAGTAGAAATTGCGATTTACGATTACTTCTAACTTCTTACTTCGTCAATCGTAAATCAATCAGCTGCGCTGGCGCCGTTTTCGCTGCCTTTGAGTTTTTCTGTCTGGTAGTGCGTGGTCAGGGCGTCGATGAAGGGTTGCAGCTTGCCATCCATCACGTCGGTCAACTGATGCATGGTCATGCCGATGCGGTGGTCGGTCACCCGGTTCTGGGGAAAGTTGTAAGTGCGGATTTTTTCGCTGCGGTCGCCGCTTCCTACCATTGCCCGGCGCTCTTTGGCCAGCGCCGCTGCCTGCTTTTCCTGTTCCATCTCATACAGCCGGGCGCGCAGCACGCGCATGCCTTTTTCGCGGTTCTTGATCTGCGATTTTTCGTCCTGGCAGCTCACGACGGTGTTGGTGGGTATGTGCGTGATGCGGACGGCGGAATACGTTGTATTGACCGACTGGCCGCCCGGGCCTGAGGAGCAGAAGGTATCAATGCGCAGGTCTTTGGCTTCAATCTTGATATCAACTTCTTCGGCTTCGGGCAGCACGGCTACCGTAATCGCCGAAGTATGCACCCGGCCTTGCTGCTCCGTTTGCGGAACGCGCTGCACGCGGTGCACGCCGCTCTCATATTTCAACTGCGAATAGACACGCTGGCCCTCGATAAGAGCAATCACTTCTTTCAGCCCGCCCACGCCGGATTCTGAAGTCGAGAGCACTTCCACCTTCCAGCGCTTGCCCTCGGCAAAGCGCGTATACATGCGGAAGACCTCGGCGGCAAAGAGGGTGGCTTCGTCTCCGCCGGTGCCGGCGCGAATTTCAAGCACGATATTCTTTTCGTCGTTGGGATCTTTGGGGATCAGCAGGAACTTCAACTCTTCTTCCACCCGGGTCAAACGCTGCTCAAGGTTGGCCAGCTCTTCCTGCGCGTAAGTGCGCATCTCAGGGTCATCCTCGCCGGCAACCATGGCCTTGCTCTCATCGATGCCGCGCTTCAGATCCTTGAACTCGCGGAACTTTTCAACCACGGGCACAAGCTCGCTGTGCGCCTTGGCGGTCTTCTGGTACTTCGCCGAGTCATTGATGGTCTCTGGCGACGCCAGCGCCTGCGTAAGCTCATCGTAGCGGGCCTCGATTTGTTCTAAACGTTCAAACATGGGAAGCAGTTCTCAGTTGTCGGTTCTCAGTTCTCAGCAAAACTCGGCCACCGGTCTTCAGTATCTCTGAGAACTGAGAACCGGGAACCGAGAACTGCTTCTAAGCTATGACGAGCTCTCCGCCGCGGGTTTTTTCCAGCTCCATGGCTTCGTTCAATGCGCGGATGGCGCATTCTACCTGGGCATCGGCCGGGGGTTGCGTGGTGATGCGCTGCAGCCACATGCCGGGCCGCGTCAGCAGCAGAAAGAGGGCGGAGCCGGCGTGGCGCAAGCCGCCACCTGCAGCGCGGCGCTGCAGCTTGCCGGCAAAACGGATCATCTCGTAAGAAAGCGCAAGAATAAATGGCAACAGGGCAACGCGTACTGCCATGCGAGCCCATAAGGTAGTTACCGGAACCAGCATATAAATGGGAATCGATATCAGCATCACCGTCATCAAGAAACTGGTTCCACAGCGCGGGTGATAAGTGGAATACTGCTGCACGCTTTCCGCGGTCAAGTCTTTGCTATCTTCGAAAGCGAACACAGTCTTGTGTTCCGATCCATGATATTCAAAGACGCGGTGGATGTCTCTGAACCGGGAAATTCCCCAAATAAAAAGCAGGAAGATGGCCAGTCGAATCGCGCCATCTGCCAGATTAAAAGCGATTTGGCCCGAAAAAATAGAAACGTGCCGCTTGAGCTCGGTAGCCGCCAGTAAGGGGATGAACTTATACGTGAAGAGAAAAAATGCCACGGAAAACAGGGCGTTCAGCGCAGCTACCCAGCCACCGACTTCCAGTTCTTCCTCTTCGAGCGCCACATTGGCGGAAAATTTCAGGGCTCGGAAGCCCAGGCTCATGGCCTGTCCCAAAGTAGCGATTCCGCGAATCAGCGGCCAGCCCACCCACTTGTGCTTCTCGGAAAGGCGATCAAGCGGCTCGCGGTGCACGACAACTTCACCAGAAGGGTTGCGCACGGCAATTCCCCAGGCATGGGGCGTGCGCATCATTACGCCTTCCATTACTGCCTGACCGCCAACCAGGGTTTCTTCCCCGCTTTCAAGCGCGGGGAGAAGCTGGAGCGTCATAAAAAAACGCACAAGAGTGGATAGATATTTCAGCATATACAAGGATTAGATGAGACCAGGCGGTAAGATGACACAGTGATTTATGGCCTGTCCCCGGCCTGTATTATCGCATGAAAGCAGTACCTCGTACTCGGTACTCGGTCGATATACTTGATTCGGCTATGGCGAATCCCATTATCGTTTTGGACTACGACCCCAATTGGCCGGGAGTGTTTCAGTCCCTTCGCAAACGAATCGCCCATGCACTCGGTGACATAGCGGCGGCCATTGAACACGTGGGTAGCACCGCAGTTCCCGATCTGGCGGCAAAGCCTATCATCGATATTGATGTGCTCCTGGCATCAGAAACCATGCTTTCCGCAGCCATCGAGCGCCTCGCGACCTTGGGCTATATCCATCAGGGTGACCTGGGCATTCCTGAGCGTGAGGCTTTCTCTGCGCCCGCCAACGATACTCCGCATCACCTCTATGTCTGTCTGCCATGCAGCGCCGAGTTTCACAGACATGTGGCGTTCAGAGATTACCTCCGCGCTCACCCCGAGGACGCCAAAATTTACGGCGACCTGAAGAGGGCGCTCGCTGAGCGGTACAGAGACAACCGGTCCGCATACAACGATGCAAAGACCGGGTTTGTGGCGGAGTTGACCAGCCGGGCGATCGCTGCTCAGAAAAAGTGATGCATGCAGTCATTCTCTCAAACCGCGGATTCCATCGCCTGGACCAGCAAGAAAACAGAAAAGATTTCTCTGTTGGCCGAGTACCTCAGCGCAAAGCCTGTGCCCGAAGCTGCGCTGGCGGCCATCTTCTTTTCAGGCAGGCCTTTCCCTGCTTACGAGGAGACGACATTACAAGTGGGAGGGTCGCTACTTTGGCGGTTGGCAGCGGAAATCGCCGGGGTGAGGGACAACGAACTGAGCGACGTCTACCGGCGTCATGGCGACCTGGGGGACGCCGTGGAAGAGATCTTCAGTCCGCGCAAAAGCAAACCGTCTGCTCCAGAGATCACGGTGACCGAATTGGCAGAATCATTTCGCAGGATGGCCGCTGCCCGGGGCCCGGCTGCGAAGTCCCAAATTCTTCGCCCGCTGCTGGCGCGGGCCTCTGCCGGGGAAGCTAAATACATCATCAAGATAATCCTCGGCGACCTGCGCATTGGTTTGAAGGAGAGTCTGGTGGAAGAGGCGATTGCGAAAGCTTTTGCTGTACCGGTGAAAGATGTGCAGCGCGCCAACATGATGCTGGGCGACATCGGCGAGACCCTGCGGCTGGCCGCCGCGCACAAATTGGAAGAGGCTCGCATGCGGCTCTTTCATCCTATCGGCTTCATGTTGGCCAGCCCGGTGGAGTCTCCGGAAGAGGCATTTGAGGCTTATGGGAACGATGTGCGGTTCTCGGTTGAGGATAAATATGACGGCATTCGCGCCCAGGCGCATATCGGCAACAAAGACGCACACCGTATGGTGCGCATCTTCTCTCGCACCCGTGATGACATCACAGAGAGTTTTCCCGAATTGGTACAACCTCTTGCCTCGCTGCAGGGCGAATTGGTCCTCGATGGCGAGATCGTTGCCTGGGAGCCGCTGAGCGATTCCGCCGGCCGCGCCATGCCCTTCTCTGAATTGCAAAAGCGGCTGGGAAGGAAGAAGGTGGCTGACGCTCTGCTCACCAGCGTGCCGGTCGCTTACCTGGTCTTCGACATCCTTCATTGTGAAGGCGAGCTGTTGATCGATCGGCCTTTGCGCGAGCGCTACGACCTGCTGACCTCGCGGCTGGCGCTGGCGCGGAATTACGAGCCACTGGCGACCATCGATCCGCAGGGCAAGCTGGCCTTTGAGCCCACCGTCACTGACAAAAACCACAAGACTGAGATTATACGGGCGCCGTTTGTGCAGGCGGCATCACCTGGGCAATTGGAAGAGCTTTTCCTGCAGGCTCGCGAACGCGGCAACGAAGGTCTGATGCTCAAAGACCTGCAGTCGCCTTACACTCCCGGACGCCGTGGGCGGGCCTGGCTCAAGCTGAAGCGCGAACTGGCAACGCTCGATGTGGTGGTCACCGCCGCCGAGTATGGACACGGTAAGCGCGCCGGCGTGCTCAGCGATTATACCTTCGCAATCCGCGATGAACAGGACGGAAACAAATTGCTGAACATCGGCAAGGCATATTCAGGCCTGACCGATGTTGAAATCGCCGAACTGACGCGCTGGTTCCTGGAGCACACAACTGTGGACGAGGGCTTCCGCCGGCAGGTAGAACCAAAAATCGTCCTCGAAGTTGCGTTCAACAACATGATGAAGTCTGACCGGCACGAGAGCGGCTTTGCCTTGCGCTTCCCGCGTATCCTGCGCATCCGGAATGACAAGTTACCCGAAGAGATTGACACGCTGGCAAGCGCCGCCGAGATTTTTGCGCGGCAACATGGGCGGAAGAATTGATTCACTGAGTGATTCCCCGCATGGACGAAGCCCAACGCATTTCAACGGCTTAATGAGAATGCCGATGACCCAAATTGGGTTCGGTCACCGAGATTACGCAACCGTGGGCCACTTCGCACACTATGTTCTCGAGCTGAATGGTGGTGTGATAGATGTGAAACAGATCACGCAGCCGATCATTGACCTCGTGGAGAATCAGATCACTGGCCGAAACCGGGATATCTGCAATGCGGATATGGCATGACAATGCATGAGTTTCTGATCCCAGGCTCCAGATGTGCAAGTCATGCACGTCGAGGACGCCGTTGATACCCCGAATGGCCTCAGTCACGCGCTCCAGTTGCATACCACGCGGGGTTCCTTCCAGCAGAATGTGCAGGGTCTCGCGAATGATGCCCATGGACGACCACAGGATCAGCGCGCCTATACCGAACGAGAGTGCGGGGTCGATCCAATATCTGCCGGTGAACATAATTCCCCAGCCGCCGGCAATCACGGCCGAGGTTGAGAGCGTGTCACCCAGCATATGCAGAAAGGCGCTGCGAATATTGACATCTCTGCCGCT
The DNA here is from genome assembly GCA_035651775.1 of Terriglobales bacterium. Lineage (GTDB taxonomy): Bacteria > Acidobacteriota > Terriglobia > Terriglobales > Acidobacteriaceae > QIAW01. The sequence goes on from DASREY010000262.1 coordinate 19,402, forward strand.
GCGAAAAAGCAGCAGCGCAATGACGCCATTCATGAGCACGCCGGCGGCGGCCGTAGCCATCATCAACCCAGAATGCACCGGCATCGGATGCAACAGACGCCCGGCGGCTTCATAGAAAATATAAAACGAGAGCGCTACCAGGAAGATGGCATTGACGAAGGCGGCCAGGACGCCGGCCCGCTGATATCCGAATGTCTTGGTTGAACTGGGCGGGCGGGTTTGCAAATACACCGCAAACAGGGAGAGGAGCAGCGCCAGAAAATCAGAGACATTGTGCCCGGCTTCGGAAATCAGAGCGAGGCTGTTACCGCGCACGCCCGCAATTGCCGTCGTCACTATGTAGAGAAAAGTCAGGAACAAGGAAACGCGCAAAATGCGCACCGTGCCCTGGCGGTTGCTGGCCTGCGGAGCTACGGCATGCACGTGCATCTTCAGGTTAATTTTACTTTAGATTCGGCTAACTAATTCACTTCAGATTCAGCTCCCATCTGCCGGGCGAAAGAGGATGCATGCACGGCCAATGCTGGGAAGCCAGGTTCACATTTTTGGAATTACCTGCGCCTGCTCGCTGAAAACGGCAGTAACTCTGGATATGCCTTCCGTAAGGGTTGCTGATTCAATAACTTATATATCCTAAAAAATCCTGGAACTCACCTTCTGGCCCTTTATTTGCAGCCTTCTTGAGGTCGTTACCTTTTTGTTTTCTCAATTTTGCGCGCCCTTCGTCTGAGTGGAATCTTACGCCTTTCCGCATAGGTGCGGAACGAATAAAGGAATGCAATTCTAATTGGAGAACCCTCATGAAAAATTACTTTTACACAACAGTCCTGGCACTGGCGTTGATAACAGCCTATGCTGTCTCACAGACAGGCTCTTATCCCTCCAGCAACTCACCGTCAAACCAGCCGCAGGGCGGCGCCACTACAAAGTCTCCTGATGCATCGCAGAGTACCTCGCCATCCAGTAACAGTCCCTCTTCTGATACGCAGAAAGGCACAGCCGATCAATCCTCTATGCCTCAATCCGATCGGAGCACGGCTGCAGTAGACGACCAGACCCTGACCACCAAGATTCAGCAGCAACTGACGACCAACCCCGCTCTCTCAAACGTAAACGTCACGGTGAACAATGGCGTGGCAACACTCGAAGGCAAGGTATCGTCGAAGCAAGATCGCAAACAAGCCAAGCAGATTGTCGAGTCCGTGCCCGGCGTAAAGAAAGTAAAAGACAAGCTGACGGTTGAAAGCTCAACATCGTCCAGCAGCAGCAGCGCGACAAGTCCTTCCTCAAGCTCGGCCAGCAGCAACGGAACTTCTTCAACTTCAAGCTCTGATGCCGGCATGAGCGGCAGCACGGCTCCGAACACGACGGGAAGCATCGCCGGTAATACTCAGAACGGCGCTTCGTCTTCTTCGAGCGCAGGCACGACTCCGCCTAGCTCCTCCACTTCATCCGGGACGGCCTCTCAGCAGACCGGCAGCAGCACCAGCCAGAGTTCAGGCCAGGCCGGAACCGGCTCGACCGGCGGAATGCCGCAAAGCGACGTGAATGCCGCCGGCACTGACAACACCACACTGCAAAACCAGATTCAGGGCGCGTTGAAGAACGAACCTACCCTGGCCAATGACGCTATCGTTGTGGTCGTGAGCGACAATTCTGTTGACCTTTCGGGCACGGCAGGTTCAAAGAAAGAGCGGCAAACCGCCAAGCGGATCGCGCAATCTTATGCCAACAACCGCAAGGTGACGGACCACATCACGGTTTCTGGCTCGAACAATAGCTCAACCGGCACGGGAACCAGCGCCACCCCGTCAGGCACAACTCCGCCTGATACCACGGCGCCCAATCAGAATCCCTCAAACCCAAATCAGCAGAGTCAGCCTTATCCTCACTGAAATGGAAGATTGATCGTTACTGACAAGAAAAGGGGCGGCCATGAGCCGCCCCCTTTTTATTCATCAATGACTTTTAACCAGAAAATAAAGTCTCACTTTTGGATGGCATGGCTCCTTCCAGACGCAGCAGCTTCTCTTTCATATCCAGGCCTCCGCCGTAACCGCCCAGGGTGCCGGCAGATGTGATCACACGATGGCAGGGCACCACAATCGCTATAGGGTTGTGGTGATTAGCCTGGCCTACAGCGCGAAAACTTCGCGGTGAACCAACTTCGCGCGCAATCTCGGCATAAGAGCGGGTTTTGCCATAGGGAATTTTCAGCAGCGCCCGCCAGCAGCGTTTCTGGAATTCTGTGCCACGCAGATCCAGAGAAAGGGAGAACTCTTTTCTCTTACCGGAGAAATATTCCTTCAACTCGCGCACATATGTGGAGGTCTTGTGTTCCGACTCGATCCATTGGACTTTAGTTCGAGATGGACCGTGGCGATTAAAGTTTGGTCTGCGCAGAAACTCACCGCTATGCAAATCCAGCAAGACCATACCCTGCTCAGAAACACCTACGTACAACAGACCTACCGGCGACTGGAATTTTGAGTAGTAAAGAGTTTCCATGATTCATTCTCCTGCTTCGAGCACATTAGTATACGTCTGAATAAACATGGCTGTTTCGCTCAACAGATGAGCAACATGAAAGGTGTGGGCACGATTTCCCCCGGCACGTCAGGGCGGGCTCGCACAGACAGCCGGCGCGCCGCCAGCGCTGCTCAATTTGCCCAAACCCCTCCAACTCCGATAAAATCTAAAGGTTTGCGCATCAAGTTTTGTTCTATCTGGAGTCAGCAGTCATGGCAAGAGTATGTGAAGTCTGCGGCAAGGGTCCGCAGTTTGGAAATAACATCAGCCACGCCCACAACGTGTCGAAGCGGCGCTGGGAGGTCAACCTGCGCCCGGTGAAAGCCCGTCTCAAGAGCAGCACCGCCCCGGCCAAGCGCATGCGCGTATGCACCAGTTGCCTGCGCAGCGGCAAAGTGGTTAAAGGCTAAGTTCAGTTGTGCTCAGGCCTCGCTTTGGCGAGGTCTTTGTGTCTCTGCTACGCCAGCGCGATCACGTCAATTTCCACCAGAACATCTTTAGGAAGCCGCGCCACCTCCACAGTGGCTCGCGCCGGCGGTGCGGCTTTCCAGAATTTTCCGTAGACCTCGTTCATGGCGGCGAACTCCGACATGTTCTTGAGATACACCGTGGTTTTTACAACTTTCTCCAAGCCCGTGCCTGCAGCTTGCAGAATGGCTTGCAGGTTCTTGAGCACGCGTTCGGTCTGCTCGGCAATTCCACCGCTGATCACGTTTCCGGTTGTCGGATCAATGGCGACCTGTCCTGAGACAAACACCATCCCTGCCGCCTTGATGGCCTGAGAATATGGCCCAATGGCCTGCGGCGCGTCTTTTGTGGCTATGGCTTCCCGTGAATTTGGCATAGAGATTTTTTATCACAACCGGCAAGCAATAAAGTGAATGCTGTCGCACACGAATTTTTTGTGGACCGGAGACCTGATTCTGCCTCCTGGAAGCCGCGCAGTTTTACCCGTTTTGCACGCGCTGCACGTCGCGCACGCCCGGAATCTTGCGTAGGTTGGCGATAATGCGCTCCAGGTGGGCAAGGTCGGTGATATCAATCACGATGTCGATGGTGGCCTGCAGGTTTCCGGTGCGCGCGGCCATATTCTGGATATTGGTATTGTCATCGCTGATAACGGCGGCAATCTGCTTCAGCATGCCGAAGCGGTCGTCACAGAAGATATTGAGGCTGATGGGATAAGTGGGAACGCCGGCGGCTTCACGGCGTGACGGCTTGCCCCACTCCACGGCGATGCGACGGTCGGGATCATACATCAGCGTATTCAGATTCGAGCAGCTCCGGGCGTGCACGGCTACGCCCTTGCCACGGGTGACATAACCAACAATCTCTTCGCCGCGGATGGGATTGCAACAGCGCGCACGATACACCAGCAGGTCATCATGTCCCATGACTTTGATCGCGGTGGAATCAGACCCTCCCGATCCGGAGCCTGTTCCAGGTCCCACTCCCAGAACGCGGCGCATCACATTGGCGAAGCCGCCCTTCTCGCCCGCTGCCTTTTCCGTGTCGGGCTCGGCTTCCGCCTCTTTGCCCGCTGGAACCAGCTTGCCCACGACGTTGCGAGCTGCATATTTTCCGTAGCCAATGCCGGCCATCAGGTCGTCAGGCTTGGCGCAGCCATATTCGGAGGCTACGCGCTGGAATTCTTTTTCACCGATGCTCTTGAGCGACAGCTTGAACCGGCGTGCCTCGCGCTCAACCAGCTTGCGCCCAATTTCGATGGCGCGCTGGCGCTGGTGCAGGTTGAGCCAGTGCTTGATCCTCTGCTTGGCCCGGGTTGAGGTCACAAAGCCCAGCCAGTCGCGGCTGGGGTGGTGGTTGGGCGCGGTGACAATCTCTACAATGTCTCCGCTGGTGAGCTTGGTGCGCAGCGGCACCATGCGCCCATTCACCTTGGCGCCGGTGCAGGTCTCCCCAACTTCGGAGTGGATGGCATAGGCGAAATCAACCGGGGTGGCATCGCGCGGCAGAACAACAACTTTACCCTTCGGCGTGAAGGTGTAAACCTCTTCCGGATAGAGATCGATCTTGAGATTAGAAAGGAACTCGCCCGGGTCTTGCACCTCCTGCTGCCACTCCACCACCTGGCGCAGCCAAGCCAGCCGCTCTTCGTCCTTGGCGCTGACCGGTGCGCCGTCTTTGTACTTCCAGTGAGCGGCGATTCCTTCTTCGCACATCTTGTGCATCTCTTCGGTGCGAATCTGCAGCTCGAAGGGAGTGCCGTTTTCCGCAATGACCGTGGTATGCAACGATTGGTAAAGATTCGGGCGCGGCATGGCGATGAAATCTTTGATCCTGCCCGCCACCGGCCGCCACAGGCCGTGAATCGCGCCCAAGGCGGTGTAACAGTCTTTGACTGACTTGGTAATAATGCGGATCGCCAGGAAATCGTAGACTTGGTCGATGGTAATGCGCTGCCGCAGCAGCTTCTGATGAATGCTGTAGTTACGCTTGATGCGGCTCTCTACCCGCGCCTCGACGCCATTCTCTTTCAGCTTTTCACGGATCACGGCCTCGATCTGCTGCAGAAAATGCTCGCCGCTCTTGCGCCGTGATTCCACAACATCGTGTACGCGCTGGTAGCCAATGGGATCGGTGTAACGAAAAGCCAAGTCTTCCAGCTCGCCGCGGATTTTGCCCATGCCCAGGCGATGAGCGATGGGAGCGTAGATTTCTAGCGTCTCCTGCGCGATCTTCTGCTGGCGCTCGGGAGGCAGTGCCCCCAGAGTGCGCATGTTGTGCAGGCGATCGGCCAGTTTGATGAGCACCACGCGGATGTCATCCACCATGGCCAGAATCATCTTGCGTACGTTCTCGGCCTGGCGCTCTTCTTTGGAAGCAAAATCAATTTTGCTGATCTTGGTCACGCCCTCGACAATGCGCGCCACCTGCGATCCAAATTCGCGCTCAATGTCTTCAATCGTGGCTTGCGTGTCTTCAATGGAATCGTGCAGCAGCCCGGCGGCGATGGCGGTGGGGTCAAGCTTCAGCTCGGCCAGAACCGTGGCTACTTCCAGCGGATGCACCAGGTAGGGCTCTCCCGTGGCGCGCGACTGGCC
>DASREY010000263.1:0-31484 GCA_035651775.1 Terriglobales bacterium
TCAGGAGAGACGGTAAAGCCGCCGCCGATATCGGAGACATCGATGCCTTCCGGCGTGATGGGGCGCGGTTTGCCTCCATCAACGTCCTGCACGTAAAGGCGAGCGGCGTGGTCGGCGGCGTTGCCGGCAAAGACAAAACGCTTGTCATCAGGAAGCCATGAGGCGAATTGATAAGAACTTATTTCCTGGTTGGTAATTTCTTTCGGCTGGCCAACGCCGGTCGCTTCTAAAAGCAATTTCGGAGGAGAGCCCGATACGAACGACAACGACCACTTTCCATCAGGAGAAAGCGCTGCCGCCTGGCCTTCCCCGATTTGCACTGGAATGGAACCGTCGGTCTTGCGCAGATAGGTGGCGGCGTTCCTGCCGCCGGCTTCACCAGATTCATCCATCAATAACATGGTTCCATCGTCAGATAAATCAGTAGCGGCGGAGAGATCAAGCCAGGAAAAATCACGTTCTTTGTCGCTGCCTGCCAGCATCCCGATGACTTCCGCATGAATATCGTCTTCGGCCAGCAGAACCCGGCCATGGGAAATATCCTGCAAGGTGAGAATGTCGGGGGTGCTGAGCAGAAGGCGCTGATGTTGTGAAAGATCGACGGCCCAGAGTTGACGATCGTTACCGGATTTCGACGCGGTGAACAGGATTTCGTCCCCTTTTGGCGACCAGGCAAGACCCAGGGCGCTGGACCATTCGCCTGACAAGACGGTCCGCTTCCCTGAAGAATCGATGGTGACGACCGATCCGCTGTCGGAGTGATGACTGGGATGATCGATGAAAGCGATCAGCTTCCCGTCCGGGGAAAAGCGCGGATTGGTGATGTATCCCGCGGTGGAATAGAGCACCTTGCCGATGGGAAATTCCAATTGGTTTTCCACGCCAGCATCACGGATAACGACCATGCCGGTTCCGTCGGGCGTCCAATCGGCGAACAGGATATTAGAGTCTCTCTTTCTCGGCGCGCCACCCGCGAGTGGAACCTCAGCCAGCGTGTTGCCTTCATCAGGCAACAGGATAGCCATGTTCTCAGTGGAAGAAATGGAAAGAATATCTGCCTTGGGAATCTCCAAAGAGCGCGATTCCAGACTGCCAGGCCGGGTGGTGAAAATGGCCAGGTCTTCTCCATTTAATTTTGCGCCATAGATGACCGTGTTGCCATCGGGGGTAAAACGCGCAAAGTGAATGGAGCCGCGGCGGAATGTCAATTGCTGGAAGGACGGAGGCTGCGAGTAGCTCAACCGCTTGCCCAGCCAAAAGCCTAAGACAATCGCAGCGGCGGCCAGAAGAAATGCATAGAGCGGCAGCTTCCAGCGGGTGAGTTCCACCGACTTCTGGGGAACGCGGCTTTGGGTGGAAACTACCGAAAGCCCCTGCAGTGCGAAAGCCAGATCACGCGCCGAATGGAAGCGCTCTTCCGGACTCTTTTCCAGACAATGGCGCACGATATGTTCCAAAGCGGGAGGGATGGTAGGATCGGTCTGCGAAATTTCCGGCGGATCGTCTCTGAGAATCGCGGCATTAATATCGGTGAGGGTCTCTCCGCTAAAAGCGCGTGTGCCCGCGAGCATTTCATACAAGATTGTGCCGAAGGCAAAGATATCAGAGCGGGGATCTGCGCTCTTGCCCCTGATTTGTTCCGGAGACATATATCCCGGCGTCCCCATGACTGCGCCGGCTATAGTATTGACATTGGAATCGTAAAGACGGGTTTCTTCGGCGGGAACGTCAGGCCTGGTCAGCTTGGCGATGCCGAAATCGAGGATCTTGGCGCGCCCATCTTTGGTGACAAAAATATTTTCCGGCTTCAGGTCACGGTGCACGATCCCTTTTTCGTGGGCGGCGGCTAATCCGTTGGCAATCTGAATGGCGTAGTCGATGGCTTTGCGGTATGGGGGACGCCCGTTCCGCAACAGGTCGCGCAAGGATTGCCCTTCAAGCAACTCCGAGACGAGATAGGGCGACTCGTCATACATGCCAAAATCGAAGACGGCAAGAATATTGGGATGGTTCAGCATCCCGGCCGCTTTGGCTTCCTGCTCGAAGCGCCGCAGCCGCTCCTCGTCTTTGGCCATGGCAGAAGGCATCACTTTAATGGCGACATCGCGATTGAGACGGGTGTCGCGGGCGCGATACACCTCGCCCATGCCTCCGCTGCCCAGCAGCCCGAGGATGTTGTAGGGCCCCAATTGTGTTCCTGCTGTAAGCATGCAAATGGGAACTGCTGTGAGCTCTCCCCTAGGAATTTTTGATTGCTATGGTTATAGCCGATTCGTGCAATTGCCACAAGATTTGTTGCAAGAAGCCGCCGCCCAGCAGGATTATCATAATTACTATGGACAACCTGCTGGGTCATGCATTTACCGCGCTTTGGCTCACCTTCTGCCTAATCTGGCTGCTCTCTGCGTTGCGACTGAAGAAGGTCAAATCACAGGAATCCGTGGGCTCGCGCTGGGTGTATCAAGCGCCATTATTGGCAGCGTGGATCCTTCTTTTCACGCGCTACTCACATTGGGGAGCCCTGGGCCACAGGTTTCTTCCTGAGAGCCAAACGATTGCGATTATCGGACTGATTCTTGCCGCGTCAGGCATGGCGTTTGCCTGTTGGGCACGGTACACGCTGGGACAGAATTGGAGCAGCAAGGTAACCATCAAGATTGATCATGAACTGATTCGCCGCGGACCCTATGCTTCTGTGCGCCACCCGATTTATACCGGGCTGCTGCTGGCGATTGCCGGAACCGCGCTGGCCGTAGCCGAGTGGCGAGCCGTGGTGGCGCTCCTGCTTGCATGGATTTCGTTTTACCAAAAAGCCCACACCGAAGAAAAAATGCTGGCGCAGGAATTTGGCGAAGCCTTCGCAGAACATCGCCGCCATACAGGATTTTTTCTGCCACGGCTTGTGCCTTCTTCACGCTGAACGGAGTTGGTTTCACCTCACGCGATAGACAGCGAGCTCCCGGCGCTGCAGGATGCAGCCGGGGATGGCTGTGCCACACCACCACGTACGACTCGATAAGTTTTCTGCAGGTTGTAAAGCCGTGTCCTGCTACTTGCCTTTTGTATTTCGAATTTTTCACAAACTTCCGGCCAGCGCGTGTTTGAGGATTTGAGAATCCTCAAACACGCGGGTGGCTGCAAACTGCGGTCGGCATTAGAAGTGCAACTTCAGAGCAAGCTGCAGGATGCGAGGGTCATATGGCGAAGGATTGCCCGGGAAGGTCGGGGTTGAGACACCGGTGATGCGCCCGAAGTTAGCGTTGTTCAAATTGACAACCAGCTTTGTGGGATCGAGGTTGGCATGGTTGATGACATTGAAGGCTTCAAAGCGCGCCTCCATTTGGAGCCGTTCCTTGATCGGGAAGAACCGGCTCACGGCCGTATCAACGCTTACCGCTCCGGGAGCGTGCGCCGCGTTACGCGAAAGGTTTCCAAAGGTTCCAGGAGCCGACGGGGTAAAAGCAGCTTTATTCAATACCTGATAGAAAAGGCTGCTTGTTCCACCATAGTGATTGACATAACGGCTCACGCCAGGGACAACGTTGGGGCGGTCAAGGCCTTCGCCGTTCAGGGAATTGTCAAAGCCATCCAGGACGTTGATAGGAATCCCGCTGGTTATACGGACCGAAGGAGCAAGCTGCCAATCACCAAATAGCCAGCGTTGCCATCCGCTTCCCTTCACCGGGCTGTCGGCAACCATCGAAGAATTGAAGTTATGGCGGATATCGAAGTTGCAAGGCCCATATTCGGCCGCGCGGTTGGTGGGGTTCTGGTAACGACCACCGGTCATGTCGCCCAGGAAATCGCCCTGACTGAGGCAATGACTGTAGGTGTAATTGGCCAGCAAGGTGAAGTGGTGCCCGAAGCGGTGCTGAACCGACGTTAGCAAGGCGTTGTAGTTGGCGTTAGCGCCGTCGTCGCCAATGATCAGGTTGGCAATTGCCGCGGCATTCTGGCTTGGGGTGGTTTGTAACTGGGCAAGTACTCGCCGTGCAGTCGTGGTCTTTGTAGTACAACCACCTGGCGTGGCAGCGCAAACGGTTGGGTTATCGAGCGCGTAATTAAGATTGGTACTCAACGGCACATGGGTCGACTTGTTTCCTAAATAGGAAATTGTTGCCAGCCAGTCGCCGCCAAACTGCACCTGGTAGCTGGCGTTCCACTGGGCTACATACATGGGCTGGAAGTGCTGGGGAAGAATAAACCACAATCCATTGGCGGGGAAGGTAACGCTGGAGTTTGGAGGAAAGACCCCGGGGAATGGATTCCCCCCCGGGTTGCCCACCCACGGATTGGCGAAGTTTGCCGTTCCTGGATTTGCCGGCCCATTCACCGGCACATTCAGCAAATCAATCTCATCCACCACGGGAGGATTTGAGGTCATACGCTGCGACCACCACACCATGGTGGAATCGTAGAAAATGCCGGCGCCCACCCGGAAAGTCTGGCGTCCGTTGTGCGGGTTCCAGGCCAAGCCGAGGCGGGGGGCGAAATTAGCGATCTTATCGTGGGTAAAAGCCTTGTTCACCCCAGGATCGCCGAAGAAGAACATGCCAGCGGGCGCATTCGGAAACACCCGGCTATGCACGTTATTCCGGAAACTGTTCAGATCGAATACACTACCGCGATGAAACAGGTCGGTAGGAAATAACATCGGCTCCCAGCGGACGCCCGCGTTGATGGTAAGAGTGGGAGTGGCATGGAATACATCCTGCACATAGAAGCCAGGAATAGTCTCGCGGAAAGCCACCTGCTGCGGGCGGCTTTGAGCGAAGGCATTGCCGCCGCCAAACGCAGATGGCGTACCGTTGCTCATCAGGCCAAGCATGAAATCGGCCATGGGGTCGCCGGTAAGCTGCCCGCCAAACAGGAAGCTGCCGTTTTCCAGATAACCAATGTTGGTGTTGTTCTGGGTGCGGATGATATCTGCCCCGAACGATATCTGATGCTTGCCGCGCACGAGATCAAAATCATCCGCTGCCTGGAAGGTGTTGACACTCAGGTGCGCGGGCGTACAAGTTCCACAGCCGATATTGAAATCATTGGGAAGCTGGACCTGGAGATAGTTCGGGATGGTGGGATTGATCTGGATTCCCAAGGTGCCCGGACCGATGTCTCTGCTGTCGACGCCACGAAACTCGGCACGCCGCGAGAAGGTGAAGTGAAACGAGTTGATGGCGGTGGGACTGATTGAATAATTGTCGCCAATGGTCATGCTCTGCGAGCGCATGTCGTAGCCCGGGTTCTGGGTCACGATGAGATTGGCGATGTTGAATGGAGGCGGAGCCTTGTAGTTCACGATGAAATAGCGCCCAAAGAGCGAGTGCTTCTGGTTCTGCACCCAGTCCACACGCCCGATGACCTGGTTATCGCTGGCGGTTTGCGGCACGCCATAGCTGATTTTGCCGCAGGGGTCGCTGGTAGTGGGCAAAAAGCTCAGCAGCTTGAGCGATACTGGGCTGAACAGGTTCGTGGGGATTTGATTGTTTGTGAAAGCCGGATAGCCGGTAGGGCTTTTCAAAGCAAGAGTTGTCCCGCCGGAGCGGCACCCGGCGCCGTCGAAGGTGCTGAAATCTCCATTCAATATGGCCGGTGTAGGCACAAAAGCCGTATTGCCATTCGAGACCTGGCTCAGCCGCGTGCCCTGGTAGCCACCGAAAAAAAACAGCTTGTCACGGATGATCTTCCCGCCAAAGTCCCCGCCAAACTGGTTGCGGTGCAATGAGTCGTGCGTTTTAGCGAAAGTATTGCGCGCGTTGAAACCGCCGGTGCGGTAAAACTCAAAGGCATCGCCGTGCCAGCTGTTTGTGCCTGATTTAGTGACAATGTTCACGATGCCCCCGGGGTGCAATCCATCGCGGGCAGGCAAGGTGTTGGTTTCGACGTTGAACTCCTGCAGCGCTTCCGGGAAAGGAAAAGGCAAATTCGCGTTGGAGAACGTATCGTTATTGTCGCCGCCATCGAGCAGGTAATTGGTCCCATTGCCCTGGCCGCCGGCGACCGAGATGGCGAAAGAGCTGTAAAAGTTCTTGCTGCTGCTCAAGTCTCCGGGAGCGGCCACCTGTGCCGAGGCCCCGGTCAGCAGAACAAGCTGTGTGGCTTGACGCCCGTTCAAGGGAAGATTGCTGATGCGCTGCGAATCCACTACGTTGGCGATGGAGTTGGATTCGGTTTGCAGCAGGGTGCCACCAGCGTTTACCTCAACAGTTTCAGAGACGGCGCCCACCTGCAGGGCGGCATTAATTGGAATGTGATCATCCACCTGCAATATGATGCCGGACTGAATGTAGGTCTTGAAACCGTTCTTGGAAGCCTCAAAGCGGTAAGGGCCAACCGGAAGATGGGTGAGCGTATATCTGCCATCGGCATCGGTCGTGGCCTGGTGCGAGACCCCGCGATTGGTCTCGATCATCTTTACGATTGCGCCCGGCAAGGAGGCGCCGCTGGGGTCCACCACCTGCCCAACAACCTCGGCGGAAGCGACCGCCTGTGAAAAGGCTGGGGTTGTCCACAGAATGAGTCCGAGCGCGCACAATGCCGCACATACGAACTTAAGATAGTGTATTCGTAACATATTTCATCCCTCCGGAAATGATGTGTTGTCCAGAAATTCCCGCTAGATTGCGGATCAGTGTGCAGATGTTGTCCAAAACCTGGGTCTCATATTGCGAGACAGACTCTCATTACGTTCCTGTTCTCGCAAAACGCTCCGGATAATATGCACTGCCTGTGCCGCTGTCAAGCCTAAGTTTCTAAAACATGACGTTTAGAAAGCTGCGATGTCAGCAAATCACGGGAGCAGGACCAAAAGAACCGGGCGCACGAAATACTCATAGCCCATTGCAACGCCAAAGACCGAATCTTGATGGCGGATTGATGAAAGATGACTTCGGGCTCATTGCACCGAGATGAAATCGGTTGCATATCTTGACGTGAATTGACACTTTTCAGGAAACAGTCTCGAAGGACGAAAGCGGGGAAGTTATGAGAATTAATCAGACCCAGGACGCGTCCGCCCTGGGTCCAGGCACTCTGTGCTTGGAGGGGCACAATGAGTTGCGTTTTATTAGACGTAACAAGTATTGATTTGGTTCCGTCGCGATGTAAAAAAATTCTCTTTCTTACAATGCAGGAATGAACGCGAATTCAGTAAATTTATAAAACCGATGGGGCGAAGTCAGGATTACGGCGATTCGTATTAAGCTTCATGCAGGTTGGAGAAAGGATGCGCGAAGCGTTGAATGCCAATAAATCCCGAAAAATAAATTCCGGTTCTTAGTTTCTTCCATTTCCCATAAGTTGGAGCAGGCCGACTGACCTTCTTAAACTGCTAACCTATTGATGTTATTGAAAATTCCCTTTTTGAGATTTTTGGCCCTAAGCGTGCATTTATACCAGCAGCTCTAGCTCAATAAATAATTTAAAGATAATAAACAAAGAGCGAAGAGAGAAAGAATTTTCGGGGGACGCAATGCGATACAGTTTTCTGTATTGCATTGCACCCGGTTAATTTTTGGGTTTTAGGAGGGACGTTTTTTTAGTTGCACGGTTAATCCAGCCGTCAGTTTCCTTAAGGGGGGCTGCACTTTTTCGATAAGCATATCGCGCGGACTGGTACAAAGCACCGGCAATTTTAAGTTCTAAGTAGCCTGCTAGCCTGATGCTACGAAGGCGGTCTTCAATAGACCGCCTTTTTTGTTGGGGAGCAGCTTTTTAGCTTCTGCCCAGGCGCTCATTGGATTCACCCATTGAGCCTGGTGATTCCGTTTGATGGCAACCCATCTGACAAACAATTTCTGGCAGACCTCTCACGGACAGCCGGCGAGGCGCGGGCGCTAGTTAATCCCGGCGCTATCTGACGCTGGCCGCTACCTTAAGCTGCTGTTGTCTCTCCTCCCAGCAAGGTAAGGACCTCGCCGGTGACGTAGCTGGAATCGGCTTCGGAGGCGAAGAAGACGTAAGCGGGCGCAACCTCTTCCGGCTGGGCGGGACGCTCCAGGGGAGTATCAGCGCCGTGGGTGGCGACCTTCTCGGCGGGCTTATCTGCCACATTGAGCGGGGTCCAGACCGGTCCCGGAGCGACGCAGTTGACGCGAATTCCCTTTTCAACCAAATTTTGCGCCAATGACTTGCTAAAGGCATGGATGGCGCCCTTCGTGGAAGCATAATCGAGCAATTGCTTGTTGCCCTGCAGCCCAGTAATAGATCCGGTGTTAATGATAGCGCTGCCCTCGCGCAGATGCGGCAGGGCGGCCTTGGTCATGTAGAAGTATCCGTAGATGTTGGTGCGGAAGGTCTTGTCCCACTGCTCCTCAGTAATCTGCTCCAAATCTTCCTGATGCTGCTGAAAGGCGGCGTTGTTGACCAGGATATCGAGCTTGCCGAGCTCATTGACCGTCTGCTCAACCGCCTCGCGGCAGAATTGCGGATCGGTTACATCTCCCGGAATCAGCAAGGCCTGCCGGTCCTGGGCTTCAACCACGCGCCGGGTCTCTTGCGCGTCCTGCTCTTCTTCGGGCAGGTAGATGATTGCCACATCGGCGCCCTCGCGCGCGTAGAGCACGGCGACAGCGCGGCCGATGCCGGAATCACCGCCGGTGACAAGCGCCACTTTCCCTTCCAGCTTGCAGGCGGCACGATAATTCTTGGCGGTATATTGCGGGCGCGGCTCCATTTTTGCTTCGACGCCGGGATGTTTCTGCTTTTGCTGCGGGAATGGAGGCTTGGGTTCCCGTTGTTTTCCGGGAGCGGATTTTTCTCGTACGCCCTGCGATGGGAACTCACGCACATTACTGCCTGCTTTGCGTGGAGTGCTTACTGCTACTTTGCTGTTGCGGCTTTTTGGCATGGCTGCTCTCTCCTTGCAATCGCCTTGTAATTTTAAGATGCGAAGCTTTTTGCGCCGTTGTCCGCTTGGCGCAGGCATTTTCATATGCACAACTTCCCCACCGCTGCGATTCTCTAAACACTATGGGGGAGAAAATGCCAAGGAAAAAGGTTGTAGTCATTACCGGCGCATCGGCGGGAGTGGGACGCGCAACCGCCATCGCTTTCGCTGCCCAGGGGGCGCGCATTGGACTGGTGGCCCGCGGCCGCGACGGATTAAAGGGAGCGGTGCGCGATGTGACCGAACGGGGAGGCGAAGCCCTGGCGTTGCTCGCAGATGTGGCGGACCCGCGGCAGGTAGAAGACACGGCGGAAAAGGTGGAGCGCAAGTTTGGACTGATTGACGTGTGGGTCAACAATGCCATGGTTTCCGTCTTCTCGCCGGCGCTGGAGATGAAAGCGGAGGAATACCAACGGGTCACTGAGGTCACCTATCTGGGAGTTGTGTATGGAACACTGGCTGCGCTGCGGCGGATGAAAGAGCGCGACCGGGGCGTGATTGTGCAGGTAGGCTCGGCGCTGGCCTATCGCAGTATTCCGCTGCAATCGGCCTACTGTGGAGCCAAACACGCGATTGCCGGGTTCACCGATTCCCTGCGCTGCGAGTTGATTCATGACCATAGCAATGTCCATCTCACCATGGTGCAGATGCCGGCGTTAAATACGCCGCAGTTCAGTTGGGTGAAGTCGCGGCTGCCGCACAAGCCGCAGCCGGTACCTCCGATCTTTCAGCCGGAGGTGGCTGCCAGGGCAATCCTGTATGCCGCGCAACACCATCCCCGGGAGTTGTGGGTTGGGGGCCCGACAATCAAGGCTATTGTTGGCAATATGCTGGCACCAGGATTTGCCGATTCCTACCTGGGCGGCACCGGTTATGACAGCCAACAGACCAATGCACCCGTTGCGCCGGGGCGCAAAGATAACCTTTGGCAACCCCTTCGGGGAGATCACGGCGCCCATGGTGAGTTCGACGACCGCGCCCACAATCACAGTTGGGAGTTGGAAGCGCGCATTCATTGGCCATGGATCGTTGGGGCCGGACTGGGGTTGGTGACGGCGCTCTTATCGGCAAGCCGGCGAAAGGAAGAAACACTTAACCACAGAGGATACGAAGAAAAGCTTATCGAGGGCACGAAGGACATCGCCAACGAAAATCAGAACCGGGATTCTTCAGAGAACGCCTTGCAGCGGCATGGGTGAACGAGACGTTCTCCGGGTTCCTTCGGCTGCGGCTCAGGATGAAAAAATCAAACCGCCGAAGACCTGATCCGCCTCACGCTGCCAGGCTGGCGAGAACGTCTTTCAAGCGTTCTCCTAATGTGGCGGTCAGCGACCAGGGGCTGGGCTGACGGATAATATGCAGCTTGCCGCGCTGCTCCAGCACCTCAAACTGGGTATTCTTCCCTCTGCGATAGAAGCGAATGCTGGCCACAGCTTTGCCGATGCGAAGGTCGCGTAATGTAATTTCCGGCAGCCAATCAGGCAATTGCGGATCAAGCAGAAGAATGTTCATGGGCGCAAAAGGATAGATTCCCAGTAGCGACTGCACAAAAGAGAAGATGCACGAAGCCGACCAGGCCTGCGGCCAATTGGTCTTGGGATAGAGCGCGGGAAAGGGGTGCTCGCGGTCGCGCTGGTGGCCGCTGAAGCACTCCGGCAGGCGATGGAAATCGAACAATGTAGTTGCCTCGAACATGGCGTGCAATAACGCATGCAGCTCCTGGTGCAAACCGTAGCGCATGAATCCCAAGGCAAAGCTGCCGTGTTCCACCGGCCAAACTGCGCCGCGATGATAGCTGTAGGGATCAAAAGCTGGGTGATCGGAAGAGAGAGTCCGGATGCCCCAACCAGTAAACAGATCAGGAGCCAGCAAGCGGCGCGCGGTATCGAGAGCGCGGTATTGTTCCACAATGCCGCAAGCCAGCAAATGGCCAGGATTGGATGCGATGGATTTGATAGGCTGGCCGCGAGAATCAAGTCCGAGGGCGTAGAAGTTCTTATCAGGCATCCAGAATTTTTCGTTGAAGCGTTTTTTCAATTCTTCGGCTTCGCGGAACAGTTGCCGGGCCAGAGTTGGCTCGCCCATCCACCACATCATGGCCGACATATGCACCTTGGCCACATACACAAACGCCTGCTCCTCACAGGTGGCAACCGGAGCGTCGACATCGTTTCCATCCTCATCCACGATGGCGTCGCCCGAATCTTTCCAACCCTGGTGCTTGTTGCCCTGCTCGGAGCGCGACAGATAGTAATAAAAGCCGTCATCCCTTAACTGGGTGTATTTATCTTTCCAGCGAAGAGCTTTCAATGCGGGAGAAATAAGCGGACGCACCAGGCTCTTATCGCCGGTCCAATTCCACAGTTCGGTAAGCACTACGGGATAAAAAGAAGAAGTGGTGGCAGCGCCATAGTAACGCCAGCGCGGGTTATAGCAAAGCGCAGCCAGCGGCCCGGTATGAGCCTCATGCAGCATCTTGCCCGGTTCTTCGTCGCGCCAGTCGTCGATTCGCGTTCCCTGCCGGCGGGCCAGTTCGGGCAGCGTTCCCTTCATCATGCTGACGCCGGCCAGCGCCGATTGCCAGGAGGCGGTAAGAGTATCGCGGCCAAAAAACGCGATATAAATGGGCAGCCCGGCGGCCATGGTCCACGCCTCGGCGCCATGGTCAAGATCGTGCAAACGCAGGGCGGCAAGATCGCGCTTGGATTGCTCCAGAACATCAACCACAACGTTCGACAGAGTGCCGCTCCCGGGAGTCTCAAATTTCGTGCTGCGGGTAAGAAACAATTGACGGTTGCGATCCAGTACATTGCGCTGGCCGAAAAATTCACGGCAGCCATAGAGTGGCGGCAACCTCTGGCCGTCTATGATGGCAGTCAATTTGATGCAGGTGTGCCAGGTGCCCCGTGGCTGGAGTTTAACGGTAAACCGAATTCGTCCATTCTTATACACGGGTGGCGAATCCGGATTTTCAATTTGCACAATCAGGCTGCGGTGGAGTTTTGCCTTGCCTTTGTCACCCTGGTGGGAATACCTGTGCTGGGCGCGATAATCGAACACTAATTCCCAAAGCCGGCGGGAAACTTGCTTCCAGCTTTGCTTCAATTTACCGTGCTGCTGGCGTTCGGAGGTCTCAGCCTGGTCGGCAAAGTCTGCGGCAACTTCAATTTCAAAGACAAATTCGCTGGCCTGCTGGGTGAAATCTGTAAAGTCTATGTCTTCGTGCGCTCCCAGGCCTATGAGCCGGGAAACCCTGAGCTCAATGGTCTGCTGCGAAACCGGTTCCACCGAACCGCTGCCAGTATCCTTTCGCCAGTGGAAGCCCGGGGGAGCAAATCCGTAATATCCAAGCCAGGAGTGCTGCTCCACATTGCAACCGGCAATCATCAGCGGCGGCACTCCATTCACTTCATAGCGATATTTTGAAAGTACCCGGGTCTCGTGCACGAAAAACCCCTGGACGGGGTCGCCGGCAATCACTCCGCCGCGGTCGGTAGCCAGCACGGCGCGGCCCTGGCTGACATACATCTTCTCTCGCCGGGGCTGAATGCGAACCAGCCATTGATGGTGCCGTTCTGGAATATGCATACTATATTGTGCGCAAGAACTCCCTTATGCGGCTGTGAGTTTCGATTGCGTCCTGATGCCAAGCATTTCTTTCAACGCAAGCGAGTTGTGCGCGGCATAAGCGCATTGATCGTTATCGAAATACACGTACACAGCTTTCAGCGCCTTCCGCCATTGCTGAATCCTCTCAGCCCAGGAGCGCAATGCTTCTTGGCTGTAACTACCCTGATATTTGCCCAGGGGGCCGTGCAAGCGGAGATAGGCAAAGTCCGCGGTTACTTTGACGGCTGAGGTAAAACCCGCCAGTTCGAAGATGCAAAAAGCGGCATTGTAGCGGCGCAACACCTCGTCCACCTGGGGCACGTGCCAGGAGAGATCGCGAAATTCGAATGCGTACTGGTGATGGCGCGGCAGGAGTTGCAGCAAATCCTGTAAACGATCGAGGTTCAGCTTCCAGTGGGGCGGAAGCTGAAACAGGATAGGACCGAGTTTGTCGCCCAGCAACTCGACTCGAGGCAGAAAATTTTCCAGGCCGCGCTCGGGATCTTTAAGTTTAATGCGGTGAGTCAAAAAACGGCTTGCCTTCACGGCATAAATGAACCTGGCGGGCACAATCCGCCTCCAGGTCTGGAATGCGGCTTCGGTGGGCAGTTTGTAGAAACTATTGTTTATTTCCACCGTATCGAAGTGGCGCAAATAATGTTCGAACATGGCGACGGAATTACTTTTTGCCGGATAAAACGGCCCAATCCAATGCTTGTAATGCCAGCCGGAGGTGCCAATGCGAATCTCGCATGTCATATGAATGAAGATGTTCTCTGGCAGTAGTACAGTTGCACTGAAATAACAGGAACCCGGGCGGATGCAACCCGTGCAGTTACTTTCAGTTCCAAGTAAAAGGGATTCCTTCCGTGTGCCTCTGTGTATTATTTTTTCCCCATTCCAGCGAGCCCGCGTCCGCAAGCGGGGAAATGTAACGAGGTGGATTATGAATAGGAAAAGCTTTTGGACGGGTTTTGCCATTGGCGCAGTCAGTGGAACTGCAACCGGCATTGGGTTGATAACTTCCTGGCAGGCGCTGGCTTCGACCCGCAGCAGTCGCATCATTAGAATTGAAGAGAGCCTGCAGATTGGCCGTCCCGTCCATGAAGTATTTACGGCCTGGTCTGATCTCAGCAATCTGCCCAACCTCACTCCACTGGTGCGGCAGGTGCAGAATTTTGGCCGGCGCTCTCACTGGGTAATGTCCTTGTACGGCAAGCGGTTTGAATGGGATGCTGAGCTGGTGCAGAACATTCCTAACCAGGCGCTCGGCTGGAAATCGATCAGTGGCCCTAAACACAGCGGACGCATCAATTTTTCAGCATTGGACAACGACACACTGGTGCACGTGACTATGAATTACGCACCGCCGTTGCGCATCTTCACGCGGGCAGCCGAGCCGTTACGAGAGCAGTTGGAAAGCACCGTAAAACGCGTATTGCGCGAATTTAAGGCGGCCCTGGAACATCCAACACAGATTGCGGCCCCGGGCGAACGCCCAACCGGGCGCTTTGGTATTGATCCACGGACCAGCGGGCACACCCAGCACAGCCGCTTTGGCGGCAACCTGGAATATAGCGGACAGGAATGAGAACATTACTCAGCACTCCGTGGCGCCCTGATATAAACCTTCCAGAAAAGACGTTTGTGACATCGTTTCGGGCACTGGATCCTTGAATACCCGGTACTGAGTACTTTATTTATTTTTCGGCAACGGTCGGATCAAATGCGGATTTGAATATGACTTCGCGCTGGCGCGCCGATACTTTTGTTTCCGCGTCGGTGGTGTATTGCGTGAGGGTCCCGGTCAGCACGTAGAAGCCCTCTTGTCCGTGCATGCGGCCCTCGCCGCGGCTGACGCGTCCGGTGAATTCCACCCAGCAGCCGTGGATGCGCCGGGAGAGAAAATAGATTCGGCCGCTTTGCAGCGATGCTTTATCGAAGAAGCGGTCCAGCAGCGTATCTTTATCGCTATCCAGAAAACCAAAGCTGCTGACCCATCCGCTCAATTTGCCGTGGTCAAGGTTGAGTTGGATAGATTCGCCCTCGTGGAGAAAAGAATAAACTCCAGAGATGTCATCGCCGCCAAGGGCGCCCCGCCCCGTGGCCTGGGCCGATAGCGCCACCGGGAAAAGGCATAGGATGAAAATAAGACCGAGAATCTCTTTTTTATTCATGCAGTATTAAGCTCTTATCGAATACTTAATCATAAATATGCCGGAAATAGAACCCTATCTATAACTCTTATATAAAAAGCTGCGAACCTCAAATAATTTACATCGCGGCTGACCGCCTGTCTATTTACCAAGTTATAATGGGGCAGTTCTGTTCCCTCTTGAGCGCATGGATTGCATGGTGGATATTGCCAAGCCCGCTCCTTTACCAGCCAGCCGCCCCATGGTAATTGCTCCGCCGCCATTGCTGATCCAATGGGAGTCGTGGCCGAAGGCCTTCCTGCGCAATCTGGCTGACCAGTTCCGTCCGCCGCCGCCGCCGCTTATTTTAACCTCGCGTCCCGCGTTATTCTGGCATGACGTTTTTGTGAGGCGCGATCTTCCCAAACGGCCATTTGTGGCTTCCTTTATCTATCACTTTGGGATTGTCGCTCTCATTTATATATTTCCGACGCTGGTGTTGCTGGCCCGGCCCACCCCCATCCACGCTCCGGCAGAACAAAAGACGCTGACCTACTACCACATCTCCGAATACTTGCCACCGGTCCAAACCGAGAGCGCTCCAGCGAAGGTCGCGCGTAAGGGCGAGCCTGCTTTTGCCAAACAACCGATCATTTCGGTTCCGCAAAATGCTGACAACCATGAGCAGAGCATTGTTGATCCGGTTGTAGTCAAGATCGATCCGGAGCATGTTCAGTTGCCCAACATTGTCGTCTGGACCCCTACCCCGGTACCGGCAACACCGGCCGTCACCCGCGCTACCGCAAAGCTTATCTTGCCCACGCTGCCAGTGCAGGTGGTGCAGCCGGCGGCAGAAGCCCAGGCACGTGAGGTCGCCAAATTGAAAATGCCCGACATGCCTCAGCCTTCCGTGGTGGAGCCGCCTCCGACTCCGGACGCTGTGTCTCGCAAGCTTGCAGACATGAATATGGCAAAGGTCGATGTGCAGGTAGAGCAGCCTAAGTTGCCGGTCCCGGAGCAGATTGCTTCCGTCAATACGCAGGCCGCTTCGGCCATTAAGCAAGGCGCGGATACAAATCCACCACCGCCTCCACCGGTTATTTCCGGGGGCTCAGGCAGCGAAGCCGCCGGAAAATTAATTGCTTTAGGACTACATCCTGCGGATGTGCATGGCCCCATCAGTTTGCCGGGCGGCAACCGTCACGGTGAATTTGCAGCAACACCGGAAGGTAAACCGGATGCGCCAGGAACACCCGACATCAAAGCCGGAGGCACGGGAAACGGAGGCTCAAGCTCGGGAAATACGGGTGGACAAGGCAAAGGGGCAGGCGAGGGAGCGCCGGGGATTTATGTCGGGCCTGGGCCCGTGAATCCGGGAGCGGCGGTCGCAGGACAGGAACCGTCTAAAGAAGCCGGGCCCAATGGTTCTCAGCCTCAGGAAATGGCTACAGTTGTTCCCCCTCCGGCGCCCTACCAGCCGAGAGAATATCCGGCAAACGCGATTGAAGATACGGTCTTTAACGGCAAAAGGTACTATTCCCTTACCCTGAATATGCCGAACCTGACTTCAGTGGGCGGAAGCTGGATTATCCGCTTCGCCGAACTCAAAGAGAGACCTGAAAAGGGCGAGCTCACAGCCCCGGTGGCGCTGGAAAAAGTTGACCCTGCCTATCCGCCGGACCTGGTGCGTGAGCGGGTGGAAGGAACCGTGACTTTGTACGCGGTGATCCACAGCGATGGCACAGTTGGCGATGTGAAGGTGCTTCGAGGAGTGGATTCGCGCCTGGATGAAAATGCCCGTATTGCCCTCTCCCGCTGGCGGTTCCGCCCGGCACAAAAAAACGGCGCGAACGTGGATTTGGAAGCGGTAATCCATATTCCCTTTAAGCTGCGAAAACTTCCGTTCTAGCACCATTGAGTTTTGGCAAACTACAGGATACGATACCCCAGCAAAACCTCAGAATACACATAAGGAGCCGTTCGACAAATCCCATCTGTATGCCGTGCAAACGATGAAAAAACTTAAGTTTCTCATTTCACTCTTGACCGACGAAAACCACTACCAATTGCACCAGGGGGCCGCCGTTCAGGAAGCGGCCCAACGTCTTGGTGTTGAGGCGCAGGTCCTATACGCAGGCAATGACGCGATTACCCAAAGCGAGCAACTGCTGAATGCCATTCAATCCACTTCCAAGGGCATCCCTCTGGATGGAATCATCTGCTACCCGGTTGGAACAACTCTGGTGCAGGTGGCACGCCAGGCCGCTGCCGCCGGCATTGGATGGGCAGTGCTGAACCGGGAATGCGATTACATAGCGGAGCTGCGCGCGAGCTTTCAGGTCCCTATTTTTTCCGTGAGAAATGACAATACTGAAATTGGGCGAATCCAGGGAAAGCAGGTCAGCGCATTGCTCCCTAATGGCGGGTTAGTTCTCTATATACTTGGCCCGAGCGTAAGCTCCATTACCCAGTTACGCTCAACCTGGATGCAATCTGCCAAACCAAGCAACATTCAGGTGAGGACCCTGATTGGCAACTGGAGCGAGCAGAGCGGATATAAAACCGTGAGCCGATGGCTTCAATTAAGCACTTCACACGCCAGCCCGGTGGCCCTGGTGGCCGCGCAAAACGACGACATGGCGATAGGCGCGCGAAAAGCGTTTGCAGAGGAAACGCGCGGCGGTGAACGGGAACGGTGGGCTAGCCTGCCGTACATCGGGTGCGATTGCTGTCCCGGCGCCGGACAGGACTGGGTCCGCAAGGGCCTGTTAACCGCCTCTATCATCAATCCGACGACGGCCGGTCGGGCGCTCGAGATGATGGTGCAGGCAATCCAAAGCAAATCGCAGCCTTCTGAATACACGTTAATGGCTCCGACTTCCTTTCCGCCCTTGGAAACTCTGGGGGGATCTGTCGCGCGGAAGGCAGCTCTTTAGAGGAAGGGTAATCGCTTCTGGGCAGATAGACCTAATGCGTCGAGGCACTCTGGGTGGCGATGGAGGTAGCCTCAATCAGGTCATAAATAGCCTGGCTGGAACAGGCTTCGTAGTAGTGATGATCGGTCCAACCCTTGAAAGAAAAGTCCCGAGGATCAATGCGGGCGACCTTGCCTTCGCGCACGATGATGCGGCGGAAGGCCCCCTGGCCCAGCGGAACCACACCGCAGTAGAGGCGGACATTTTCCACATCCCACACAGTATGGATTCTGCGTTCCATCAATTGCAGGGAAATTTCCTGGCGCAGCTTCTCGAAGGCGCCATGGTTGATGTTGATGCCGCCGATGTTGTAAGACACCACAAATTCTTCGTTGGCGAAGCCGCCGGAAGAATCTTCCATAGTCTGGAAAGAATAAACATTGAACAGGCTGCTGGCGCCATCGAGCCGGCTGCGCGCCCCCTTGCTGCAGGAAGAAAGACGGTCGCTTTCGTTGAGCGCTTTGGAGATCATGATTTGCGAGCTGCCATCCATCAGGTACATGGGGGCTGAATCCTGGTAGGAGATGCCGATACCTAACTCCAAAATGGGAAGGCCGGCCTTCTGCGACTGCTCATTGTAGGCGCGCACGATATCAATGATCTCGCGCGCCATCACGCAAGCGCGGCCCACACCGAAGCCAGGCTCACCCTCACGCTCAAAGATGGAAAGAATGATGGCATCGCCTTCGATAAAAACCTTGGAGGCGGCATACTTAGGCAGAAGCTTGTTGACCGGCTCGTAGAAATTCAGGCTGAAATACGACGCCGGATTCAGGCCGCGCTCGAACAAGGTGCGGGTCAGCGTGGTCGAATCGCGAATATCGGCTTTGATGATGACGTGGTGGACAACTTTTTCTTCCAACGGCTTCTGCTCTTCAGGAAGAAGCACATCGTACAAAGTATTGTTGATGGCCGAAAGCTGGCGCAACTTCTCATTGCTGATGACATTGATGCCATCCATGGCGGAGTTCACCGCTTCCAGGCGGCGCAGGTCGCGGTGGTAACGGACGAAATCGCTGAAGAAACGGCCGGCGAGCTTGGCACGCTCATTGCCTTTGTAGCTCGAGATGCGCTTCACGGCCACATTCAGATTATCGGGCGAGACGCGGCCATGCTCGTTCAACAGAGACTCCACACGTTTGCGTTCGGCGCGTGAGATGAGCGCATTCTTGAGCTGCTGCGCATTGATGGGAGGCGAGTATTCGCCCAGCAGCGGGACCACTTCATAAGAAGCAATCACGTGTTCCATCACGTTGTGGCGCTCCAGAAGCTCCACCCAGGCATTCAAGATGGCGCGCTGCGCCCGTCCGCGAGGTGTTGTTTCGTCGGGAGAGCCGCCGGCAACCAGTTCCTGTCCATTTTCCGGAGAGCTCAGGTAACCATCGAGCACCGCGTCTTCTTCATATTCAGGCGCCACCCCCGTGGTCTTCAGGAACTCGTAGGCAAATGAAAGCAGGGTCTGAAAGCGATCAGGGTCGCGCTCATAGTTGCCCAGCATCACGTAGTGCTCGGCGTTCAGGTAATCGTCGTGGCCGTCTTCAGTGAAGAGCAGGCGGTTCATGAAAAGCTCGTACTGCGGAACATCTTCCCCGCCAAACAAGGAACGCCGCATCTTGCCCAGGGTCTGCTTTTCGATCTCACGCAGGGTCTGGAAGATGTCTTGCCCGGCGCGCCGCAGGATGGTTTTTTTGTTCACCTGAAAGCGGGCAAAGCGTTCGCGTAACTCCATGGCTTTGCCAGGATTGATCTGCCCCGGCCCTTCAAAGCCCTTCAGCCGGGTGCGGCAACGCTCCAGAACAGTATTGAAGCGGCCCGGCAGCTCACCACGAAGAAACTTGATGATGGCAATGCGGACCAGCAGATCCACATCCATATTGTTGTCGGCTTTGGCGCGGTTCAGACCGGCAACGTGGATGTCGACTAGCATGCGCCGGAATTCGGCGGGATCATATCCTTTAAGAGCGCGGAACTTGCCCGAATCAGAGGGCGAAGGCGGCGGCTTGTTCGGCCCCAGCAAGCCTGAGGAGGGGCGCTGCGGAGCAATGATGGGCTCTTCAGCAAAATCTTCCACGCTGCCGTAGGTCATGACCAGGCGGTCAATATGGATGCGGGCGGTTTCTGAAAATTTGGCGCTCAAGAAAACGTCGGAGCGGACGTTATCCACTCCGGTCATCAGGCCTTTGAGCGTGAGCGCAGGCTGATAAGTAGACAGCGTCAATTGTCGCGCGTGGTCGGCCAGATTGCCGCGCTGCAAAAATGGAAATGGCGCCATAGGAAGACCGCATATCCGGATGCACTGTCTCAACCGGACCCATGAGTGACTCAAAGTTGCTGGGGAAACTCTAGCACGGGTTGCACTCTCAGCCAAACATTACATTGGTAATGCAACTCGTAACTCGTGGGAGATGCCAAGAGAGGCGTAGCAAGCTACGTCTCTACGGTGGTGCTTTTAATGGCTCTTCAGTCTTGCGGCCTCGAACTCGTCTCCATGCTGCCACTGGGGCAATTGCGGCAGATTAGCCGCCTTCCACCCGAGGGCAAAGCCGAAGCGGGCCATGATGGCGTCGCCGCGAAAATCCATGTCAGGCCTCAGCTCGTCGCTGGGCTGGTGATAATTGTGCTTGGTGTAGTAGTCGGCCTGCTCCATGCCCCATTCGCGGGTGTGTCCCTGATATTTCATTCCCTCATTGATGGAAAATGAGGGTACGCCGACGCGTGCCAGGCTGAAATGATCGGAGCGATAGTAGTGTCCGGCGTCCGGATGCGAATCGGGAATGATGGTCAACCCGAACTCTTTGGCGGTCTGCTGCACCACGGGGTAGAAATTTGTACGTTCGGAACCCACGACTTCAGTCTCTTCCGGAACGCCACGCGCTGGAACATCGTCATAATTCAGATCCAAAGCGATCTTGCCGGCGGGAATCGGCGGATGCTCGCCAAAATATTGCGATCCCAACAGGCCCTGTTCCTCTGCAGTAACGGAGACAACCAGGACCGAGCGCACCGGGCGCTGCGGCGCTGCAGCAAAGGCGCGCGCAATTTCCAGAATGATGCCGCAGCCGGAGGCGTTATCCATGGCGCCGTTATAAATGTTGTCACCGGGTTGGTCGGGATGAATCCCCAGATGGTCATAGTGGGCGGTATACATGACGGCTTCGACTTTTCTCTTTGGGTCTGATCCGGAAATTTTACCCACGACGTTGTTCGACTCGAAGGGACGCACCTTGGTCACCATGTGCGCCTTGAGCCGCAAAGGTATAGGGATAGGACGAAAATCAGGCGAGGCGATTTTCTTAAGCCAATCATCGAAATTCTCGCCGGCCATAGACGCAATCTTGCGGGCCACGCTTTCATGAATGCGGGCCGCGGCTTTCAACTTAGGCCCCTCTTCTCCGCGCAGGCGCGATTGCTCGCCTGACCAGGAGTTGCGCACTACGTCCCATCCGTAAGGGTCGAAGCCTTCTTTGTGAACCAGCAGGACCCCTACTGCACCCTTGCGCGCGGCCTCTTCAAACTTATAGGTCCAGCGGCCGTAATAGGTCAGCGCCTTGCCCTTGAAGAAATTAGGATCATCGGAAGGCGGTTCGTTGACCACCATCATCAGCACTTTGCCTTTGAGGTCAACATCCTTGTAGTCGTTCCATTTGTATTCCGGAGCTTCGATGCCGTAGCCGACAAAAACAATGTCGGCATCAATATCGCTGCTGGCATTCTGGGTTTCGTCGGTTGCCACATATTCGTCACCGGCTTTCAATTCCATTTCCTCGCCGCCATGCACGATGGCAAACTTTGTATCGGGTTGCGCTGTGAGCCCTACCATCGGGACCTTTTGCAAAAAGGTTCCGTCGTCTCCGGCAGGCTCAAGGCCCAGCAAAGCGAATTGGGTGGCGATGTACTGCCCGGCGATGTCGCCTCCACGCGCACCGGTGCCTCGGCCCTCGAGCAGATCATGCGAAAGAAAGCGTATATGCTCGCGGATGCGGTCGCCGCTGATGGCGTTCATGGCGGCTACCGCGCCGGCAGGCAGTTCCGTATGGACGCTCGCAACGGCAGTCTTTTTGGCGGTAGTCGCCTTCACATTTGAAGGGAGGTTTGCAGCCGAGGGCTTTGCAACCTGGGCCAGGAACGCGACTGGAAAGACCAAGACAAAAATGAACATGAGCAACAAGCATGGGCGTTGGTGCATGGGGACCTCCAGAAAATTTGGCGGAGCAAATTGCGGCAGCAGAGGATTATAGACTAATCCAAAGCCAAGTTTTCGGTTCATTCTATAAGGTGTTTTCTGTACAATTCATGCTTCACTACAACTTGAAGGGAGAGGCATGAACAAGCCAACCCGCATTCTTTTCCTGATCATAGCGGCTGCTCTGTTGATTGCAGGCTGCAACCGCACACAAAACAACCCCAGCACCACAACATCGGCTCCGCCGCCCGCGGCGCAACCAGCCGCCACACCGGCGCAACCTGCAATGCCGGCACAACCTGCGGCGCCAGCCTCAACCGCTTCAACCGACAGCTCGGCTGCAACTATTGAGCAGAACCAGAAGCTCTCAGCTGTGGATTGGGCCATGAAGCAGGATGAAATTAAGAATGACCCCAGCGGCCAGTGGGCGATCAACGCAACCGCGTCTTCTTCCTATGGCGACGCCAAGGGCACCGCTGCCTGGTCACCCATGCAGGTCACAGGCCAGCCTAATGTCGAACATTACGGCGATGATGGCAGAGCGTGGGCGCCGAAAACCGAGGATGGCGGCATTGAGTGGGTGGATTTGACTTATGCCAAGCCGGTGAACGCCAGCGAGGTACGAATCCGGGAATCATGCGGATCGGGGGCCGTGGTCAGGCTTGAGCTTTTTGATGACCAGGGCAATCCACACAAGGTATGGCAAGGGGACGACCCTACGAAAGATCTAAACTACTTCATCATCAAGTTTCCGCCCACCAGTTACAAGACCAATCACCTGAAGATAACGTTGGCCACGAATGCGGTGCCTGGCTGGAATGAAATTGATGCGGTGCAGCTTATCGGAAAATAGTTCTTATTGCGAAAAAGGCAAGTTAAAAAAGAGGCTGTAGAATGCTCCTTCTCAGAGACTGCTATGGAAGACAAAACTACTTCAGAAGATAGAACCGCCCCCAGCGATTTGATTCGCAAAGGCGCAACTCATGCCGAAGTTTACAACGAGGGGCTGATGGTCTATCTCTACGATGAGAAAAACCGGCAGGCCATCATCGAGCGGAATGGGAGGAGCCTGGTTAATATCTTGTACTCACGGACTCCGGAACCGGAGAAAGAGAAGCAGCTTGCCCAATTCAGCCGCTCCGCTTTGCTTGTGGCATATGGTCTGCAAGGCGATGGCGGCGTCGAGGTTGACGTGATTGTGGGTGAACCGCTGAGTCCTGAAGAGATGAGACCGGTCCGGGGGCTTAAGTGGCATAAGCCGCAAACGTCGCGGCTCTCGTTGCCCTCGGGACGCTTGCGCATCGAAACCGGAAATTCATGCCGCATCGGTTGAGCTGGGTGCCCGGTGACGCTGGAGAAAGCCTGACTTTTAACTTGCGTTTTTTGAATCCGCGACCGCGGATCAGCTCTTGGTGCCTCAACCAGGTTTGAAATCGGGGACGCTTTCGCCGGGCTTAAACAATTCAACTTTAGGCTTGCCGGCAGCAGCGGCATACTGCTGGTTGAGGCGCTCCATATCTTTTTTGTCCCAGCCTATGCTGGAAAATTCGACTTTGCCCTCGGGCGATATCCAGAACATGGTGGGAACATTGGTTAGTCCATAAGCCTTGGACGCGGGGTACTTACCAACCTCATCGAGCGCAACCGGAAACTTCACGCCGAATTTTTGCGCAAATGCGGCGGTGTCGGCGGCGTTATCCTGCGAGACCCCGACAATCTGCGCCTTCTCGTTGCCATAGGCCGCGAACAGACGTTCGAGATATGGAAAAGCCAACTGGCAGGTCGGGCAACCAACTTTGAAAAATGCGGCCAGCACAGGTCCATGTGAACGGGCTTGCTCCAGGGAAAATTTTCCGTTCTGGCCCATCAGATCGAGCGAAAATTCCGGAGCGCGGGCTCCCGGGGTCAAAGCAGGCATAGTCGATCTCCTTCCAGTCTTCCCTACTAAATTTATTTTAATCGAGGAGTGAGAAGCGCCGCAGGATCTTGCGAGCCAGTCCAGTGAGCGGGAGCCGGTTGAGCCGTTGCACATGCACCCATTTTGTGGAGTCCCCTACGACCTCGCGTTTTGCGCCTGCGCGTTCGAGGTGGGCGGTAATTTCAAAATCCGTATTGGTGATGGAATGCCGCAGGCGAACACTCGATGCGGCAGCCGATGATGCAGGGATGTCTCCAGCGCGCTGGGGCAGCTCCCACATGGAGGGCATAAGCGTGGCGTCAGGCCGACGCTGCACCAACAACACGCAGCTCTGATGCAGGAGCACGCGATAGGCGGTCCGGACTTTCTTGCGTGATTCAGTCCTCTCCGCCCGCAGCTTTCGGGTACCCGAGAATTGCGCGCGTCCGCGGCACAACTGTGCCACCGGGCACTGGGGACACAGCGGCGCCTGCGGTAAACAGACGGTAGCGCCCAGCTCCATCATGGCCTGGTTGAAATCACCGGGACGCCTGTCATCCAGCAGCTCACCGGCGTATCGCCAGTAATCTTCATTCACCTGGATGGAATTCAGGCCGCAAAAACGCTGCAACACGCGCTCCACATTGCCATCCACCACTGGAACCGCTTCGCCAAAAGCGATGCTGGCGATGGCTGCGGCGGTATAACGTCCTATTCCCGGCAGGGAGCGCAGCGCCTCGACAGACCGCGGCAATTTGCCGCCATGCTCGCGAACAACCATTTCAGCAGCAGCATGCAAGGCGCGGGCGCGACGGTAGTAACCTAGTCCGCTCCACTCCACCAGAACACTGGTAACCCGGGCGGCGGCCAGCGCGCGGAGGCTGGGAAAACGCGACAGGAAGCGGCTATAGCGGTCGAGCACAACAGCTACCCGGGTCTGCTGCAGCATGATCTCGGAGACCCAGATCTTGTAAGCATCGGGCTCGCCGCGCCAGGGCAAATCGCGCTGGTGAGCGTCATACCAGGTCAACAGAGCACGGCGAAAGCGCACCGCCTGAATCGGTTTGTGCAGAGCTGCAGGTTTGGATTTTTTGTTAGCGGAATGATTCACGAAATTTCGATTGTACTTGAAATTATTCTTCAGAGCCGACTAAGCAACATGTACTTTGACCGGAACATCTTTAAATAGCAGGATGCGGCAATGCTTTACTTGCTGTGTTATTGAACGTTATGGCGCGCACGCTGTTTTGTTTCGTTGTTTTGTTTACGGCCATTGCAATTATGAGTGGCTGCGGCGCAAAATCTTCTTCCTCAACATCGCCCAACAATAACAATCCCAACCCAGCTGCGCCACCCACCACCGGCGGAGTGAATGCGCCGACAGTACTTAACCTCGGAACCGGTCAAGCAGCTTCTGGAATAGATATAACAGTTTCCCTGCCGGCTTCGAGCGCAGCGCCCAACGCTCAGGCACTGGGGGCTACGACGGGTTCACAAGGATCGGCCGACAACACCGGGACCATCGTCACGCGAGCCTCAACGGTAACGGTTCTGATCTTCGGGCCGGGGCTGTCGAGCAATATGCAAGTTTCCATCTCAGGCCCTTCCGATATTGGGATTTCACAAATTCGTGGCATTCAATCGACAACGGGAATCCCTGGGATCGCTTTTCAAGCAAATGTGGCCAGCAATGCCGCCCTAGGCGCGCGCACAGTAATTTTGCAGGCGCCCAATGGCGACATCACCACCTTCACCGGCGGATTGGAGGTTCAATGACGAGCCTAATGAGAACACCTGTAATAAGAAAATATCTGCTGGCATTGGCCGTCCTCGTTTGTACTCCGCTGTTGCCGGGAACAAGCATGGTTCCCATGTCGGTTGAGGCGCTTACCCGCAACGCGGCGCTCATCATGCAAGGCGCGGCAACGCGCTCGTGGTCGCAGTGGAACGACCAGCACAGCCTTATTTATACCTATACGGAGTTTACTGTAGCTCGCACCCTGAAAGGTCAGGCGCCCACCAAAGTTGTGGTGAAGCAACTTGGAGGCAGCGTTGACGGCACGACGCAACACGTCTCCGGCGTACGCTATTGGCCGGCGGGAGAAGAAGCGGTGCTCTTTCTTCGCCCCAGCGAAGCCAAAGACGGCACTCACGTGGTTGTGGGGCTGGTGCAGGGAAACTTCCGCGTGCGACGGCTCAGCTCCGGCGAGGTGCGCGTGAGCAATGGAGTTCCCGAAGTGCAATGGCTCAATACCACCGCAGAGCATAGCGTTTTGCAATCCACGCCCATGACACTGCATGATCTGGAAAGCCGCATACAACACGCGCAAAGGATGAGCCAGTGAGCCGGCACAGTTTCCATCGCGCGCTTTTCATCACTGCCGTTGCGGCTGCAAGCATGCTGCTGCCACGGCCGGCCTCTTCGCACCTTCCTGAGCTGACCAAGGTCGGTAACAATGTAATCCCCAGCCGCTGGAATTTCGCTGGGTTTCCTGTGCAATGGAACTTGAATCCCGCCACTGGGTCGAATATTACGGGCAGCAATTCAGCGGCCAGTGCGATACAAGCTGTATTTGATACCTGGACTTCGGCGCCCAATGCGAATATTCCCGTCACACGCGGCGCCGACAGTGCGGTCAGTTCGGAAGCCTCTTCGCCGGCCAATATAAATCTGATCTGCTTTGTATGCATGGATGCCGACTTCAGCAAAGATTCCGGAACCCTGGCTGTAACTATTACGACAACGGTTTCTCGAGGGCACAGTGACGGCCACGGTGGAGTTGCCGCTTTCGATGGTCAAATTATTAAGTCAGACATTATTTTTAATCCCAACGTGAAGTTCACTACAGATGGAACCGGCAGCGGCTCGACGCAAGACCTGCAAACCGTGGCCACACACGAGGTTGGGCACTTCCTGGGAATGGACCACACCGGGGTGACCCGGGCCATCATGTTTCCTTTTGCTCCCGCCAGCGAACATACCCTCAGCTATGACGATGATGCCGGCATCTCTACGCTTTATCCGAAGGCGATTCCCGATATGGCCGTCGGCAGCATTGCTGGAACGGTTCGAATGCAGGGCAACAATGCGGCGGTTTTCGGCGCGCACGTTTATGCCGGATCCACCAGCGGCGCACTGCCTTTTCCCACCAGCTTTAACCTGCGCAAGTCGCCCATCAGCACTCTGTGCAAACCCGACGGCACTTATTTGATTCAGGGCGTTCCGGCAGATTCTTACATCATTACCGCCGAACCACTGGATGGGCCGGAATCTACCGGCGATGTTCAGGCCTTTTCGTCGGCTTTTGGGGCCACGATTCAAACCAACTTCACCACCCGCTGGCACTAGCTGGGTTTTTATTGTGAAAAAGAATCGGCGTGGGCAATCGCGGCCCAACCTCGCTTTTGTTGCTGCCATACGGACATCATGCGGATTTGGGACAACTGCAGAGGCTGGCCATCGTAGGCGCCTTTTAAATCCATAGTGTAGGTAATCACAACGGAATCGCCGTCCGGATGCAGTTCCACCTCGCCCAGAGCGTAGTCAGCAATTTCCAGCTTCTTGAGGTGCTCCATGGTGGCATCGCGATCACGCACCTGCCCCGATGTCTGATAGACATAGGTGGACGCCATATGGCTTTGGACTTCATCCCAATTTTTTTCTTTCACATCCTGCCACCAGAGGCGCTCGAACTGCTCCGCGCCTGTGGCGTTTGACCAGGCAGAGGCCTTCTCGGGCCATTTGGTACAGCCTGTCAACGAGAGGCTGAAAACTACAAGAACGAAGATGTGGCGAATACGACCTACACGAAGCATGGGCGCGATTCTAGTTGCTGAGCTTCGCTACTGCAAGTTGTGGAAGTTTACTGCAAGTTCTGGGGAAGGTTTGGGGACTTCTTGCCGTCTGCGGGCGGTTGCGTAGACGGCGGTGTTGCCGGTTGCGTTGTCGGCGTGGGCAGCGGATCCATAGGATCGATAAATGTAGGATCAGCGGTGCGGCGAATTACAAAAGCGGGAAGATGCAAGCTATGCGCGACATCGGGCCAGAACTCGCGGAAGGAGTCGTTCAGCGCATCGAAGCCCATATTCACCAGTGTGTGCTGCAGAATGCCGGGAAAACTGCGGTCGCGATTAGGATAGTAGCTGCCGGAAACTGCAGTGGTTGCCAAGCCAGAGAGTAATCGCGAGGCATTCCAGGTATCGTCGCCGGAGTCGCTCTTGGCGATGAGCTGGCGGGTAACAGCATAAAAGAAACGCCGCCTAAAGGAACCGCGTGCCATACGGAAGTAGCGCGGATCGGTATGTAAGATC
The DNA here is from genome assembly GCA_035651775.1 of Terriglobales bacterium. Lineage (GTDB taxonomy): Bacteria > Acidobacteriota > Terriglobia > Terriglobales > Acidobacteriaceae > QIAW01. Next base: position 27,998 of record DASREY010000263.1, read on the forward strand.
GAAGGGAATAAAAATGTTCCTGTGAACTCGCCCACAATATCGGTGCCGACGATGGCCCCCAACCTTCTGCCGTAACCGCCTATGCCTCCGCCGTAGGCGTGCGGCTCTCCCTGCGATTGGGCCCATAAGGCATTGAAGCCCTCCGCCATGAAATTAAAAGGATCGTAAACATCGCGCACGAATAGCCGAAACTTCTCTCCAGGCGTATAGGGGAACTTGATGGGATAGACAGCTACCGGCACGCGATCTCTGCCCAGCGGCGAACCATTCTGGGTTAACGCAATGCGAGTGCTGCTGGCAGCATCAGGCAATGATGATTCGGAATACGTTCGGCCCGATGGAGCTTCGGGTAAACCGTTTTCAGCGTCTGCGGTGTCCGCAGGAGCCCTATCAGCGGGAGATTGAGGGAGTCTCAAGGCAGCCAGCGTGGGCCACTGATCTTCTTTCTGGCTCGGTGAAACCTGGCAGGCAGAAAAAGAGAGTTGTGGCTTGTTTTGTGCCGCCACCGCGATCCGGCAGCAATTTTTGGATGTGTGGTCGCCGACGCCTGCCATGACGGCAGAATCCTGGGCAAAACACATGAGCGATACGAGCATGCTCGTCCCGAACGCAATACTGATCCTTATCATATAAATAATGCTTGCCAGGCGATTGGTTCGGGGATTAGGGACACTATAGACCAAAAAATTCCTTCCGAACAGTCCCGCAAGGCGCGGAAACCATATCTTTACAATTTTTCACCTTACGTTCTTTTTTGCGTGGCAGGGCCGCATTTTCTATTACTTACATAACATTTGAGATGCGAAAAGGTGCCACGCTGGATACTCATGCCCACAGCAATTTTGGCTCTGCCTTTAGGGAATCTTGTTGCTCAATTGACCGATTCGCAGGTGAGCAGCAATAATCAAGCTGCTCTGCTTTTTGTTTCCGCATCTTAAAAACGTGGACCCATTCTTGAAGCCAGGTCACCTGTCCAGAATCCTTGCCTTGACCGCGGTAGCGCTCCTGCTTGCGGGATGCAGCACAAAAAGACCAGCACAGGTATCCGTTCCTGCCGCGCCGTCGATTTCCGCCTCCTCCATTCCTGAGTCTGACACGGAAGAAAACAGCTCGCGCAAACCGAGTGCGATTACGCCATCGGCGTCGGCCAACGCACAGCCCCTCTATACGCAAACTGGCCTGGCGAGTTGGTACGGCCCTGACTATGACAAACACAGAGCGTCAAACGGCGAGATTTACGACATGCATCAACTCACTGCCGCCCACCTTACTCTTCCACTCAACTCCGTGGCGCGCGTAACGAACCTGACAACACGGGAATCTGTGATGGTGCGTATCACCGACCGAGGACCGTTCGTGGCCGACCGCATTATTGATCTTTCAATGGAGGCGGCCAAACGCATCAGCGTCTACCACCCTGGAATCGCCAAGGTGAAGGTTGAAGTGCTGCAATCGCCCGCCAATCTCGACACCGGCGGACGCTGGGAGGTGCAGATTGGCGGCTTTGGCGATGAAGATACGGCCATCCAAGTGAAAGATAAACTCGAGCGCCGTTATCACACAGCCAAGGTCCTCGATTTTAAAGGCCCGCGCCGCGATTGGTGGGTGCGGGTTCGCGTGCTCAACGACGATAGGCAGCGCGCCCTGCAGGTTGCGCGGGAAAATACGACGCCTGAGGGTAGAATTTTCCTGGTACGTATTGATTGAAAAAGAAGCACTCAGCATTCAGCATTCAGCAGTCAGCATTCAGCCCCTAAGCAAACATTTAGCACTTGGCACTTAGCATTTAGCCCCTAGACGGCTGTGGCGGGTGAGAATGAAAATCGAGATGTAGCAAGCGAGGTTCTCGGCCTGTCAACATTGGGAGGCCACGAACATTTCTAAGGACCAAATGCTAAGTGCTAAATGCTGCTTCACTGGCTGAATGCTGAGTGCTGATTGCTGAGTGCTCGTTTTGGCTGATTACTGAGTGCTTCTCTATAATCATTTCTAGTTTAATTCTCCGTCGCTGGAGAGAAAGCGTGAAGCTGCCATGAGCGACTGCCTGTTCTGCAGGATCATTGAGGGCAAAATACCCAGCAAGAAAGTTTATGAAGATGAGCAAACCTTCGCTTTCGAAGACATTAATCCGCAGGCGCCCACGCATATCCTCATCGTCCCCAAGCGGCATATCGTGGACCTGAAAGATGCCAAACCCGAAGATGCCGAGCTAATCGGATATTGCCATCTGGTCGCCGCCAAAATCGCGCGCCAGCGCAACATTGAAAATGGATACCGCACGTTGTACAACGTAGGTCCGGGCGCGGGCCAGACCGTTTTTCATCTGCATCTCCATTTGCTGGGGGGCAGGTTGTTGATATGGCCGCCGGGGTAAAAAGCAGTCAGCCCCTAAGCAGCATTTGGCACTTGGCACTTGGCACTTGGCACTTGGCACTTGGCATTTGGCATTTAGCATTTAGCCCTTAGGCAGATTTGGTGTGGGAAGAATGAAGACCGAGGCTTACAAGTTACGTTTTTGTAGCTCACTATTGGGAATCAACAAATATTTCTAAGGGCTAAATGCTAAGTGCCAAGTGCTAAATGCTCTCTTCACGCCACCTTTTGAAAATTTCCCATCCTGGCAAACGATCTCTGCCATATGGCGTTGAAAAGAACAAATTGCGGCATGAGGCGTACAAAGTTGTCCATTGATTCTTCAATGTCGCGCCACTGATTAGGTGTAATGTTTCGTGCCATGTGCCGATGGTCGCCCACGGGAAGGCCGGTCAGCAGCGCACGTGAGCGGGCCATGACTTCATCGCGAGCGCGCAGGAAGGAGCGCTCCTGAAAGAGGCGCTTGGCGTCGATCCACACCGAGGCCAGATAGCCAGGATAAGGCGACAACAAGCGAAAGAGGCTGAAGACATGTTTGCAGCCGGTGGTTTTCTTAATGTCGGAATAGATCAGCCAGGTTCGCAACCCGATGTCGCGTTCGCCGGGAACATGCAGGCTGATCATGCGGGAGAGAGCCGAGGCCTGCTTCCCGTCTGAAACTTTTCCGCTCTGCCCGCCGGAGTAGCCGAGTTGCATGAGCCGGCTGAACAATGCCATTTGGGGAGTGATGCGGGAAAAGGTCGAAACCACCGCGCCCAGCATGTCCATATCTGTAGAAGAAAACCCCTGGCCGGCCATGGCCTTGTGCTGGTCATTCATGCGCCAGTCGCCGCTCAACACCTGCGAATAAGCATATTCTTCCAGGGCGCGGGTTGCGGACTGGAACTCGCGCGAGCGCGCTACCTCACCGAGATCGGACCACACCAGGCGCAGATATTCGGGCACGCTGGCGCTTACTTTGAAAATCGTGGGCACCAGGGGCACATCGAAACTTTTTCGGATGTCCGCATAGACGCGGCGCAAATCAGGGGAAATTTCATTTTCTTCGACACTACGTGGGAGAGCCATACAGCAGAGCCTCTGCTTTATTGGAGTGTAATTAACGGCCAGACGG
>DASREY010000264.1:0-4408 GCA_035651775.1 Terriglobales bacterium
ATCTGCACGAGTATCCATTTACTCGCCGCGCGCTTTCTTCCGCCGGGCTTCGATTTCTCGGACCTGCTTCCATTCATCCGTTGTCAGCGTGTCCATACGCACATGGTCAGCGCCAATCTCGCCATTCTTGAAAGCAATCAGCGGATGGCGCACATAACCGCACGAGCAGACGCCCGTCTTTGACACATACTGCTTGCCGCACTTCTCGCAGGAATCTTCAACGCGAATCTGCGTGTGGCGCCATACCGGAGCAGCATTGATCCACTTCCGGCGCAGTGCAAAGTCAGCCCACATGTGTTCTGTGCGCCCGATATTGCGCCGCTGAGCGTCGCCCTGATCGTAGTAGCCCTGAGCCACATGAATTTCAGTCAGTGCGCGCGTTCTCAACTGCTCGTCGGCGCTCAGGATAAGGTCGGCCAGCGGCTCCTCGCTGTAAACGAGGTATCTATCCTGCCCTTCATAGTGATATCGCGGCACACGAACGACTGCATTCTTGTCTTTCAGTGCCGAGGCGTCTCCCTCAAAGACAACGATGCCACCCTGCGCCACGCCTTCAAATCCCAGATCGGCGGAGTAGGACCGGTGAAACTCCATCAACTGCTCAATCGGCAGTATGGCTTTTACGTCCCATTCGGCCTTGATGCGCTTGTCCGACATTTCCGTGTTGCCCTTGTAAATCGGATAGGTCAGGACATTCGTCACCGTAAGATGCGCGAATTGCTGGCCTTCTTTTGCGCCTGGAATGGTGTAGTTAATCAGTCCGCTGTGTACTTGCAGGTCAAATGGGCTGAGATTGAGAATTGTGGCAGGCTTAATGCCGCCCTGCAGTTCAAGGGTGCGCAGCAATTTCTGCCGCTTGCCGATGCGTTCGCCGGCGGACTGCCCGACTACTGAATTTCGAATGGCTTCCGGCATAATCGCCGTTGCCGCTGGTGCTACGGTCTGTGTCGACATGATTTCTCCTTATGCGTGACTGGTGAATCCCTCGCGCTTCAGCAATTGATTGCGATAGGCGCTCAGTGCGGGGTTGTTCTTGATGAACTCGACATCGTTGAATGCGTATTCTGCTTCCTTTAGGAAGGCTTCATAGGTGGCCTGCTCGCGCTCCGCAGTGGCGCGGTCTGCATCAAGGCAGGTTTTCAGTAATTTCTCTTCGTCAAACTGGCCATGCAGGTGCGTTTTGTCGTTTTCCCATTTCGATATAGAGCGGCGCACCGCTTCAAGATTCGGTATCTGCTCCCATGGGCCATCCAGCATGAAATAGTGCCCACGCTCCGGATAGGGACCCATCATCGGCGTCTCATTGTCCTGCGACAGAGCTGCTTCCCATGCCTGGCGCGTACCGAGTGACGATGGGGGAAACCAGCGCTCAAGCACCCAACCTTTTACCGGATAGAGTGGCACCCAGAACATGCCGGTTTTGATTGAATCGGGGGCAATCTGCTGAAATTCAAGTTTGTAATCAATGCCGGTTGGGCGCGCCTGCTCTGCGCCGACGGCAAACTCTGTCCACATGCCGGCGCGCTGCACAAGATGATTTTGCGCGAGAATGATGCGCCAGTATGGATCGCCAAATTCATTCTTGCCGCCCCATGCTGTGAGTTTTTCGATTACATCAGGTGGTGTATCGCGGAGTGGATTGTTCATGATTATTTGTTGAAACTCATTTATACTTGTAGCCATGAAGACATGCGCTTGCGGATGTGGTCAGACTACTAATTCTAAGTACGTTCGCGGTCACCACTGGAAAGCCATACGTGAGGCGAATATGGAGCCTCCCAATCCTTCTGGTCTATGTGAATGCGGGTGTGGGGAAATGGCTCCGATTGCTCCATATACTTCCAAACACTATGGATGGGTGAAAGGGCAATATAAACGATTCATTGCTGGTCATCAGTGTGGCGGGCCGATGACTCCACCCAATCCATCTGGTCTGTGTTTTTGTGGATGTGGAAAGAACACTCCGATTGCTCGGCAAAGTGACCGTTCTAGTGGAAATGTCAAAGGTTATCCGACTAAGTACATTCATAACCACCACACGCGAGCTCATGGGCCTAGATATCTGATTAGAGATATGGGCTATAAAACTCCGTGCTGGATTTGGCAACTCTCTATCGATGAACATGGCTATGGGAAGGTGAGTGTTAAGAACAAGACGATGCATGCCCATCGTCAGTACTACACGGAATCGAAGGGTCGCATTCCAAAAGGCTATCAAGTTGATCATCTGTGTTTTGTTCCTGCGTGCGTTAATCCGGACCATCTAGAGGCCGTGCCGCCATCTGTAAATCAATGGCGTAGAAGGTATATAAAACTAACTCCAGACAAAATCCCAACCATTCTCCAAATAAGAAAATGGGGCGTATCTTATAAGGCGATTGCCGTCTTGCTTGGAGTTAAGCCAATAACTATCTACGCCATCTGTAAAGGCAAGAATTGGACGAGATTAGAACATGCTGATGAGTTCTAAGCTCGCCTATTCTCAGGAGTTAAACGAGCTCTGCCAGCCTAATCCGTAGACAACGCCAGAAGTCCACTGATTTCTGGAAGCGTAGTTCACAGCGTCATACAGCCATGCATCCTTGTAGGACGAGTAGGCCGAGCCGCTGGGCCGCTGGAACCAGATGCCGTTGATCTGCCCCGGAACAAACTGCGGCGCATCATTGAAGCGGCACCGGATCATGCTGGCGCGATCAAGGAAGTAGAGCTTATCAATCGCAGCAACCGTATCCAGAAGCCATTCCACTCCCGCAATCTTCTCCATCGTGAAGGTGTCGGGCACGCCATCAAACTTTGGTGCTTTGCCGGTTGGCATGGTCACCTGTTCGATTGCGAATCCGAGTTGGTTCCACGATGCGCGCTGGACGGGATGGCCATACCAGAAGTTCTTACTGCGGTCGCGGTTGTAGGTTTCCGTTCCCAGCGCCTGCTGCATGCGGGTCAGGAACGTCATCACAATGCCCAGCGTCAACAGCGAGTTGTTGGCGTTGTAGGCAGGTGACTGTGTGTAGGACAGGCTGCGGTCCATGCCCAGATATTCGCCAGTCGTATTCGGGCTAACGATGTACTGGAGGCCGTTGAAGAACAGCGGAGCGCCAGGCGCAACCGACTGCACCATAACGAAGTCGCCGGCCACAACTCCAGCCGGAACCGCGTCCACGGTGATCTGGTTGCCAACGCCAATGCCATTCGACTGCTTGTCCACCACCACGGCAGTCCCGCGCAGCGTAAAGTTTCCATCGCCAGACATAAACTGCACAACATCCTGAATGTCGATGGAGCGCGCGCCGAACGGAGCCGCTGCCAGCGTGATGGGGTTGGCCCCGCCGCCGGCATAGGTAGCAGCCACAGTCGCAATCTGGCCGGTGTTGTAGCCCTGAAGCGACTGGTTCCGCTTTTTGGGCAGCTTGGTGTGAGCATCGGCAACCAGCTTGGCTACCGGATTCACGGCAATCACATCCTTGCCGCTTGATCCGATGCGCATCTGCTGATCGGTTGCGGAAATGGCGACGCAGATTTCTACCGGCGTCATTACGCCTTCGTTGTAGGCTCCGCCAGTGCCGGTTGGGTAGTTTCCGCCGTCCGTGTTGAGCGCTCCGAAACTGCCGCCGTACTCGTACTGGAGCATGATGCGGAAGTACTGGAGCGAGGTGATGGTTTGCGGTCCCATGTCGCTGAAGCGCCGGTCCAACTCGGATTCCGAGTTCTCAATGACATCTTTGGGCGGCACCCAGGTCTGAAGCATGATGACCGAATCCGCTGATGCGGTCGCAAAATTTGGTGCGGGCACAGTGATTCTCCTTTGTGTGGATTCGGTGTCTGGTTACGCGCGTGGCCATATGCCATGCACGGCTTCATTGGCTGTGAAGAGTGCTCTTTGCGCATACTCCTGCGGCGTCAGCGAGCGCCGATTACGCTGATGGGTGCGGCAAAGACTCTTCGGGGCCTTTAAGAAACTTAGCGGCGAGACTGCGACATCAACTGGCTCTGCCGCGTCATCGTGTATGACATTCTTTCGGCAGGGCTCATATTGTTCCAGCCCTTTACCTCTTTGGCCAACTGCTGTTCGGCCATGCGGTAGGCATCATCCGCCGTCATAATCTTCGGTTGCGGCGCACTGCCTCCTCTTACTTCTGGCTGCGCAGTTGTTGGGGGCGCAGGCGTGTTGGCCCTTGCCTGCATCTCTTTTCCGTAGGCCCGTACAATGCGTGTCACGATCTTGCGCAGGTTCCCATCGCGCTGCAGAAGCCCGTCATAAGCAGCTACGCGCTGTTGAATGTTCTCCGGCGTTGGCGGCAACAGTTCGAGTTGCAGGAATTGGTTGTAGGTATAGGAATCGCCCTTGATGAGCTTGTCGATTTCCTTGCCCACCTCCGCATAAAAGGCTGGCTGGTTCGTTCCTGGAATG
>DASREY010000265.1:0-7337 GCA_035651775.1 Terriglobales bacterium
TTTCATCGCGCACCACCCGTCTCCGCTGTGGCCGCAGTCTCGGGAAACTCAATGTGGACGTGAACCTCGTTGGCGGTCTTGACGCCGAACTGTGTCGGCGCTTCAATACCGTAGTCGCTCAATTTGACAAGTCCATCACCGCTGGCTCGCAACAGGGGCGCCGTGGCGCCCTCGTGGATTTTGAGAGCCATCGCGAAGTCGTGTGGCACACCACGAATCGTCAAGTTGCCTGAAACGGTGCAAGGAGCTTCGTGGCCCGCCACAACTCCGGCGCACGAAGCGTTCCCGGCCTCAAAGTGTAAGTCGGGAACATCGGCGCCGCTTGCGGTAAAGATATCCTGACGCATATGCTGGTCGCGCAGGGCGATTCCGGTTGTCATTGTCTTGACTGGAAGCCAAGCCTCGACACGCTCCAATGTCACGCCTTGCTGCGCACGATGCATCAGGACGCGTGCATGCAGAGCCTCCGATTTTCCCTTTACGCTAAGGCCAGGAACGTTGGTGGTAACGACAAAGGTCACCGTGCCGTGTTCAATGACCATCGTCTCCGCCTTGCTCAATTCGTCTGACGCAGGTTCCGGGTTCGTGATCGGGCCCGATTGCGCGTGGGCTGCGGTCATCAGCAATGTTCCGGCAAACGGTAGAACAAATAATGTCAACGGCAGAAAGATCTCGAGTGTTACCCGGGCTAAGGCTGAAGTAATGAGTGAAGCAGCGAACTTACAGAAAGCGGTCATCGTGGTCTCCTTTCCGGATGCGGTCCGGTTTGGGAATGAAGCGGCGCAACTGCGCAGAAAGCCTGCGAGAGAAGGTGTGCGGCCTCCTCGCAGGGCAGGTTCCAATTGAGGCAGGTTCTAGGGGAAGGTCGCGTCAATCACAACGCCTGTAGCAGGATCCGTGATCAACGTAACTCCGTCGGGCCGCCCGATCCGATGCTGGCAGTTCAGAATCTGATAGGTTGCCACAAAGCGCTGCGCCATGAACGTGAACAGGGTATTGGCCACGGCTGGGTCCACCGATCGAAACGCAGTCAGGAACGGCCTGTCGAGAATCATCTTGTTGACAGCGAGGTCGCTGAGATGCCGGCAGTAGGTGTCTGTGCTGGAGTCGCTGGAAGAGGCTGACGCTGGCTGGTCCACCATGGCGCGATAACGATTCACCTGGGCCAGGCTGTGTTTGCCCGTGAGGGGAGGCTCAAAGGTGAACGGATCGCCATTGGGAACCAGCGCAACCGGTCCCTGTTCGTGCTGATAAAGGCTTGCTACCAGTTCGTTCAGCGGCAGTGCTGGCACGAGATTCCCCGCATCGGCGAGGTCGGGCGCCTTGAAGGGAGTGCATCCCAGAGCTCCGTCAATGAAGACATCCAACAGACGGTTGTCGCTGGGGTTGCCGTGGCCACCCGCGCCCGCCGGAGGTACCGCCAGCGCGGCGCGATTGACCGCCGTATTCTGCGCGGTCTGTCCAGCGGCGGTAAACAGATAGGTCGTGGTCACGTTGTCGCTCTGGTCCTGATCGACGTGCACGAAGCTCCGCACCGTCGGGCACGGCTGGCCGTCCTTGGGCGAGACTCCCGGGTTCGGAACTGCCAACTGGTGCGCGGCGATGGCGTCATTTGCGGCTTCGAAAAATGCGACCGCGTTACAGTGCGCGTTCTGTCCCAGGTGTTGCACACAATTATTGTCTGCCAGGTCCTCAGCCCCGGCGGCGCTCACCAGCGTCAGGTTGTTGCCGTTGGAGCCAAACCAGATCGCTACAACGCTGTGCGCGGGCAGGACCGGAGGCGTCGGGAGGATGGCGGCAGCGACGCCGGCGTTCGTCACCAGCGGATTGTAGATCGAGATCTGGCCGGTGTCGGTGTCAATGATTGCGCCCTGCACAAACGCCGACTGATTCTTATCGAGCTCATTGCAGGGACCGTTCGCAGGATTGGTCGCTTTGAACTGATAGGGCGTCGCCAGTCCGGCGGGTGTGAGAGGATTGGCCGGCACGATGAGCGTGCAGTCCAGGTTGGGCATTGCCTGTGCGAATGCGATGAGCGGAGTGGTCAACCACACCACGCCGAGGATGATCAAGAACAGCTTTACGACCGCGGTTAGATTGTTGAGGGATACTCTCAGCTTCAGAGGTACTAACATAGGGGGTAGCCTCCTTTTAGGCTTCGGGTTGGAGAGGGTCTTAACGTTGAATTACAGAGTCTTGAAGAAACTGACGAAGGTCGTTGCGCGCAAGTATAGGCAGCTCTGCTTTTCCGTCAACGTAAAAAAGCTAAATTGTTTGTTGAGTTCGACTGATGTTCTAAGGTCCGGGGTTTCAGGGCTGGAAAGAGAACCTTCGCTTCGCTCCACCTGTTGAGGTCAGCCGCTGCGCAAATGGTTTGTCTGTCACCTTGACATTCCCAGCCGTCAGTAATGAAATGCTCGGTTACTGCTAAATGCACGCATTTCAATCAATAAAATCCCAAGGATGACGATGACCAACTCCAACGATCCATCTTTATCTCGACGTAAATGGCTGGGCCTGGCCGCGGGGGCTTCCCTCGGCTCCGGATTGCTGGCGCTGACTGGGACTGCCGAGGCGCAGACCAAATCGCCCGCGAAGCATGCCAATGACGCTCATACTGCCCATCCCACCCATGCTCATCCCACCAGCGATCACAATCTTGGCGCCAATACTTACAACATCCGCGACTTCGGCGCCAAAGGCGACGGAGTCACACTCGACACGGCGGCGGTGCAGGCCGCAATCGACGCATGCAATAAAGACCAGGGCGGCACCGTGCTGGTGCCGGCGGGCGTGTTCGTGATCGGGACTATCGAGATGAAGAGCAACGTCACGCTGCATATCGCGGCTGCCGGCAAGCTGATGGGCACGGTGGATGGCAAACAGTATCACGCCGCCGATGCTATCCCGCTCAGCGGAGACTCCACCCTCGGCGACGGCAACGTGGGATTGATCTTCGCGGTCAAGGCGGAGAACTTTACCATCGAAGGCCCAGGCACCATTGACGGCCAGGGCGCGCAGTTTCGCAGCCCCACGCGCGGTGTTCCTCCGCCTTCGGGGCGCGGCGGCAACAATCGTCCGTATCATCTTCTATTTCATCAGTGCAAGAATTTCACCGTGCGCAACATCTATATGTTCCAGAGCGCATATCACTCCATCCGCATTATCCAGTCGAGTTATATGCAACTCGACGGCATCCGCATCTACAACCGCGTGAACCATAACAACGACGGCTTTCACTTCATCAGCGCCCAGCACGTGCGCCTGAGCAACTGTACCGTCGAATGCCAGGACGATGCCTGCGCCCTCTTCGGCAGTTGCAAATTCGTGACCGTAACCAACTGCTCGTTCAGCACCCGCTGGTCGGTCTTCCGCTTCGGCGGCGGAGAGGCGGAGAACATCACGGTTTCCAACTGCCTCATCTACGAAACCTATGGCTGCCCGGTCAAGATGCGCTGCGGCCCGGGCTCGCGCTTCGAGAATATTTCCTTTTCCAACCTGGTGATGAATAAGGTCACCGGGCCAATTTCAATCGGCGTAGGTGGAAACAGACGCCGCGCGCCACAAACCGAGCCCCAGACTCAGTCTCAAACCCAGAGCCCATCGAATGCACAGCCGGGCTCACAGCCCACCGCGGGAACCGGCGCGCAAATCGAGGATTCCGGCACAGCGCCCGTTCAGGGTGGCATTGTCCGCAATATTACGTTTAGTGGAATTCGCGCCACTGTGACCGTTCCGGTCCAGTTCCCTGACGTACCGTTTACCAGCGGATACAATCCGGGGGAAATCAAGTCGTGCATTGCCGTCAACCGCGCTGCTGAAGGCGTGCTTGAGAACATCACCTTCAATGACGTCCAAGTCACCTTCGCCGGCGGGGGTACGGCGGAAGAAGCAGCGGTGCGCGATGTGCCCAAGATCACCGGCGAGTATTACGAAAACGGCGTGCTGCCCGCTTACGGCCTGTACGCCCGCAACGTGCATGCGCTTACGTTAAGCAACGTGCGCTTCGAAGTGAGTTCGCCCGAACTGCGTCCGGCTGTAGTCTTCGACCACGTGGAAGACGCCTCGGTGAATGGGTTCAGCGCGCAGGCCAATCCACAAGCCGAGTCGCTGCTGCGTTTCATAGAAACAAGGGACGTTCTATTGACCGCCGCGCGCGTGCTTACGCCGGCTGCCGTCTTCCTGCAGGTGGAAGGAGCCGGCAGTCAGGGAATCACCGTGGACGGCGGCGACCTGTCGAAAGCGGCAACTCCGGTTGCATTCAAGGCAGACGCGTCCCAAAAATCTGTAAAGCTGCGCGACTAAAAAATGTTGTTTCGCTGAACCCTCGGCACAACGGTAAGGCCTTAATCAGGGCTTAAGAGAACTTTTCATCTGTCGTTCATGAAGCCCGGCAAGTTCAATGTAGCAATCGTCTTAAGTGCCGGCTAAGGTCTTACCGTGGGTTGCTCCTCATGCAAGTCGCCGCGGCGCCTAAGGCGCTTCCCCAATCTCCCTGTAGTGCTTGCCTATATATGCTTCTGTGCACTGGAGATCATGGATGAAAGGTCAGCACATGATGCGGGGAACCCTATTGCTGGTTTTGATGAGCGCAGCGCTCATGGCGCAGGTGCCGCGCTCCCGGCACGTCTGGATCGTCACCGAAGAAAACCATAGCTACGAAAACGCAACGGTATCGATGCCATACCTGATGTCATTGGCCAATCAATATGGATTGGCAACGCAGTCGTACGCCGATATGCACAACTCGCTCTCCACGCTGATGCACCTCACCGCCGGCGAGACAGTGACTTTGGACGACAACACGACTCTGTTTTTCAACGTGGATAACATTGTGCGCCAGCTCATGATTCACGGCCTCACCTGGCGGTCTTATCAGGAGAGCATTCCGCACGCGGGGTTCGAAGGCATTGCTGCTTATCCTTATGTAAAACGCCACGATCCGCTTGCCTACTTCAGCGATACCAATACTCCCAGCGAAGCGCTCAATGCGGTGCCGTATCCGGCGGACATCACCACCGACATGAGCGCAAACTACAACTACGTCACTCCAAACCTCTTAGACGACGCGCACGATGGCACCATGCAGGCGGCAGACAACTGGTTGCGCACCCACATTCCCGCCATACTTGCGCGTCCGGAATTTCAACCGGGCGGCGATGGCATCATGATTATTACCTTTGATGAGGGAAATTTGGGCAGTGACAATCGCTGCAGCGCAGCGGTGACGCAAGGCTGCGGAGGACACATCCTGACGGTCGTGGTCGGTCCGCAGGTCAAGCGCGGTTTCAAATCGTCACACTGGTACAACCATGAAAGCGTTTTGAAGACGGCTTGCGTGGCCTTGGGAATTGCAAGCTGCCCTGGCTTGGCCAATGCCGCCGCGCCAATGGACGACTTCTTCGGGAACAACGCCTTGCATGTTCAAATCCTCGCTCCGCTAGCAAGTCCCAACGTAATCAGCAGCCCGGTGCACTTTCAGATTCAGTCGATCGCAGGGGCTCACCCGGTATCGGCCATCATCGTCTACTCAGACGACCATGAGGTCTATCGCACATTCACGAATCATGTGGATGCGCTGATCAATCTTCCGATTGGCAGCCACAGAATCGTGGCCAATACCTGGGATAGCTCCGGCGCGCTGGCGCAAGCAAGAGAGACCATCACCGTAGGCAAGTAAGCCAAGGGTGGCTCGACTTTTTACCACTGGTCGAAGCAAAAAAGGCTGAAGCAGATTTTTTAAATCTGTTTCAGCCTTTTCCTATTCTGCCTGAGACTCAAATTCAAACTGCAACTTTCATTGGCTGTCATACTGACCGCAGTCGCGCTTCGCGGCGGAGTGGAGGGACCTGGGTTTTTGCGGGCATATGAAGGCTATCGGAAATATCCTGGAGCAGCTTCTTAATGGAAGCGCCGTTTTTTGGCGCGAAGAGCTGTCCTGAGCGCAGTCGAGGAATCTTGCCCTTTTCTTATTTGGGGCGACACTGTTATTTCATGGAGAAAAATTAAAACAGGTCTGGCTTTTTCGAGCTTTCATGGCCGAAACTACCGCAGACACCCGGCATATGGTTGTATGCACGAGTGTCTGCATGCTTGCGCAAGTAGCTTTCAAAGACCTGCGTCTTCACCTATAGCTTCGCTAATTCTTATTAGGGGATCATTAGAAAAATATGAAATCTCTGTAAACGGGGTCACCGCCGTTTTTCGGCAAATCTGATCGCCTCCTCCATCATCTTGGCGATCCGGCGCGCACGCGATTCCGGGCTTTTGTAATGGAAGATGCCGAGCAAGTGCATGCGGCGATGCGCCAGGGACATACGGTTCCAGCCCTCACGGGCATGCGGACGGCGGTTGAACTCAATCTGCAGAATGGGCGGCAGCTCGTGTTCCGCTTCCATGGTGGCCAGCAGGCGTTCCGCCATCTGTTCCGCGCGGCGCACGCGCGCTTCTGCACTCTTCGGCTCCCTGACCAGAGTGCAGATATATTTGCGAATCGAATAGTTCAGTTGCTCGAACCAGCGCCCGAAGGCCCGGTCGTGAGCAAGCAGACGTTTCAGCTCCGCGGGTATGGTAACGGTGCGCTCTTCCGTATCCGGCTCCAGACGGAACTGAGCCACCGCACCCGCGAAGGCTTTGGCGCCGGCCTGCATCTTTTTGTTTACCAGCATGAAGTGGCCGCCTCCGCGCACCGGGAAAAGAGACGTGCGAAAGGCAAAGCCATTGATTTCGCCTTTGACTCTTGGCCTCCCACCGACGCCCCATGTTTTGCGAACATCGAAGGGAATGTCAACGATCACCCATCCCAGAACGCCGTTGTCGCGCACGAGGGTGGCCTTGAACGATTTGGAAGTTGCCTTTGCCACCATCTACCCAGGAATAAGCATTACATCCGCGTTGCTGCTTTTCGTTGAAACCAAAATGAACCATTGGCTTCTAATTGGTACATGGTAGCAGTATTGCCGGATTTCGACGCGCTGCCTTCTTGGCCTGATCTTCAAAGCGGCTCCTAAGAACAAATCAATTCTTAGTTATTCTATGCTTGCAGTTTCAAGCGCAATTATCAATCTTCCGCCAGCGAGTGTAGATCCTGAAGATGTCCATACGCCACCCAGAGGCGATACAGGATAATGCCATGCACGACGATGGTGATCTCCCCGTACGGGAGATCGAGGCATTCGTCCGCGAGATGATGCAGCAACTGAAAAAATTTCCGCAGACGCGCTTGCTGGTGAATTCCCGTCCGGACGTCGCCATAGCGGCGGGAGCGCACGGAGTGCATCTGCCCGCCAATGACATCTCAGCCAGCGAAGCCCGCGTGATTTTTGCCAAAGCTGGAG
>DASREY010000266.1:0-20129 GCA_035651775.1 Terriglobales bacterium
GGCTTGTTGCAGATCACAGTGCAAGAAGTATTCTCGGCCGCTTCCAAGCTCCTCGGAGGCGGCTCGTGAGCGCAAGCGGGAAAAGCTGGGCAGCGGTTGCGCGCCGCATCCGAGTCCCTCTGGGATTCTTGCTGGCCGTAGTTTATTGCTGGCTCGCGCGCCCCAGATGGTGGTCGCTGATTGCCGGCGCGTGCATTGTGCTGCCCGGAGTCTGGCTGCGGGCCGTGGCTTCAGGGCACGTGCAAAAAAATCAGAAGATAACCAGCAGCGGCCCTTACGCGCATACCCGCAATCCGCTCTACGTGGGTTCGATTGTCATTGCCGTTGGGTTCGCGCTGGCAGCGCAAAGCGTATGGATCGTAATTGTGCTGGTCACATTATTTTTACTGGTATATGTGCCGGTAATCCGTTCTGAGGAAGCCTACCTCCGCTCCCAATTTCCCGGTTATGAAGATTACGCGCAACGTGTGCCCCGCCTGTTCCCTCGACTGCGCCCGGCCCCGGCTAAGGGAGAGACTGCATTTTCGCGGGAACTGTACCTTAAGCACCGCGAGTACAACACCCTCCTGGGAGTAGCAGCGATGATAATTGCCCTCATCGTTAAAATAATATGGTTTAATCAATGAAGTCCATTTGAAAGCCATGTTTTGTGTTTCTAAGTGGAAATTCCTTGTTTCATGCAGTCTGCTGGCCTTGATCAGCTTGAGCGTCATTGCTCAAGTTCATGCGCCGCAACCAGCCACCGGCAGCGCTCCGCAGCCTGCCGCGCAGGGAGCTGTGTTCGAAAACGCTTCGCACATTATTCCTCCTGCACAAGGATTTCGTTTTCCGCTGGGCACCACGTTCTACTACAGAGCGGAGTGGAGGCTTTTTTTTGCCGGTGTGGCCACGGTTAAGATGGAGCAGGACCCATCTGGCGAGCACCGGATAAAAGCTACCGCCGATGCCACCGGTTTTGTGGCCCGGCTCTTCCACGTGCACGATACCTTCCAGTCACTCTTTGACCCTAAGACATTCTGCTCGACCGAGATCAGCAAGCACACCGAAGAGGGCCTTCGGCGGCGCGACAGCAAATTGCAATTTGACTATAGCCGCCACAAGGGAGTGCTGGAGGAATTGAATCCCAAATCGGGCGAGAAAAAACATCTGGAAAACGATATTCCCGAGTGCTCCACCGACGTGCTTACCGGACTCTTCTATGCTTCCTCACTGCCTCTGGAACCGGGCAAAACTTATATCTTCCCCATCAACGACGGCGGCAAGACCGTGGACCTGGCAACCAGGGTCGAGGCGCGTGAGCAAATCAGAACCGATGCCGGCACCTTCAATACGCTTCGCGTGCAGCCAGAACCTAATGCCGCCCTGCTGAAAAACAAGGGCCGCATATGGATATGGTACTCCGATGACGCCGACCGCATTCCTGTGCAGATGCGCGGCCGCATGGGATGGGGCACCATCACGATTCGCCTGGAACGCATTGAACGTCCTGCGGCAGCGGCGGCGCAGACGGCTGGGAAATAAATTCCGCTGTGCGGGGTACTCCCGCGAACGCCTGGTTTTAGAGCAATTTCATAGTCGGGGCATCCGCGTGCACAGCCTTAGCTGAGGCTTTCTTGAAAAATATAGAGCTTTCGGAAATGAGCGGCCTATTGTCTATTCGCAGCTTCGCCCAAAACACTGGCGAACCACATTGAGTTTTTGATCTAACTCCACTCTTCCGGTTAATGACGTCGTACGGTTTGGATACGCATAACGCAGGTCAGAAAAACGAACTGTGTAAGCGGCTGCTGGATCGGCGTGCGCTTCGGTTTCTACAATCGGATACTGGGCCCAACCCAGGAAGACGCGGCCGAGATAAGACTTTTTTGCTGCCTGGGCAGCCGGCGTCTCCTCGGGTTTGTAGCGGGTGCGTCCGGTTCCCTGCGGGTCCACTTCGCCGGCAAGCGAATCTACCGGCAAGAGCCTGAAATCATCTTTCGTTTCCACCACTCCGTGCCACTGAAACGGACTGAACGGATATGGGTAAGCCGAGGCGCGCAGCGGCGGAGCGCCATCATAAAGAAAATTTTTCAGCAAACCAATCGCGCGGCGATGTTCAAAATCGCGCGCTCCCCAAAGCGCGACCATGCAGAGCAGCGCGGCAATAGCGGCGGGGCGCCCCCGGAACTGCCGGCGTTTGCCCGATGTGGTTATTTCGTCTTGAATCAAGCCGAAGAGCGAGGGAACGACCAGCCCCAGGATCAGTGCGGCCCAAAGGAGGGGCTCGATGATAAAAACAATGTCCCATGAGTACCACTTGCTGTAGAACGGCCAGAAAGGACGCACGCCGTAATTGTTGGTGAAATCGAGCAGAATGTGGCTGAGAGCGCCGATGCATCCGTAAATAAATAACAGTCCCCAACGCGGAGCAAGCGATGGCGCTGGCGGAAGAGCAGCCTCATGCTCACTGTTGGGTGGTGCTGGTTTTCGGCTCTTCCTCCAGCGCAACAAACCCAGGTAAAGACGCCACAGGGGATACACCAGCGCAAGCGTCAGCGCCGCATCGAAGGGCACGCCTAGAAGAGTGTGAGTAAAGCCGCGATGGCAGGCAAAAGCGACAACCGGGCCTTTGATCAGGCTGGCGACATCGAGATCGGGGATTTCGGCGGAAATTGCCAGTGTGAGCGTGGCCAGCGCCGTCTTACGATTGAACCCGGCGCGGCCGAGGCATGCGCCGGTCAGCAGATGGGTGAGCGGATCCAAACTGAAAAGTATAATCCTTGTTATGGCCTCAGGGGCAAAGAACACAGCCGGCAAAGATGCCGCACAAGAAATTGAGGCGTTGCGCGAGAAAATCCGCTATCACGAGCATCGTTATTACGTGCTCGACAACCCGGAGATCAGCGATGCCGAGTTCGACTTGCTCATGCAGGAGCTCAAGCGCCAGGAAGCGGCGCATCCGGAACTCATCACGCCCGATTCGCCCACGCAGCGCGTAGGCGGTAAGCCGCGCGAGGGCTTCCCCAAGATGCAGCATTCGCGTCCCATGCTCTCTCTCGACAATGCCTACAACGAGGAAGAGCTGCGCTCCTGGGGACGTCGCGTTTATGAATTAAGCGGGCACGACAAAGTCGATTTTGTTTGTGAACTGAAGCTCGATGGCATGTCGCTGGCGCTTTGGTACAAAGATGGCCGGCTGGAACGCGCCATCACACGCGGCGATGGCAGCGTCGGCGAAGACATTACGACAAATGTCCGCACTATGCGTTCGGTACCGCTGCGCATTGATCCCAAGGCGCTGAAAAAAGCCGGCTTGCCGCTGGACTTTGAGGCTCGCGGCGAGGTGGTCATGCCGCTCTCTTCCTTTGAGCGTATGAATGAAGAGCGCGAGAAGAATGGCCTGGCCAAGTTTGCCAACCCCCGCAATGCCGCCGCAGGCACGCTGCGGCAGTTGGAGCCTAACATCGTAGCCCAGCGCCGTTTGGATTTTTATTCTTATTTCCTATTGCGAAATGGCGTCAATATTTTCGATTCGCATGCCAGGGCGCTGGAGGCGCTTTCGGCCGCGGGGTTCAAAGTCAATCCTAACTGGGAGCGGGTGGAGTCGTTGGAAGAAATGCTGGAGTTCATCCGAAAATGGGAGCAGAAACGCGACTCCCTGCCTTACGAGATTGACGGCATTGTCATCAAAGTGGACAGCGCCTCCATTCAGCATGAGCTCGGCTTCACCGGGAAGGCGCCGCGCTGGGCCATTGCCTACAAATACGCCGCCCGCTCCGGGACAACCCGGATTGAAGAAATCCTGGTGCAAGTGGGCCGCACCGGAAAGCTTACGCCTGTCGCCGCGCTCAAACCGGTCCCCATTGGCGGCACAACCGTGGCCCGCGCAACACTGCACAATCAGGACGAGATCGAACGCCTGGGCGTGAAGATTGGCGACTGGGTGATGGTGGAACGCGGCGGAGACGTGATTCCCAAAGTGGTCCGTGTCCTGGATGATAAAGATCATCCTCGCGGCACAAAGACCTTTACCATGCCCGAGCATTGCCCGGTGTGCGGCGGCAAAGTGGTGCGCATCGAGGGCGAAGTTGATCATCGCTGCGTGAACGTAAGCTGCCCGGCCAAGACGCGGGAGAGCATTCTGCATTTCGCCTCGCGCTCGGTCATGAATATTGAAGGCATGGGAGAGGCCCTGGTGAACCAGCTCGCCGACCGCGGAATGGTAAAAAATGTTGCCGACATTTATCAGCTCACCAAAGACAAGCTGCTGCAACTGGAGCGCATGGGCGACAAGTCGGCACAGAACGTGCTCAACGAAATTGAGGCTTCCAAAAAGTTGCCGCTGGAGCGCGTGATTTTGGGCCTGGGCATCCGCTTTGTGGGTGAACGCACCGCCCAGTTCCTGGCTGAGCACTTCGGCTCGATGGATGCGCTGATGAAAGCAAGCGCCGAAGAATTGGAAGAGGTGCAGGAGGTGGGGCCGCGCATCTCGCAGTCAATTCTGGAATTCTTTGAGGAACCGCGCAACCGCCAGCTCATAGAGCGCCTGCGGCAATTTGGCCTGCAATTTCATGGCGTAAAAAAACAGCGCGGCACGAAGCTGGCGGGCAAGACCTTTGTCTTGACCGGCACGCTGGCGAACTACAGCCGGGATGAGGCGAAGAAAATGATCGAAGATGCGGGCGGCAAGGTCGCAGGCTCGGTGAGCAAAAAAACAGATTACGTGGTGGCTGGCTCCGACGCAGGCTCAAAGCTGGATAAAGCGCGCGAGCTGGGCGTCAAAGTAATTGACGAGCAGGAAATGCTCGCATTGACCCAGGGATAACCGCCAACCGCGCGACATTTTTCATTTGACCGTATCGCCAAACAACCCCTGCGCATGCACTAACGCCGTAAAATGACCGCAATTGGTCTGACCTTTCGTAACATTTTTCCTGATGCAGGCAATTCGTCCTTTGTATTTCCCATTTATGGTCCGCTGATTTATGAATAAAGCGTGAGTTTATTGAGGTCAGCGGGCGTCACGATGCGTCACTCTGATTGGCCAAAACCGAAATGGTTTCTGTTGGAGGGAAGCTTCGATACTGTACATTATCTTGGTCGAACCTTTTGTTCCCGTTATGGGAATCATTTACTATTTTTTAACGGACAAACTCTTGACAAGGAGTAATCGCGAACGTTATATAAAGTTATATAAAGAGGGTCCGCACACAAAATATTTTTTTTTAAGCTGGAGCTGCACACTGAACCCAGCGGAACGCAGGCAGGAGTATTTCTCGCAATGTCAGCACTGTTTCCCATGTTCGTTGAAGTTACCGGCCGTCGCTGCCTCGTGGTAGGCGCCTGGACGCCAGCGGAAAGCAAAATACAAAGTTTGCTCGCGGCGGGCGCATCGGTGCGGGTGGTTGCGCCGCACGGCACCAGCCTGGTAAACAAATGGGCGCGCGCCAAAAAAATCTCATGGGAGAAACGGCCGTTCCAGTCGAACGATCTCAAGTCTACGTTCTTTGTAGTGGCCGCGACCTCTTCGCGTGAAACCAATGAATCCATCCTGCAAGAGGCGCAGAAGCGGGGCATCCTTTGCACCTCAGCCGAGGCCCCGAGCCGTTGCGACTTTCACCTGCTGCTGGAGTGGCTCCCGCAAGTGCAGGATGCTTATATCAAAGAGACTATTGTCAGAGCGCTCTCGGTGCCTTCTGCAAAGCCGTTCGCCAGTCCGGTGTTGATCGAAGAGTTCCGCCGGGCCGCGCCGTCACAGATGTTCTTGAAGACGGCAATTGGCAACGCGCTTTCCGTGGTCGCCGACGATACCGTGGGCGATGAGATCATCGAATTGGCGCAGGAAAAGAGACACGGCAAGGCGCGGCAGATGATTGTTCTCGCGCTTGGCAATATGAACGATCCGCGTGCCACCAAAGTTGCCATGCAGCTTTTACACGATGACGTTGTCGCCGGCCATGCCGTCATGGCGCTGGGAAGATTGCGGGCGAAGTGCGCAAAGAACTCTCTCAAGCCATTCCTGGATCACTCGCGAGCATGGATTCGAAGAGAAGCGCGAAAGGCCGTGCAGAGAATCGATGGAACCACAGTTTCGTGAAATCGTGTTTGGGTTGGAGTATCTGATTCTGTTGACATCAGTCCTACATTGCAGCTTCAGGAAATTCTCGCATTTGTTTTCGCTTCTATTGATCGACCACGTTTTTCGATTTCATTTTTCTGCCAGGTTTTCTGGACGATTCAAAAACCCGGGCAAGAATACCTTGCTGCGACATTTTAGAGTTCATGCATTTTCGGGGTGCTTCGACTCGGGCATTCACCCTCGCTCAGCATGACACTAGTGCGCTGCCTGTTTTTCCGCAAGCTCTTCGGTCACCAGCTTGACCAGGTGGCGTGGGCGCAAGGTAGTCAGGTTTGCCAGATAATCCAGGAATTCCAGCACTGCGCGCTGGCCATCTCGGTATCCCTCGAGAATGGCGGGCGAAGTGATTTCTCCATCAAAATCGAGCGATGTGGCGGCCAGAGGCCGCGTCGGGCTGATGGTAAAGGCCTTGATGTAGCGAAAGCGGGTGCCGGCCATTTCAATTTCGATTTCCTCCGGGCGCAGGCTCATGGAGGCGGCGTAGCTGGCGCACATGTGATTGATGTAGTCGAGCAGTCGCAGGTCAGCCTTCAGGTTCCGCGACATCAGGATATCCATGGCGCGCACGCCCGCATCCATGAACGTTTTCACCTCGGATTTGTCGGGCGAGTTTGCGGGATGGACCATCACCAGAAATAAGATATCGGCGCCCAGCCGCACCGCCGGACGGATGGGTTGATTGGTAATCACGCCGCCATCGGTCCACATGCGCCCCATCACGGGCACGGCTTCATAGACAATCGTAAATGCCGAAGAGGCAATCACCGCCTGCAGCAGGTCGTCGGGCTGAACGATTTCCGAACGCACAAACGATTGCACCACGTTGGGGTCGCGGAGCAGGTCTTCCGGAGATGCATTGCTGAAATAGTTGGCGCTGCCGGCGTCGAGGTCTGTTGCCGTCATGACCACGCGAATGGGGGAAGAGCGCAGGCCATCGGCGGCGATGCGTGAACGTAAAAACTTGGTGCGCTCATAATTGGCGAACAATCCGGAGCGCAACGGCAAACGCAGGAACCTATGACTGAGAAGGCTTACCCGGTCGCGCGTGAGAGACCATAGAGCGACGAGCAACAGCACCAGGATGACAGCCGATAACCTGCTGCTCAAATCAAACTCTACCGCACGGCTGTAAAAGTGAAGCTTGGTGAAATTCAGAAAAACGTAAACGAAGCCCCAAACCAGCAGATTGGCCAGTAACGACCGCAAAGCTTTTTTAAGATCGGGACTCCAATGCCCACGGCGCAGAAAATTGGAAGCAACGTAAAACGCGTACGGCATCTGGTCGTAAAGCAGCAGCACAGAAATCCCCGCCAGCATCAGGCACAACCAGGTCAGAACAGGATGGCTGCCGTGCAAAAAAGTGCCGTGCTCCTGCAGCCAGCCGCGGAGGGCGTTAAAGAAGCCGGCGGTGGCCGCAACCAGGCCGGTCAGCATGATGACATAACGCGACCAGTCGATTCCCATGGCGGGAGGGCTGACCTGTGTCCAGGATTCGATGAGTGATTCGGCGTTGCCCACCAGGGACCGGGAATGCGAGGCGTAGGAAGCAGCGTTGATGCTGCCTACCGACGTTGCCGCCAGGATGTGCGTCGGCATGGCGGCATCCTGAAAAGCGAGCAGAGCGCCAGCTTCAAAGGCGCCGCGCGCGCCACCGCCAGAGAGCACTACGCCGATCCTGCCGGTGAACCCGGAAAATAATTTTGAGGGATCGGCCGCGTGCCTGGCCACTTGGCCGCGAAACTTCTCGCGCTCCTGATCAAGGAGCTTTTGAAATTCTTCCCGTTTCATGCGAGAGACTAAAGTCCGGCAAAAAGCATATCCCAGATCGGGAGAAGTTTAACTCGGTTTTTTGACCGATGACCTTTCGAGACTGGTTCAATATGACGGGTCCAATACGATGAAACCTTAATCGGCCGCATCCTGTTCGGCTGAGCTCTGGGCGCGCTCCGGCTCAAGCTGGCGACGCTCCAATAAGGCGTAGAACACAGGCATCACCAGAAGCGTGATAAAGGTGGAAACACTCAAGCCCCCGATGACAGCCAGCGCCAGCGGCTTTTGCAGCTCCGCGCCGGAGCCGAGGCCGAGCGCCAAGGGAAGCAGGCCGAACAATGTGCAGAGGGTGGTCATCAGGATGGGGCGCATCCTGATTCTGCCGGCGCTGACCAGGGCCTCGCGCAGCGGAAGCCCCTCATTGTCGCGGAGCTGGTGAACGTATTCAAAGAGAATGATTCCGTTCTTTACCACCAGGCCGACCATGAGGATCACGCCCATAAACGAAGAGACGTTCAATGCGGTGCCGGTGAGCATCAGCATGCCAAAGACGCCGAACAGCGAGAGCGGCGCAGCCGAAAGAATAATCACCGCCGGCTCAAAACTGCGGAACTGGAAGACCAGCACGATCAAGACGGCGGCCAGGGCGAAGCCCAGCACGGTGAGCAGGTCTCTGAACGAGCTTTGCTGGCTCTCGTATTGTCCGCCGATTTCGTAGGTGTACCCCACGGGAAAATGTACGCTGGAAAGCGCCTTTTGAACTTGGGGAATTGCGGCGCCCAGGCTGCTCTTCTGCTTGTCCAGGCGGGCGGTGAGTACGACCATCAGGCGCTGGTTTTCCCGCTGCAGCACGTTTTCGCCCTGCACTTCGCTGACCTGGCCCAGTGAAGAGATAGGAACAATCTGTTTGGCCGGGGTCAAAATGGGAAACTGCTGGACAGAGGCGGCATTATAGCGGAAGCTATCGGGAAAGCGGACATGCACCGGAATCGTGCGGTCTGATTCGCGAAACTCCGTCGGGAAGGCCCCCTTCAGACCGCTTTGCATCTGCTGCGAGACTTGATCGATGGTCATGCCCACGCGCGCGGCCTGAACCGGATCAACCTGGACCACCATTTCAGGATTGCCTTTCTCCAGCCCCTTAAAGTCAACCACGCCCGGAATCTGCTGGACCTTCGGTCCAATTTCGTCGGCCAGCGATTCGAGTTGGGTCATGTTATCGCCGAAGATCTTGACCTCAATCTCCTCGGGCGTGCCTTCCAGGTCGCCAATCATATCTTGCAGCACCTGGACAAACTCCACATCAATGCTGGGAATAGTTTTCGTAATCTGGTCGCGCAGATCGTTGATAATCTCATCGGCGCTCCGGCTGCGCTGCGATGCCGGCTTGAGCTTTACCAGCACATCGCCTTTATTTTGCTCAGTGGCAAACAAACCCATTTCGGCCCCGGTGCGGCGCGAAAACGCGTCTACCTCGGGCGTCTTCTTTACTAAGTCCTCAATCTGGCTGACCAGGCGGTTGGTCTCGGCCAATGAGGTTCCGGGCGGGGTCAGGTAGTCGATAACGAAGCCGCCTTCGTCCATCTCCGGCAAAAAGCCGGTATGGCTGCTGGTATAAAACGTGTAAATCAGGACCGTAAGCAGCAGAGAAGCAGCTGCAATTCCGCCCACCAAATATTTATGTTCCAGGGACCAGCGCAACGCTTTCTCATAAACGCGGTAAAGAGGTTCGATGAAGTTCGCCGAGGATTCACGATAGCGCGCCGGCGTCAGAAACTGCTCGGAGAGCAATGGCACCAGCGTCAGCGCAAATAAAAGCGACAACAGAACCGATGCCGCGAGAGTAAGAGAGAGTGACGAAAAGAAATTGCCCACCGCCCCTTGCAGGAAGCCAAGCGGGGCAAAAACCACGACGGTGGTGATGGTGGAGCCGATGACCGGGCCGATCAGTTCGTGGGTCCCGTTCTCGGCGGCGGTCATGGAAGACTCTCCCTTGCCGATGTGACGGTAGATGTTTTCCACCACCACCACGGCATCGTCAATGACCAGTCCGATAGCAACCGCCAGGCCCCCTAAAGACATAAGATTGAGCGTGCTGCCAAACAGACGCATGACCAGGAAGGTTCCTACTACGGTCAGCGGCAATGAAGTTGCCGTGATGAAAGTGGTGCGAATCTCGCGCAAAAACAGGAAGAGAATGACCACAGCCAGAAAGCTGCCAATCAGGATAGCATCGCGCACGCTGCCGATGGCTTCTTGCACGAACTCAGCGAGATCGTAGACCACGGAGAGGTGCAGAGTGGCAGGAATCACCTGCGAGGAATGCGCGGCCACATCTTTTACCTGCTGCGAGATTGTGATAATGCTGGCGCCGATTTGCCGGGTGATATTCAGGATGGCCGCCGGCTTGCCATTGCCGTAAATCAGCGTGGTGGGGTCGGCGACGCCGTCTTTCACCTCGGCGATATCAACCAGGCGGATGGGCGTTGTCCCTTCCGTCCCGACGACTGTATTTCTAATCTGGTCAAGACTGGTGAAAGCACCGCTGGTCAGCACTAGGAACTGTAAGTAATTTTTGTCCAGGCGACCGACCGAAGTTATGCCATTTGTGGCTCGAAGGCGGTCGGCAACATCGGGCAGCGCAAGCCGGTGCGAGAGCACCTTCTGCGGATCTACGATGACCAGAATTTCGCGCGTATTGCTGGCCTGCACCTCCACCTGGGCAACGCCCGGCACGGTGCTGAATGCCGGACGCAAATTGTAGAATGCCCTGTCATAAAGATCGGTATTGGGTACATTGCCATTGAGCACGAAGCTTAGAATCGGAAACACCGATGGGGAAAGCCGCTCTACGCGAAGTTCGGTATCCGCAGGCAGGTTGGCCCGGGTATCGTTGACCCGCGCCTGCACCAGTTGCAGCGCAACCTGCATGTCGGCCTTGTCGTCGAACTGGACGGAAATCTCTGCATTGCCGCGGATCGTACTGGAACGCACGCGGCGTACTCCCTGCACGCCCCTCACCTCCTCTTCCAGCGGGCGGGTTACTGAGATCAACATGCTGTCTGGAGCGAGGTCGCCGGTGTGAGCCAGAATCACGACACGGGGAAAGCTTAATTCCGGATAGATATTGCTGGGAAGTTGAAACAGGGCGAAGAGGCCGCCAACGACCATCATCGCGGTAAGAAGGTAAACTGCTTTCCGGTTCTCGTGGCACACCCGCACCAGGTTCATTGTTTGACCTTTATTTTGGCCTTCTCGGGTAAGCCGTATCCGCCATCGAGAATCACGGTATCGCCCTCATTGACTCCAGAGGCGAGCTCAACCGCGTCTGGATTTTCAATTCCGAGCGTAATCGGAACCATCTCTGCGTCCTCTCCCTGCACTCGATACACACGCGGTTGCGAGTCTTCACCACGATAAATCGCCTTGGCCGGCACAACCAGGGCATTGGAATGGGTTTCAAGCGGAAGCTGCGCAGTCAGGAACATGCCCAGGCGCAATAAGCCCTGAGGATTAGCAATACGGATGCGAACCAGGCCAACGTCGCTGCCAGGATCAACCGCCGGGGAGACTGCAACCACGTTAGCATTGAAAGTTACCCCAGGCACGGCGTCGCTGGTGATGGGAAATTTCAGGCCGATACGAATTTTTGCCAGATACATCGCCGGCACATTGCCTAGCAACTCAACCGTCTTTATGTTGGCCACTTCAATGACAGGCTGAGCCGCGGTGCCATCCACCTGTTCGCCGCCGTTGGTAAATCGCCTTGCCACCGTGGCATCAAAGGGAGAGCGTATTTCGGTGCGGGCCAACTGCTGGTGCGCAATAGAAAGCGCTCCCTCTGCCTGGTTGAGGGCCCCTTGGTTGACGGCAACCTGGGTTCGGGCATCCTCTACCTCTTTGCCGGAGGCAATGCCTCGTTGGAAAAGATTTTCTTCGCGATCGCGATTGGCGGTTGCATTTTGCAGGTTGGCCTTGGCCTGCTCGACGGCTCCGTCGGCCTGCCGCACCTGATCGCGGAATGTTTGGGGATCGATTTCAGCCATCACCTGCCCGGCGGAAACGTGATCACCTTCGGCAACCAAAACCTTGGCAACGCGTCCTGGGACAGGAGAGCTTACTTTGGCATCCTCGTTAGGAAGAGCGGCAATGGTGCCCGTCACCGCAAGGGTGCGGGTAATAGTGGCGCGGGTCACTTTGGTGGTTGTTACTGTAGCCACGCCCGCCGCATCCGGAGAGGCGTCGTCCCCACCGGAAGACGAATGATGCGAGCACCCTACAGCCGCGCACAGCAGAAAAACGCCGGTAATCAAAAACTTCTTGTTCAAAAGGGGTAAGTTCATGGGCCGAGAGCTACTCCTACAACCTGCTCCAGATTGGCAAAGGCAGATTGAAAAGCGAACAGCGAATCCAGGTACGCGCGCTTAATGTCGTTGGTCTTGCGTTGCGCATCGATCAATGTCAGCACGTTCGATTTCCCCGACTTGTAACTGTCCTCGGCCATGGCCTCCAGCTTAAGGGTTGCGGGCACAAGATTGTCACGATACAGCTCGACTTGCGTGCGTTTGGCGGCTACATCCAAGTATGCAGATTCCACCGTGCCTTCCACGGTCCTGCGCGTGGCGGCCAACGACAAATCAAGCACGTGAAGGTTGGCGTTCGACTGCGCAATCTCGCCCTGGTTGCGCGAAAAAATAGGCAGAGTGATGCCGACCTGGGCACGCCCGCCCACCTGAAAGTCAGGCGGAGCGTCGAGGTCAACTCCGCCTTGAAGGTCGAGATTGGGGACACGCTGCCATTTGAGCGATGACAGGCGGCTGACTTCAATGGTGTGCTCCTGTATAAGGTGCTGAATGTCCGGGTTGGCGGCATGCGCCTTCTGAATCAGATCGGCTTCGTCCAGGGCCGGAGGCAAGTCGGAAATGGCGCCCTCCAGTTCGCCGAGCGATGCTTCCGGCATGTTTAATAACGTCGCCAGTTCACTGCGCGCGGTCCTTTGTTCCTGCAACAGGACCTTGTAATCCACATCGGCGCGCGAAACTTCCAGGTCTGTCTGCAAGACTTCCAGTTGCGCGATATCGCCGACGGCAAAGCGGTCCTTGGCAATTTGCTGCAGCCGTTGCGCCAGTTGGAGAGCTTCGGCCGCCTGGTCGCTTTGAGCGCGGGCCAGCAGCACGTTATAGAATGCCTGCCGGGTTTTGCTGCGTATCTGGCGAGCGAGCGTATCGGTTTCCAGATCGTTCAAGACGGTCTCGCCTTTCGCCACTTCAATGCGCTTGGAACGCTTGAGTCCCAACTCAAAAGGCTGGTCCAGCACGACGCTTTCATGAGGTACATCGCGGGTGCGTGAAAAGGTCACAGTAGGATTAGGGCGCTCCTTGGCGATCGCTATTCCTGCCAGGGCAGCAGCTTTTTTTGCCCGTGCGGCCGCCAGGTCAAGGTTGCGCTGTTCGGCAAGCCCGAGAACATCGTTGAGAGTCAGTCTGCCGGACGTCTGCTGCGCAACGGCTATCCCGCAGAAAAGGGGGACCAGGAGCAAGCACGTCGTTTTCAGCAGCACATTGCAGGTTTTGACCAATATCGGAGTGCGGAGTCTCATGGGCTTAGAGCAATCATCTTCAGGCTCTCAATTTAAAGCCTTCATCTTAGCGCATCTACTTTGCCGCAATGTTAAATGTGGATACTGAATATTCCATGAAAGCCGGGGTTCGCCTACTGAAAGGCTCTTTCGCACAGCTTTTGCAGTAGCTCTTTGCCTCGCGGCCAGGGGCCGAATCCGGAAGCAACATTGATGTGGCCTCCCTTGCCGATATTTACTAATTCGCTCCCCCAGCTTTTGGCCAAATCTTCGGCGGTTTTGAAGTCGGTGTAAGGATCATCTGCGCCTACCACAACGATGCTGGGAAATGGCAAGGGATCGCGCGGAATGGGAGCGAAGCCCCAGGTTTCCGGCGGACAGGTGGCGCGCCGCTCTACATCGGTGGGCGCCACAATCAGCGCGCCTGCAATCTTAGAGGCATCATTTCTTTGCGCCCAGTGCGGAATCAGAATGGATGACAGGCTATGGCCCACAAGAACCGCCCGGGAAGAGCATGCATCAACGTATGTGCTGAGAGTGGCGATCCATTCGTCAAGGCTGGTGTTGACCCAATCGCGTTGAATGACGCGTTTGAAGCGAGGATTTTCGTTCAGCCAGAGCGTTTGCCAGTGCTCACGGCCGGAATCACCCCATCCGGGAAGAATTAAGACATCCAGATCATGATTCATGTATGTTCGTTTATTTTATAGATTGCGAAGAAGCGGATGGACAAGTATGTCTTCTCGCACGCGCCATCAGACATCCCTATAGAACCTGGCAGATGTGCGTTCAGCTATGTGTTTGGCCGTGCAAGGAAACGCGGGCTCTAGTCACAGAGGTATTCAGGAGAGCTATCTGGTCTCAGGTAACCCAAAATAAGAATGTTCAATAATGGTGCATTCCCGATCCCATAAACGCCTGATTTCTTCGCAATTCCCTTGGGAAATCCCCTGTATTTATGGTACTTTACGACCACTCCCAGAGCCGGTTTCGCGTAGTAAACTGGGTATCACTACCTGAGACTCGCAAAACGCGCACCTTTCCCCCAACGGCTTTTGCCCGGATGCATGCCGCTCATGCCCGTACCTTGCATGGCACGCCAAGCCTGCGGGAGCGTGGGAAAGCAGGTTAACATTAAGGGAGATAGGGGCCCGGAGTACAGTTCAATATGGCACTTGGTTTCGGATTTAATAAACAAAAGATTCTTGCCTCGGCGGAAAAGGCGGTGCAGCAGGGTAAGCTGCAGTCCGCCATCAATGAATATGAGAAGGTCGTCCGGGAAGACCCCAAGGATCTGAACATCCTGAACACGATTGGCGACTTGCATGCCCGCGTAGGCAACAATGACAAGGCCGCTGTATATTTCAGAAAAGTCGGAGATATCTACGCCTCCGAGGGTTTCACCGTCAAGGCCATCGCGGTCTATAAGAAAATCACCAAGCTCAACCCCTCCTCTACTGAATCCATAACTAAGTTAGCCGAGCTTTACACCCAGCAAGGCCTGTATAACGACGCGCGCTCCCAATATCTGCAAGTGGCCGATGCCTCCATGAAGGCCGGTAACTTGGAAGAAGCTGCCAGGATCTTCCAGAAAATCCTGGAACTCGATTCCGACAATACCGCCATGCAAACCAAGCTGGCGGACCTCTATATCAAGCTGGGGCGTAAAGATAACGCCCGCGATATTTTCCTGACCGCCGCAAATTCGCTGTACCAGCGTGGCGCAGTAGATGCCGCCGATGAGGCGCTGCGGCGGGTGAGCAGCATCGATCCAAACAATCTTGAAGCCCTGCTGCTGCGCGGCAGGATCGCCAGCGACGCCGGAGACCATGCCGCCGCGGTTTCCTACCTTGAGAAGATTCCCGATCTCGATTCGCGCCCTGATGCCTTGCGCTCTTTGCTGAACGCACAACTGTTCATGGGCAAATTCGCCGAAGCCGAGATGATCGCAAAAAAGATGCTGACGGTGCACAACGATGCCAGCGGACTCACCGCTTGTGCCGAGTCGCTGCTCAAGAGCGGCTCGCTGGAAGAGGCCCTGCAGCTCTACGATCAGTATTCCGACCGCCTGCTGGCCGCCAACCAGCCGCAATTAATTGAAAGCCTGCTGGCCAGCATGAACCGCATATCGGAAAATGCCAAAGCGCTGGAGCTTCTGCGCGGCATTTTCGTTAAAGCCGGCGAGCAATCACACCTGAACGAAATCAATGAGCTGCTGGCCCATGCGATGGTCCAGTCGGGCGACTTGCAAAGAGCCTCTTCTTTGTACAAGGAACTCTCCGAACTTGAACCTGAAAACCCGCTCCATCTGCAGAATTACAAGCAAATTCAGACGCGGCTTGGGCAAGACCCGACCGTCCGCGAGATGAGCAAGGAAGAAGGCGAGCAGGCGTTCATGGTGGAAGAGCTGGAGCAGGCGGCGCCGGCGCTCGACCAGAAATATTCCAGCGCAATACAGAATGCGATTAAAGCCGCCCTGACCGAGGCGGAGTTATTCGAATCCTACAACATGCCCGCCAAGGCAATACCGCCTTTGGAGCAGGTGCTTCCCAAAGCTCCCAAAGATGCGCATCTCAATCAGCGCCTGGCCGCGTTGTACGCCCGCGCTGGACGATATCAGGAGGCAGTCGGCTGCTGTGAGCTCCTGCGATCGCTTTATGAAGAGGCAGGATACAACAAGCAGGCGCGGCAGTATGCCGATATGGCGGCAAAATTTAAAGATCGCATAGTGCCCACAGCGGCCGGTGCGGTCACCGCCGCACCCCCACCCCCTCCACCCCCTCCGGCATACACGCCGCCTGCAGTGCAATCTGCGCCGGTAAAGCAAGCCGCGGCTCCACCGTCATCGCCCGCAGCGATGGCGGCATTTGAGATTGAAACATTTCAGGTCCAGGGCACGCCTCCTCCCGCTCCGCCGGCTGTGACTGAATTCAGCCTGGATGTTATGCCACAAACGCCGCAGAGCGCGGAATCGCAATCCGCCCCTCTGCCGATTTCCCCTGGCACTTCGGGATCGCATGAAATCGATTTGAGTGATTGGGAAAGCATGACGTCGGAGTCGACTCCATCCCAGGAAGCGCCGCCTGCACCGCCACCCACGCAGCAGATGAGCGTGCAAGACCTGGTGGAAGAAACCCAGTTTTACCTCAGCCAGTCTTTGTGGAAAGAAGCGGGTGAAAGTCTGCAACGGCTGCAAACAGCCGATGCCAATGCTCGCCAGATTCCGATGCTGCGGCAGAAATTGCAGGAAGGCATGGGAGCATCTTCGCCCCCGCCAGCACCCGTCAGCGAAGCCAATGTGGCGGAATTCTCATTTGATATGAGCATGCTGGAGCCAGCAGCGGAATTGCCGGTCGAACCCGCTCCGCCTCCACCGGCACCGGTGCGCCCGGCGCCTCCTCCACCACCACCGCCGCCCCCTCCACCGCCACCACCGCCGCCTGCGCCTAAGCCTGAGCCTGAGCCTGAGCCGGTAAAGGCGGCGCCAGCGCCAGTCCCTGAACCTAAACCGGCCCCAGTGGCAGAACCGATGAAGCCGGCTCCGGCTGCAGCCAAGGCGGCTCCCAAAGAGGTTGAGAAAAAAGACGACGCTATATCTGATTTCGTCCTCGATCTGGATGAAGCGCTGGGTGATGACTTTAGCTTCGATGAGGCCAGGAGCGCCAAGCCTGCTGCTCCTCAGCAGGCGCCGCCTCCTGCTCCTCCGGTAGCGCCGCCTCCTGCTCCTCGTGCGGCACCGCCAATTCCGCCGCCGCTGCCAACTCCAATACCGACGCCATCGTCTGCCGGGATGTCTGCTTCGGCTCCGGCGCCAGATGCGGGAAAATCAGCTTCGGCAAAAACCGTTACTGCGGTGCGAAAGATATTTCCGCCTGCGGCGAGTGCGCCTCCTGCAGACGCCGGCGCCACCCTCTCGGACCTTTTCGAGGAGTTTAAGGACGAGGTGGAAGAAAACGCCAATGCCGCCGAGGATCCGGACACGCATTACAACCTGGGTGTTGCCTTTAAAGAAATGGGGTTGCTCGATGAAGCTATCGGCGAGTTGCAGAAGGTATGCCACGCCATTGAGAAAGGACATCCCTTCAATCAGGTAATGCAGGCCTATACCTGGCTGGCGCACTGCTTCCTGGAAAAAGGAGCACCTGAAGCTTCGGTTAAGTGGTATGAAAAAGCGTTGCGCGTGCCCTCGATTGATGAAGAAGCCAAGTTGGCCGTGTACTATGAGTTAGGAGCGGCGTACGAGGCCGCGGGCAATAAAAGGGCCGCTTTGCAGAATTTCAACGAAGTTTATAGCAATAATATCGACTACCGCGACGTTGCCGAGCGCATCAAAGCTCTGAAGTCGTAGAATAGAAGCCATTAGCAGGCAATGCATTCCACGGCAAAATTCCGGCGAGAGTCACAAGACCCTTCGGACCCGGCACATGGTAATAAGCATTTGGGCTCAATGATCACCGACGTAACCTCTGAAGCCGGACAACCGCAGTTAGGCCAGGCTCCCTCCAAGCCCACTCCTACCCGCGCTGAAATTTGGCTGAATCGCATCTTTATTACGATTTTTGTGCTGGTTTGCGTGCAGATGGGCATTATCCTGGTGATCCTGCCTTGGACCCGGCTTTGGAGCGACAATAACTTCCTGCTCCATAACTTGTCGCTGCGGGAATTTGCCCTGCAGGATTTTGTGCGTGGCACGATCAGCGGATTGGGTCTGGTGAATATCTGGATAGGGATTCGGGAGGGAGTCCACTACCGGGAAGGCCAGGATTAGCCAGCCAGCTTCAGCAGCAGCTAATTTTGTACGCACGATTCATTGGTCTCCGTTATCCTGTTCTTCGCGCTTATCTCTATATGAACGAACCTGAAATCCTCAAGCCCGCGCCCCTCGCCTACGAAAACAAAGAATTTCTCAATAGTCCCGACGGTCGTGGGTTACGCATTCTGTCGGAGTACTATGAGCCGCTATCACGCTTTCGCAAAGAGAAAATCCAGGACACGGTCGTGTTCTTTGGCTCCGCCCGCTTTGCCAGCCAGTCGGAGGCTAACAGCGCCCTGGCCCTGCTGGAACGCCCCGGATCTGCACGGCCCGCAGACCTGGAATTGCAACTGAAGCGTTGCCGCGCCGCTGTGGAGATGGCGCGCTACTACGAAGAGGCCCGCCAGCTCGCCGGGATGTTGACCAAATGGGCGCAGGAGATTCCCTCGCGGCGTCATCGCTTTGTAGTTACCTCCGGGGGTGGACCGGGAATCATGGAGGCGGCCAATCGCGGCGCCTATGAGGCCGGAGGCAAAACCATCGGGCTCAACATTCGGCTTCCTTATGAGCAGTTCCCCAATCGCTACATCTCTCCGGAGCTGAATTTCGAGTTCCATTATTTCTTCATGCGCAAGTACTGGTTTGCTTACCTGGCAAAGGGGCTGGTGGTTTTTCCCGGAGGCTTTGGCACCCTGGATGAACTATTCGAAATACTTACTCTGGCGCAGACCCAGAAGCTGGCGAAAAAAATTGTGGTGTTGGCCTACGGCAAAGAATACTGGGCCAAAGTGCTGAACCTGCAGGCCCTGGTAGATTCCGGCACCATCGCCGAAGAAGACCTGAACCTGTTTCGTATCGTGGATTCTCCAGAAGAAGGCTTCGAAGCGCTGCGCGCCGGCCTGACCAAATTTCATCTGCAGCCACAGCCTTCGCCTCCCAAAGAAAAAGAAGACGATCCTGATATTGCAGCCACGCGCTCGCTAAGGTAGCTCTCAGATGGGCAGCTCTCAGCTCGAAGAGAAGAAAACTCAAATGCGCTTCTTCGTGTTTCTTTGTGCTCTCTATCGTGCTTTTTACTTTCATGCTGCGCGCTTTTGCTGATTCTGCTGCAGCTCCTCGATTTCCACGCGTTCGCGTTTGATATCGAGCCGCAGCCGGCCAAAGATGCCCATATAAATGTTGGCCATCCAAACCAGCGCAAATCCGGCAATCAGATATCCACGCCAATCTTCATACAGCAGCTTGAAACGCGTGATGGCCAGAAACAAGGCAGCCACATAGTGGCTGAAGCAGTACTCGCAGGTAAGCAAATAAAAGAATTTGCGCGAGGGCAGACGGCGTGCGCGGCGGCTGCGTTCTTTGCAGAAATCACGGGGCTCGCGGAAGACCTCTTCGTGAGTCACCGTCCAGGCTATGCTGGCTACCGGCAGCGCCAGAACGAGTAGCCATACAATTTCAGCGCCGAGAGTCATCCTCGTTTAGAAGCGGGCCCAGGCATTTAGGCTTGCCGGGGGACACAGGATAGCCTCCCTGATCGATTTCGATAAGAGTAAGATCAAGACTTTGCCAGTATGGCTCCTGAAGAAACTCAGTGCTCCTCTACTACATTACTGACCGTTCGCAGTTCCCGGGATCAGCATCCGAGAAACGTAAGCGCCTGTTAACCACAGCGATAGCGAGCGCGCGCGCGGGGATAGATTTGATCCAATTGCGGGAGAAAGATCTTTCGGTGCGGGAGATCGAAGCATTCGTCCGCGAGATGATGCAGGAACTGAAAAAATTTCCGCAGACGCGCTTGCTGGTGAATTCCCGTCCGGACGTCGCCATAGCGGCGGGAGCGCACGGAGTGCATCTGCCCGCCAATGACATCTCAGCCAGCGAAGCCCGCGTGATTTTTGCCAAAGCTGGAG
>DASREY010000267.1:0-5616 GCA_035651775.1 Terriglobales bacterium
GGAAGAAGCGCCGCTTGTACTCATCCTCTTCGGCAGGCGAGGCCCCGCTGATGCTGATGACCTTGAGCGCCACCAGGCGGTCAATACGCGGGTCGCGCGCCTGATAGACCACTCCCATGGCGCCGCGACCCAGCTCAGCAAGGATTTCATAACGTCCCAGTTGTTGCATAAACAGCCGTGCCCTTAGCGGGTAAGTTTGGGGGAAGATTTGCCTGATGGCGATGCTAGCACAGCCCGGGTAGTTTATGGAGTGGTAATGCTCGAATCTAAGGGTTCCTGCAAGCCAGATCGGGCCTCCGCCTTATGCCTGCATTACCGATGCGTTTATTACCAAAGTCTCGTGCCCCGGATGACCAAAGTTTACAAACAAGGCTTGCTTGTTTCCTCACTTGCGAGTAATATAAAAATGTTCTTCAAAGCCGCACAGTTCCTTTGCTGTGCCAATCACGCAATACAAAGTTTTGGAAGCAGCCTGCTGGCACACCACGCCACGTGGCTTCATAACACTCGAACTTTCAGACCAGGTTGATGACGGTATTGCAAAGCAAGGCAGCGGTCCTCGTTGCTGCCATCCAACCTAGGCAGGTAGCGGCTGGTTGAGGATTTTTCGTCGCGCGCTCACTCCGCTCGCGATTGTAGTAAAAGAGAATAAACGCACAATGGATACAAGTAATTTCTCGTCTGAACCTCCCGGAAATTCCGGGGAGGATACGCCATTTTCCGCGCCAGAAGCTTCCGTGCCTCCTGCCTCTTCAGAGTCAGGCCCGCCGGAGGGAGCGGCGCCCGCTGCCCCGAACTCCCGTCCTAACGGGGGCCGCAACAACTTCCGCAACCGGCGTTTTCGCGGGCGCAAACAGAACCGCTCCGGCGATCGTCCCAATCGCGGCAACGGACAATCCAACGGCAACCGCGGCGTATTTACCGGCCCCATGGACCATAGCTATCGCCAGGGAAATAATAATGAGAACTCCGGCCATCAGGGCCAGGGCAGCAACCGGGGCGGCGGTGGCGGCGGCTTTGGCCGGCGCAATCGCTTCCGCCAGCAATTCAAAGGACGCAAAGGTTCGAATCAGAACACAGGCTATCAGGGCCAGAATGAAATTCGCCCGGTAGACCCGGCCGCGCTGCACGAAGACGCCGCTACCCGCATCTTTGCCTTTGTGGAAGACCTGTTCTTCATGACCAAGATCATGGATACGGCCCGCAAGCTCAACGTAAAAATCGCGTTCGTGAAGACCGTGGATGAGCTGATGGAAAAAGTTGAAATCCATGCCGACGAGAAGCCGTCGCTGGTCATCTTCGATCTCAACAATGCCAACGCCAAGCCGCTCACCACGATTCCCAAAGTGAAATCGAAGCTGAAAAAAGGAACTTCGATCCTCGGCTTTGTCTCTCACGTGCAGGGCGACCTGAAGATGAAGGCCCAGGAAGCCGGCTGCGACAGCGTAATGCCGCGCTCCGCCTTCTCCCAAAACCTGCCCGCCCTCCTCCGCCGCCACGGCGCTCCCGAAGAGCCCGAGCAGCAGGAGTAGCACGGCTCAGCGCCCTGACAGGGTGTGAGATGATGTGTCCGTCTAACAGATTAAGCATGAGTCGACCAATGTTTATTCACCCACTGCGAACGTCCATTGTACCTGCGCAGGCAATCGTATATGTTCCAACCACTCCTACAGGAACTACAAATGTTGTCACTCCCCCTGTTTGTGTGACATCTCTGGCGCCAACAAGAATGCTCCCGCAGGTTTGGCAATCTCGATTATTGTGAAACGCTCTCAGGCCAGGGTGATCATCCTCAGGCAACCAGTATTAGGGTCGATCGGCAAAGCTAAAACGGGAGCCTTGTCTCAACCAACGGGTGCTTAAGGCCGGCAGTGCCGTCGCCTAAGAATTTAATCAGACTAGCGGAGCACTGACTATCGCAGCGGACCGACAGGAAGTCGGAAAGGCCCATAGACTTCTTCTCAATCACGAAATCTATTCCATTTGGTAGAGTATTTTTCTCTAAACTAGCTAAGACGTCGCGATAAGAAGGCGCGTGCTTCTGGAATCCAAGAATGCGAATGCCACAGGCTAGCCAAACGGTATTAAACATCTCACCTATTAACTTTGTTGGAAAATCCTGATAAGCAAGCGTATTCGTCGCAAGAAATTCCGGTTTAAGTTTCAATTCCTTTAATTTCAACTCCGAAGAAAGGCGGCGCACATTCCATCCTCGCAATTCAACAACGGTGGAATTGGTGCCGCTCATCAGGTATTCGGTTATACGAATGTAGAAACTCAAAGCAGAGTCGAATGATTCAGCCAACAAACCAATAAAAACGCTACAGTTATTTCCTTCGATGTTCCGTATGTCAATGACATTACGTTGTTCCTGGGAGCGGCCGAACTCAGCGAAAATGGGTCCGATTCTAAATTTCATCGCTTTGGCCAAAGTGGAATATGTATTAGAGAACGTCCTCTTTCGTCCGATAAAAGTCCTATGTGTAGCCCATTGCGCGGGTCGTACCCGATACTTACCAGATTACCTGCGCTCCATCCACGACAATAGACAGTCCATTGCTGACCAGCAGTATTAAGGTTGAGGCCAGGATTGCACGCAGCGATCGCACCTCCAGCTTCCCCGATTGCTAGTGCTGCTGGGGCAACTGCAAGAGTTGCCCATCCGATATAACCAACCGTTGTCCGGGTGGCTGTCAATGTGTCACCACAATGTGGGCAATCTGGATTATTGTAAAACGCTCTCAGGCCAGGGTGGTCATCTTCGCCTCCCCTCACATAAAGTTGTGGCGGCAATGGGGAAGAAGAGTTCACATTGGTCCAGTAACCTGCGCCTGACAAGACAAAGTAGTCGCCATTTGTCGCATCTTGCATCACCCCCGCATTCCAACCCGGCACATATTGTTGGAACTGACCGTCCGCCCCAAGACGCATTCCATTACAGTCATTGTTGGGACAAATGGCGGCATTTCCATTATCAATCTGATTAAAAACACTGCCGCAGCTCGTCTCAACACCATCTAAAACGCATGTGGCCGAAGCCGGGCCCTCGGTCCAGTCTCCGCCTTGCTCATCACAATCGGTAGCATCATTGACGCTAAGAGTCATACCATTTGGCGTAATGCAGTCAAGCCCCACCGGATCAACAGAATTCATCGGACGATTCGCAACATAAGCGTAGCGATTCCAGGTTTGCGGGTCAGTGGGATTTACCGCACCCAGCCCTGCCGGGTCAGGTGAAATCCAGCGACCCTGGTTGGGCGTGTGCTCGCGGAACATGAAGTCATCGAGCGGAGCGATGCCGCCGATTGTCTCCTGGTTCTGCCCAGTAAAGGAGCGGTCGGTGGTTCCGGCTTCTTTGTAGTTCTCGCCAAAGGGCGCGTATGCCCCCGTGTAATAGGGAGTGCGCGAAGGCGTGGACGCCATCCGTGAACTGCCCAAATGATCCGAATGGCGGTAATATGCCAATCCGGTTGAGCTGTAGACCGCCGTCGCCCCTCCAGGCAGCGGGACAAAAGCTTTGCTCAACGTTTGCCCATTCATCAACGCAAGTTTATCCCCGCCCGGTCCATAGACGATCTGTTTATACGTGCTGCCTGGGCTCGCGCATGTTCCACCCGCAGCCTGCTCCACCACGCGGCCCATGGCGTCGTAGGTCAGCGCAATATTATCCATGCAGCTTACATTGCCATCAGCATTCCATTGATATTGGTGGCTGCCCGTGGCATCGGTAAGCAGATTGCCGTTGTTGTCGTAAGTGTAGCCGGCATAGTTAATCCGGTTGGTGGCTGTATTGTAAGCATTGGCCGAGGGCGGAAAAGAAATGCCCATACTGCCTTGAGGCACCGTCTTGGTTATGTTGCCAAAGGGATCATAACTGAAGTTCTGTTTCCAAATGCTGCTCCCGCAATCTACGCTGGCGATGCGTCCCAAACCGTCATGCGTGTAATTACACGTTTGACTGTCAATTGCGTTGGATAGGGTATCGGTGATCTGAAGCTGTTGCAGGCTGCCGTTATCGTTCCAGGTCAACTGCCCCACATCGGTCTGATTTGGGCTACCTACGTTGAAGGTATATTTCGCCAGCAGCCCGGTGTTGGCATCGTAGTCGAAGTGGTCATGATCGGCGGAGCCAAAGGTCACATCAGTCAGCGCGCCAATGGGCTGGGAGCTTCCGCTGTTGTAGTACGTTACCCCGGTCACCGGATTCTGGCCGCTGGCAGCCATCACTTTCGTGATTCGTCCTTCGCCATCCAGCCCGCTGCCGTCAGACGCGCCATAGGTGATCGTCGGAACTCCCGGCATCGTCCATGTCTTCAGCGCTCCATGCGGCCAGTAGCCGGCAGTCACGTGATAATACCCATTGGAGTGTGCCGTGGATTCATAGACATCCGTCGTTTCGCCGCGTGCCGAGTAGCTGAAGTATTCATTGCTGGTAATTGTCGGGAATGGGCCGCTGCATAAGGTGCAAGTATAAGCCTCCGCCAGCCTGCCCTTGGCGTTCGCCATGGACTGCCCACTGACGGTCCCTGCATCATAAAAGAAGAAAGAGCCATAGACCAGGCTCATGCCGCTGGTGTAGTACCCGATGATGGAGTTTCGGTGCAAGACATCATAGGCGTAACAGGTCACCAGTCCGGCAGCATCCAGCCGCCGCACTACGTCGCCCGCCGATGTCTGCCCGCAAGTGGAGTCGGAGTCGTAAAAATATTGGACCAACCCTGTTTCGGGATTGTTCTCCGAAAGCATGCGTCCCAGCCCGTCATAGCTGAAGCTGCGCGCCTGCTGCGAACCCGTTGCCGCCTGCGCGTTTTGCGTGACGTTCAGCAAATGACTGGCGGCATCATAGCCGTACTTGGTCCAATAACCGGTCTGGTTCCGCGCCTGCCCGCATGTGCCACTCCCAGTACCGGAAGTTAGCTCGCAAACCGAGGTCAGCCGTCCAAGAGCGTCGTATTCGTATTGCCGCTGCGTGTTCGGAGATGGAGTGGTTGTGATCAAAACATCATTGTTACTGTAGTCATAGCTCGTGGTTGCACGTTGCGTATGGCCCACCTGGGGAGGGGCGATTATGCTTATGGGACGGTTAAAAGCATCATAGGCCATGTTTGTAGAAGCCACCGATGCGTTGCTTATCCCTGCGCCGGCTACATATGGGATGGTCTGTCGCGAAACTCGCCCAAGCGAGTCGTAGTCGGTTTCCACTGAATCGTAGTTCGTAGCCGTGGGTGACTGCTTCTGCTGCACAAGGTGAGTCCGCCCAAGTCCATCAAAGGTCGTACGAACGTCTTTAGTAGAAATAGTCCCATTGAAGTTGAATGAGCTTTCCGTAAATGGCGGGGCGAACGAAGGCAGCGGCGTGGCCTTGGTATATGAAATATGGGTCACGTTGCCTAGTTCATCGGTCACCGAAGTTGGCCGCCACATTGCGTCAAGGATGACCGAACGGCTACTCCCGTTGGCATCCGTTGTCGAGGTCGCCACTCCACCAAAGCAGTCGTAAGTGGCGTGAGTAGTAAGATCGACTCCAGAAGCCCCAGTCGGCGGAGTCACACTGGTGGGGAACGCATTGCCGCAGCTCGATGTGGAATCAGCAAGGTTGTGGTAAGTCGGTTGCCC
>DASREY010000268.1:0-3156 GCA_035651775.1 Terriglobales bacterium
GCGTAACGGTCGTATGGGTAACCGCCGGTGACCGCTGGGCCCGGCGAGGGGGCAGGCTGCTGGGCGCAGCCAACAAGGCCTATGGCAAACGCTGCTAACATGATTCTCTTCATATTTCGTGGCTCCGGTTATTGATCGTGACTAAAAGCCTGACGCAACATTAAACCACAGAAACTGTTCGCAGTCGCGCCTTTATTTTGCCTTTCCGGCGCGATTTCCAAAATTCGGCTGGGCAAATCCAACGCCTTGTTTCAGGCCGAATCCAATTAGCATCCCTTTAAAGAAGGCGGAAGATTGACACACCGCCGCCTCTTGTTACTATCCTCGCTTCAATGAGATTTCCGCTGGCGCTCACTGCGAAAATCGCCGCTTACATTATCGGGCACAAGTTGCGTGGCACCAAAAAGTTTGCCACTGTGCTTCAGCTCGAGCCGTTGCATACCTGCAACCTCACCTGCACCGGCTGCGGACGAATCCGCGAATATTCCACTTCGCTCAAGGACATGATGAGTCTGGAGGATTGTCTGGCAGCGGCCAACGAGTGCAACGCACCGATGGTTTCCATCTGTGGCGGCGAACCGCTCATTTATCCCCACATCGAGGCGTTAGTAAGGGGATTGCTCGAGCAAGGGCGGATCGTTTACATCTGCACCAACGCCATGTTCATGCGCAAAAAAATGCGCGACTGGATGGCCTCCCAAATTCAGAGCAGGCCCGACTTTGTCAATCAAAAGATCGACAAACTGATCAAGGCCGGCTTGCTAAGCGAAAAAGAGGCGGCGGAAGTCCGCAAAGGTTCAAAAGACCCTGCCAAACCAACCATTGCCCCCCACAAATGGATGTATTGGAACGTGCATCTCGACGGGCTGGAACGCATTCATGACCTCATCGTGGAGCGCGAAGGCGTGTTCAAGGAATGTATTTTGGCCATCAAGATGGCAAAAATTCTCGGCTATCAGGTGGCCACCAACACCACGGTTTACAAGGAAACAGATATGCGGGAGATCGAGCAGATGTTCGATTATCTGGCTGATCTGGGCGTGGACGGCCATACCATTACGCCCGGATACGATTACGACGCCGCAAAGAAAGACATGATCAAGCGGTTAAATCTGCGCCCGGAAGATTTCTTTCTCACGCGCAAGATGACCACCGAAAAATTCAAGGACATTGACAAATGGATGAGGCAGTATCCGTTTTTCGGTACGCCGGTTTACTTTGAATTTCTGGCGGGCAAACGGGATTTGACCTGTTCGGCGTGGGCCATTCCCACCCGCAACATCCGCGGCTGGAAAGGGCCCTGCTACCTGATGACCGACGCCCATTACTCCAGTTATGCCGAGTTACTGCAAAAGACCGACTGGGAACGCTACGGAGTAGTGAACGGTATCGCTCGCGATCCGCGCTGCGAAAACTGCATGGTGCACTGCGGCTATGAACCGACTGCCACCCTTGGGTTGCAGGCCCGGCGCGGCGACACGTGGAAGACAATCAAGTTCAATTTCGGGCCGAAACCGAGACCGACCAGCCGCGGCAGCGAGACGGTCGTGTTCAATGGGGTCAGCAGCGGCAATGGACACCGTAATGCGAAACGCGCCGAGGCCGCCGCTCAAGCTTCCTGAAGGCAGCGCATGAAAAATTCGCCCCAAGAGCTGATTGCTTTGCCCAGCGCGCCTGCTGAAGCGTCCGAGTCATATTCCGCTACAGAGAGGGAGATTGCTCAGGCCATCGCACGGGCGCAGGAAAATCTGTTGCGTCAACAAAAGCCAGATGGGCACTGGTGCGGCGAATTGCTCGTGGATAGCACGCTCTGCTCCGATTACGTGGTCTTTATGCACTGGTGTGGCGAAGTGGACGCCGAATTGCAAAAGCGCTGTGTGCGCCACATCCTCAAACGCCAACAGGCCGATGGCGGCTGGAACATTTACCACGGCGGCCCCAGCGAGATCAACGCTTCGGTCAAAGCCTATTTTGCGCTGAAGCTTGCCGGCTATTCGGTGGACGCCCCATTCATGCGTGAGGCGCGCGCGACCATTATGCGCCTTGGCGGCATCCCGCAGATGAATACGTTCAGCAAGCTTTACCTGGCGTTGCTCGGCCAATTCCCATGGAAATATCTGCCGGCCATTCCCGTGGAGATGGTGCTCCTGCCTAGATGGGCGCCGTTTCACATTTACAAGATGTCGTCGTGGAGTCGCGCCATGCTGGTGCCCCTGGCCATCATCAATCATTTCAAACCCACACGCGTGCTTCCCGGAGAGAAGCAGCTCCACGAGTTATATCCCTTGGGCGCCGAACAAAGCGACCTGCGCCTGCCGCGCAGCGAGAAATTCTGGACCTGGCGCAATTTCTTCCTGCGCCTTGATGACACCTTGAAATTCCTGCAGCCGCTGCGTATCGAGCCGTTGCGCCGACGCGCCCTGGAGGAAGCGGAGCGCTGGATCTTGGAACGAATCGGCGAGGGAAGCGACGGGCTGGCTGCGGTCTATCCGGCCATGCTCAATGCCTTGATTGCTCTGCGCGCCCTTGGTTATTCAAAAACCAATCCGATTTATAAAAAAGCGGAGAAAGATTTCGCGGGTCTTTTTGTTGATGAT
Source organism: Terriglobales bacterium (assembly GCA_035651775.1). GTDB lineage: Bacteria > Acidobacteriota > Terriglobia > Terriglobales > Acidobacteriaceae > QIAW01. Next base: position 2,598 of record DASREY010000268.1, read on the forward strand.
CCCGAGGACTTCCGCATACAACCCTGTCTTTCGCCGGTCTGGGATACCGCCATTACCGTTATTTCCCTCGCGGAATCGGGTATCGCGCCGGATCACCCTGCGCTGCAAAAAGCGGCCCACTGGCTCCTCAACAAGGAGGTGCGAATCCGCGGCGATTGGGCGGTCAACAACCCGTACCCGGAAGCCAGCGGCTGGGCGTTCGAGTATAACAACGTTTACTACCCGGACACGGACGACACGGCCATGGTGTTGATGGCATTGCGCCTGGTTCGTCCCAGAGACGAAGGCGCCCTCAAAGAACTTTTTCGCCGCGCCATTGGCTGGCAGCTCAGCTTCCAATGCCGCGATGGCGGCTGGGCCGCCTTTGACAAGGATGTGACGACGCCCTGGCTGGAGGATATGCCCTTCGCGGATCACAACGCGATCCTCGACCCGACCTGCAGCGACCTTACCGCACGCACCTTGGAAATGCTTGGTTACATCGGTTTCGATTCCAACAGCCGTCCGGTGCGTGAGGCGATCCAGTACCTGATCAAGACTCAGGACAAAGATGGCTCCT
>DASREY010000269.1:0-12374 GCA_035651775.1 Terriglobales bacterium
TGACCTCTGCGACCGGAGGTGGAACATATTGGATCCAGGTGCAGAACACCAACGCCAGTCTGAGTCACTATGTCAGCATCGGCGTGACGGAAACGACCATCTACGGTTCCGAGTGGGACACTTTCGGCAACCTGACGACCCAGTTTTACTTTCAAAACACTACCTCCCAGACGCTGGCCTACACCTTCACCATGGTTTCCACCGCTGGGGGATCGGGTGGATCTGCCACGACAAGTGGGAATCTTAGTCCCGCGTCCACACCGTCAACGGCTTGCGCCTCATCGACGGTTTCAGCATCCTGCGTTTCTCCCAACATAGCCACTATGGGTATCTCAGGGGGACAGGTGGGCTATTCGATTCTTGTCCATAACGGCCCTCCCGGTGCGATCCAGGCGTTTCAATTTTGGGCCTGCTATAGCTGCACGCCAGTCGTAATAGTCCCTGTGCCTATGGGAACGTTGCGGGGCAAGTAATTGATTTTTCGCGGTTGTCGCTGCTGATTGCATGAGATATCGGACGGCAACGGTGGTTACGCAAAATGCAAGTGCAGAAGACGAAAGGCGGCGTGATGAGAGAGCACGGGATAACAATGCGAAGATTCGCTAGAGAGGCAAGCTGGTTGTGGGTCTGCCTGGTATTGCTTCCGGGCGCGCTCTGGGGACAGACGACCTACCATCTTCGCGCGGCTGCTTCGAGCACGCCGGGGCTGTTTCAACTGCAAACCACGGGCCCCAATAACACTCCCACTGTCGGCCTGATGTCCGGTCCCATGGTCGCGCCGGGCGACTACCAGGTTGCCGGATTCAATACGCAAGCCGGCGTGCCCGGTACCCTTGGCTATTTCCCTACCGGCTCGAAGTTCACGTTCAGCTTGTGGATGCAGACCAGCATCGCCGGCCGGGGTCCGGTGTATCCGGAGGCGAAGGTCTATATCAATAATTCCTCTGGCGTGCTGCTGTGCGGGATGAAGTCGGGTTCGGCGCTGACAACAAATTTGCAGCCGTTCAATTTCAGTTGCACTACAGCAACCAACATCGGCATGCAAACCACAGACCGCTTGTACCTGTGGGTGGGGGCAGCGCAGGCTGGCATTGGCGGGCCCACGCTTAGGGCGAAGCTGAGTATCGAGGGCGCGCTCAATGGCAACTACGATTCGCTGATCACGGTTCCTTCGGGCACTTTGGTTCCCGTGATCAATACGAACGGCCTTTCTCCTAATACGGGCGGGGTGAACACTGCGGTGACGATTACAGGAAATAATTTTGGCACAAGCCAGCAGGGGAGTGTCGTGACCTTCAACGGCACGCCGGCGACTCAAGTTCCGACTTGGACGAATACCGGCATCATAGCCAAAGTTCCGCTGGGGGCGTTTTCCGGCCCGGTGGTGGTCAGCGTAGCCGGAGTGCCCAGCAACGGCGTGAATTTCACCGATACATCGCCAAGTATCAGCGGCCTGTCTATTAACGGCGGCCCACTTCCGGCATCCATGCCGCCGGGAAGCCTGCTGACCATTCGAGGCGCCAATTTTGGATTTAGCCAGGGCGGCAGCATGGTCACGGTTAGTGATGGAACAACAAACGCGACAGCATACGCGATGCCCGGTACCTGGACCAATACCTCAGTGAACGTCACCGTGCCCCGTGGTCCGACAGCCGGCAACGTGAGCGTGGTGATTACGGTTGGCGGCACGGCCAGCAATGCGGTGAGGTTTGTGCTGCAGCCATGGATTGACAGTCTTTCGGTGCCCTCCGGCCAGGTGCATGCACCGGTAACGATCAGCGGCGCTGGTTTTGGTGCAACTCCGGGGAACAGTCTGGTGACATTTGGCGGCACGCGGGCATGGATCGGCAGTTGGAGCAGCGGCAGTATCGGCGTAACCGTGCCTAACATGCCTACGGGAAGTGTCAACGTGGTGGTTACGGTAAACGGAGTGCCGAGCAACGGGGTGCCGTTCTTGGTCTCGCCGCCCTACATCAGCGGCCTCTCGCGGAACTCGGGGCCTGTGGGGGTACGAATCAAGATCAGTGGCATGTCATTTGGCAGCGAGAAAGGAACGGTGGCCATCGGAGGCACGCAGATGACGGTTACGGTCTGGCAGCCGGGCGTGATCTGGGTGCTGGTACCGTGCGGAATCTCGGGGACGAGCAACGTTGTTGTGACTAGAGCAGATGGGGCGGTAAGCAACAGCGTGCCGTTTACGGTGACACTGCAATGAAGAGCATGAAACTCAATCAAGCAAGTTTGCCGGCGGAATTTGATGCACTCGCTGGTGCATCGACAAAGGACAAAGTGACGCAGAGCAGCACCAGACGTGGAGGAAGAATTATGCGCAGCATCGGCAGGGTTGTTGGCATTGGGTTGATCATCTTGCTGGCAGGAGTGTCGGGCTGGGGGCAGATTACCAACGTAACCACCATGACCTCAACGCCGGCACCGGGCTCAGGGCATGACTATTTTCATCTGCTGAATGAGACGGTGGATCCTGTCGGCGGTTCGGTGAGTGTGCGTATTGGCCTGCCTATGCCTGCCGGGCGAGGAATCAATTTTCCTTTGAGCATTGCTTACGATTCTAATGGAGTCGACGCATTCATTCCCGGCAAATTCCCTGTTGCCGGATACGCTGATTACCCGCATGGTCATAACGTGAATGGCGGCTGGGCAACTACGTTGCCGCGGCTTACGTACACCTCTGGCACCGAGGATGACACCAATTATGCTGGTGACCCGATCGAATGCACCTACTACACAAACTATGTATTCACGGATCTTAGTGGAAGACGGCATGCGATGTATATGGGAAGCTGGAGTGGGAATAACCCATTGGGCTGTCCTAACAACACGTTTGCCGGGTCAGACGAGGGCTTCATTGGGGACCCGGTTTCGAATACGGTGAGTGGAGTTGATGGCACGGTATATGGTGCAGGCACCCTCATGGAAGACCGTAATGGCAACATGATTCAAGTCAATTACCCTAACAGCTTTGGCGCATTTACTGTCACCGATACGCTGGGGCGTACGTTGGTCTCTGCCAGCGGCTTTGGATGGGGTGCGCAGGACTTCATCAATGTTTCCGGTTTGCCCCAGCCTTACGTACTCAACTGGGGAACGGTAACCGCAAATTTTTCCGTTCCTATTCCCTATTGGGTTTGGGATGGCCACGGCCCCGCGAATGCCACTTCAGGAACGAGTAATTTTCAAGCGGTGCGCAGCATTACCCTGCCCAACAGCACTCCAAGCAATCCGCAGCAATACACCTTTGATTACGAGCCTATCTACGGCTTGCTCAGCAAGATTACTTATCCGATGGGGGGATGGGTCAGATATACCTGGGGGCTGAACTACCAATCTGAAATCAACGACTTTTCCCAGGCAGTATTTACTGGAGATCCGCCAGTGGTGAGTGGGCATGAGCCCCTCACCGAGCGCCACTCCTGGCCCGCGATTACCGACCGCGACGTAAGTTTTGATGGGGTGAACGTGGCCCTGCACCAGCACTTCGATTATTGGACAGGCAATTGGTACTTTCCCGCAGCCATCGCACACATGCCCGTTGCACGCTGGGGCAACAAACAGACCATTGTCACTGCCACAGATAACATCACTGGACAGGTCACCCGGACGGTTTACAACTATACGGGCGGACCGACCGGCAATGATCCCGTCAACGCGGTAAGTCCAGACCCAGCCGACGCCCCCATGCCGGCGGGCGAGCTGGCGATGGAGCAATCCATTATTCATGAGGATGGGGCCGGCAACCCCTTGCTTACGGTGAATAAAACTTGGTACGACGCCAACTTGATCAAAAGCGAGCAGACGGTACTACCCTCTGGCTTGGCATCGCAGGTCAATTATCACTATGTTGACGACACAGGCGTACTTAGCGAAAAAGATGAATTCGATTTTGGCCAGGACCCGAGCGGTACACCTGCACGAAGAACCGTTTACAACTATGAGAGTTTTGCTCCCTCCCCCATTTTTTCTGACCCTAATAACGACTCTTCGATCCTCGACCGGCCGTGCCAGGTCCTTACCTATGATGGCAACGGGAACCTCGCGGCCGAAACTGATTACTACTACGACAACGGCGCTGTAGGTACAGCCTGTGGCGCCGCCGGCACGCCTTCGGTGACTGGGGTCGGCAATCTCACCGGGCATGATGAAACCAATTACAGCGCAGGCTCAACTGCCCCGCGTGGAAATGTCACTACAGAAGTCCATAAGTGTTTCATTCCTTCCACTGGCGCAACATGTACTGATTCAGTCATTACCCATACTTATGATGAGACCGGACAGGTGCTTTCGACGACCGATGCCATTGGCAACGCGACCGGCGATACGGCACATCACACAACGACTTACGACTACACCGACAACTTTACCGAGGGCGGTCCAGCGCCAGGCAATACCAATGCCTATTTGACCAAGACCACATATCCGCAGACTAATGGCATTAGCCATATCCAGAGCTATACCTATGCCTATCAGGATGGGCAGCTTACTTCATCCACCGACCAGAACCGGCAGACGACCACATACAGCTATAAAGACAGCAGCGGGACCGACGACCCTTTGCGGCGATTGAAGAGCGTCACTGGCCCGCCAGACCCGAACAATCAGAAGGCGAACACTCTTTACACCTATTACGACGGCAGCAGAGCCAGCACCGTAGAGCAGAATATTGATGGCCGCTACACTTTAGCGTGGACCCAGTTTGACGGCTTGGGCCGTGCGCATCGAACCGCTACGTTGAATGATGAAGATGCCAACAATCAATATGATCAGGTGGATACCTGTTTTGACGGGCGGGGCGAGAAAATTTTCCAGGCTTATCCTTATCGCTCCACGGGATTTAATGTCACCAAGGCGTGCAGCAACTCACAACAGTCGGGGGAAGCCTTCACGTACGACGCTCTGGGCCGCCTGACCGCGACCACCCACACTGACGGAAACACTGTCACTACGGATTACTCGCAGTTCCCCACGGTTACGGTAACGGATGAGACCCAACGCGCCCGCCAGAACAAAACAGATGCTTTAGGCCGCCTGCGCGTCGTCTTGGAGCCGGATGCTAACGGCAACTTCTCTTACGAAACTGATTATCTGTATGACGCGCTGGACAATCTTACGCAGGTAAATCAGAACGGGGATGGCAGCCAGCCGCGCGTACGCAGCTTTATTTATGATTCGCTCTCGCGGTTGCTGACGGCGACGAATCCCGAATCGGGAACAATCAATTACAGCTACGATGCCGATGGCAATCTGCTGTTCAAGACTTCACCAGCTCCCAATCAGGCCTCGGGCGGTACGGCCACGCAGACCATCAGCTACTGCTATGACAGCCTGAACCGGCTGACCGGCAAGGCCTACAACGCGCAAGGCTGCCCGCTGCAGTCGCCTGCCGCCAGTTACTTCTATGACCAGAGCAGCATTGCTGGCTTCCCCGGGCTCACATCGCAGTATCCGGTTGGGCGGCTGGTGGCGAGTTCGACCTCGGCGGCGGGCATGCAGGGCGGGGCGGGCAGCTTCTTCAGCTATGACGTGATGGGGCGGATGATCTCGGAGACCGAGTTCAACCAGGATGTTTCTCCGCCCGCGCTCAACCAGGCTTTTCAATATGCCTACAAACTGGATGGCTCACTGCAATCTATCACCTATCCCAGCGGGCGGCGCATTGATTATGAGTACAATCGCGCCCAGCGGCCGCTCTCAGCTGTCGATGCGGCCGACAAGATCAACTACTATACCGGCGCTCTGTATACGCCATTCGGCGCGCCCAGGCAAATGGTCTATGGCTCGACCTCGAGCTTTGCCGGCATTATCTGGACCAACAATTACAACGCACGCATGCAGCCGACACTTTTATCTGCCACAGCGGTTGGCCAGCCCACGGTGCTGAGCATGGGCTACGATTTCAACTCCTGCAATGGCAATGGCGGCAACAATGGCAATGTGTGCCAGTTGATTAATGGAAAAAACGGGACGCGCAACCAGAGCTTTAATTATGACAACCTGAACCGGCTGCTCTCGGCTAGTTCCGGCACCTGGAGCGAGAGCTTTGGGTATGATCCCTGGGGAAACCTGCTGCTAAAGAACACCACGGGAACGGTCGCGCCCGAATCGCCGATCAATCTCACGGTGAGCGGCAAAAACCAGGTGACCAACTGGTGCTATGACGCGGCAGGGAATCTTGTAGGTCCGAATGGCAATTGCGCCAGTTATACGCAGCCAGTGCCATCCCATCCGTTTGAAAATGTTTTTGATAGCGAAAATCGCCTCACCAGCGCCAAGAACACGGCAGGTATTACAACCACGTACAACTATGATGCCGACGGGCAGCGGGTGGAGAAGCTGAACGCGGACGGTTCTGGGATGCTGTATTGGTACGGGCCGGGTGGCGAGGTGCTGGAAGAGACCGACCTCGCCGGAAACATGACGGCGGAATATGTCTTCCTGGGTGGCAAGCGAATCGCTCGCCTTGATTTCCCCAATGCGTGCAGTTTCAGTTTCCCAGTCCATTACTACTTCGCCGACCACCTGGGCTCGGCGGACGTGGTCACCGGCGCCAATGGAAATATTGAAGAGGAATCGGATTATTATCCCTTCGGCGGCGAACGTGTTGTCACCGATCTGGGCATCGGCAATAACTACAAGTTCACCGGCAAAGAACGTGATCCAGAGACGGGATTGGACTACTTCGGCGCCCGCTATTATGGCAGCAGCATTGGGCGGTTTGTTACGCCGGATTGGGCTGCTACAGCAACGGAAGTGCCTTATGCGAACTTCGGCAATCCGCAAAGCTTAAATTTATACAGCTACGTGCAGAACAATCCGACCACATTTGGAGATCCTGACGGGCATTCCTGTGACTGGTGCCGCAAAGCGCTTGACTTCATTGCTGGAGCCAGCAATGCCTACGCCAGCGATAACATGGCAGGCGCGGGCAGGGCCAATGCAACCAACACGGCGCAAAGAAACGGACAGTTAGTAGGCGATGCTATTGCTACTATTCAAGGGGCTCAGGAAACAGCAGCGGGTCTCAGCGGCGAGGTAGTGGGAACAGTCCTCGATGCAACCGGCGTCGGCGCTCTCGCTGGTATTCCTACCAATGTTGCCTCCGCAGCAGTGATCATACATGGCGGATCAACTACCATTGTGGGCGGTGCGCATCTCTTAAACGATGCACAACAAACTAGCACCAACAGCCAGCCTTATGAGAATACTCCTGAAAATCAGAAACGGATGGAGCAAGGCAAAGCACCAATAGGAAAGGATGACAAACCCGTCGAACTGCATCATGATGGGCAACAACCAAATAGCCAACTCAAGGAAATGACTCAGACAGAGCATCGTGGTGGAGAAAACTTCAAGAAGAATCATCCCAATACCGGGCAACAACCGAGTAAGATAGATCGTTCCCAATTTAATAAGCAACGGCAGCAGTACTGGAAAAATAAGGCTGATGAGCAAAAATGAGACGAATATGAGTACTAAAGATGCCGTGAGACTCTTTATTGAAGATACATCTGGCTCTGAAGAGTACGTTGCCATCTTTGAGGTGACGGATGGAACTGAGAATGACGCACCAGCCGGAGGATATCTGTACGTACTAGACCGAAAAGAAGGGAAGATAATCAAGCATCTGGAGATTTACAACAATCCAACACTTGACATCCAAGAAGGCGATGTAAAAATCTTCTGGTCTTCAGATGGCAGCAAATGCGGTCTTGCTATCTGGGGGCGAATGCATGGTGTTATAGACATTGTCCGCCGTCAAGGCATAACTGCCCTTCTGGAAGGCCATGAAAGTTTACCAATCACCGACCCCGAAGGGCTGAAAGGGTTTGAGGATTACTTGGACCAAAAACAGTTTATTCAAGCTCGGCAGCGATACTGGAAGGAGATGGTTAAACAACACGAGCCGAATGCGCAACCCGGTGGGGAAGATGAGACCCCGATTGAAACCAACTTCATCGTTTACTCAAAAGGCCCTAACGGGTGGTTTGCTGTATTTGAAGATGATGGAGAAACAGGCTACCTCTATCTCTATAATTCAGAACATCAAAAGGTAGCGCGACATCTGCATATTTACGACTGCTCCGAGAAGCTCAACGTTGCAGCTAAAGATGTAAAAGTAATGTGGAGCAAAGACGGAACAAAATGCGGAGTTATGATCTGGAACAAAATGCGTGGCATTATAAACCTCAAGGGCGCGGAAGGTCGGGTCTGGATGGAGAACCGAGATACGCCTGGTATTGGAGATCAAGAATGGCTGAGTGGGTTTGACTCGGCGGCGAGCGGGTGGTGAGCGATTCAGGCATTGGCAATGATTACAAGTTCACCGGCAAAGAACGCGATCCCGAGACCGGCTGCGATTACTTTCGGAGCACGCTAATACTGCAACCCCCATCGGGCGCTTTTATCCTGCAGGATTGGGTGGCAAAGCCTACTGCGGTTACGCCCACTTCAGGAATTCGTAGAGTTTAAATCTGTACAGTTATGTGCAGGCGGCTAGTGCCGCGGCCATGCTTAAGGCTCAAGTTTGTGGGATTCTCCGACAAACGTCACTACTCCCATCGCAATGCAGATATTAACAAGGGGGCAAGCTTCACATCTCGATCCTGACCTGACGGTTCAAAAGACCCTTTGAAGGACGCACCTGATGATCCATCCCAATGATGCAAATGCAGATGTGCTTCGTCGGATGGAAGCACGCGGCGACGATTTGACTAAGCCGCGCAACATCGACTTCACCGTCGTTTTCCCTGACGGAAACTCGGCTGAGCGGTTTGCGCAACACTTTCGTGCGTTGGGGCATCAGGTTTCAGTGTAGTTTATTGAAACTAAGCGAGACTTCCCTTGGGATGTAGTTGTGGTTCAACACATGGTGCCCTCCCATGATGGGATCACTAATTTTGAGAAGCAACTGCAATTCGTTGCAGACGGTTGGGGAGGGCACAACGATGGCTGGGGGTTGTTTCTCCGAGCCATCCTCAACTTCTTCGTAGGAGGCCGTTGTCCTGCTCCTTCCCCCCCCGAAGCTCAAGTACCACCAAAGCCAGTAACAATTTTGGGAATGAGAATCTATGCACTTGGATCAGGTTGTTCGGCGCTTGGACTTGCTTGGCGGGCAAGGGCTGGTTTACAGACTCGCTCCTGGGGCAACTCTGGGCATGATGCAAAAATCTGAAGCTCGCCTGGGCGTGAAGTTTCCTGAACAAGTTGCCGCTTTTTGGGCCGCTTTTGATGGTTTAAAGGTTGATACACCGCCCTTTAAGATTCTGTCACTTGAGGAAACGAAACGTGAAGGTGAACTTATAGTTTTCTGTATTTGTGACCAATCGGTCCACATAGCCTTCGACGTGAGTAAGATGAATCAAGCTGGCCAGTGGTCAATCATAAATGCGAAGACCGGCTATTGCATTACTTACACGATGGCCAGCTTCTGGTCCATTCATATGTGGTCTTGGATCGTTAAACACCGTCCTATCTGGTACGACGTGCATAAGTCCGGCGACCAACTACAGGTCATGTGATGATGCTATAGCGGTTCCACAAATGGCTATACCCTGTTTCGAAAGGGTGTAATTTGATGATCTTATTGGGAATATTGGCCCTCTTCGTTCACTTTGGATTCTTTGCCCGCATCATTCTCCCTTCAATATCGGCAATTATCTATGCGGTGCTTTCTACTTTCCTTGCCTATAATGGCCGAAATACCACAAAAAATCGCGACGCAGGTTCGCTCGTCTTAGGTGGCAGCTGCCTGGTCCTGGCATTTTCTATCTTCCTGCTTGGGTTGGATGTGTTCAGTATGGAGCCCAGTTCAATACGGGTGATTACTGGAAATGAGGCTAGAGCCGCCCAGACGCTGCATTTACTTGCAGAAGCCAACGCTACTTATGCGAAGCTCAATAATCAGTATGCGAGTAGTCTGAATGAGCTCGATCAATCAGAGATACTACAATCTGCTCAAAAGTCTGACGCAGCTCTTGTCGAAGACGTTATCCGAGAAGGGGCTGCCGCCGGCTATAGTTTCAATTATTCAAAACGATCCGATTCGGGATTCCAGATCGTCGCTATACCTCGAGCCTCAGGAAAGTCAGGTAGTCACTTCCTATATATGGATGAAACCCTAAAGCTGCATTGGGATCTAAACAAACCGGCGACCTCCCAAAGTCCCACAGTCGAGTAAGGCCGGGTGGCCTTTTGGTAAGAGGAAAGGCTCTGTCGCGCAAAACCGCCCTTCGATGCGGGGCATCCAGAGAATCATGCTAGCCAAACGCAGTGAGTCATTTCCTTGGCATCAACATCTGTTGGCAGTTCCAGCTTAAACAGTGAACTTGATAAAGGAACTCTCCTATCCAAAGTACAGTGTCCTAGTTCCCGCTTGTGCTGGACTGCCGGGTAATATTACGATTCCTTATCCCCGAAATTGAAGGCTGACAATAAGTCCCCCGAAGGGAAGGAATCCATATTGTTTTGTGCAAAATGGGTCTATGGAAGTTCTGTCGTTGCTTTGTTGTTGATCTGCTTGGCTCATGCCGGTTCGCTTCCGGGGGCGCCTAACTGCCCGATATTTCCCGCTAACAATGTCTGGAATGCGGATATCTCCGGGCTTCCCGTGGACGCCAATTCAGCCAACTACATCAACAGTATCAACGGCAATACAAGTCCCGGGGTACATCCAGATTTTGGCAGTGATCTCGCAAACGGCATTCCTTACAACGTTGTCAGCAGCGCGCAAGCCAAGGTCAATGTGAATTTCAGCGGCGGTGCGCCCACCGAGTCTGATAATGGCCCTTATCCTATTCCGCCCGGCGCCAACATCGAGGGAAACGATCAGATCGGGTGCAACAATCCAGATCCAAACAAGAGGCCGGGCGACTGCCATATTCTCATTGTCGACAAAGACGCCTGTATTTTGTATGAACTCGACGCGGTGACTAACCCGGCAGCAGGTCAGTGGACAGCTTTTTCCGGCGCGATCTGGAGCCTCAAATCAAACGCCCTGCGTACCGACACCTGGACCAGCGCCGATGCTGCAGGGCTTCCTATTTTGCCCGGACTGGTGCGGTTCGACGAGGTTAACGCTGGTGTGATTAATCACGCGTTGCGCTTTACTGCTTCCACCACACAGAAAGCCCACATCTATCCTGCACGTCATGACGCCAGTTCTGTTCGCGATCCCAACCAGCCTCCCATGGGTTTGCGTGTGCGCCTCAAAGCAAGTACCAACATCTCCGGACTTACCCCCGAGGCCAAGGTGGTCGCTCAAGCCATGAAAACTTATGGCCTGATCCTGGCGGATAATGGTCAAAGTTGGTTTGTCAGTGGAGCTTCCGATACCCGCTTTGACGACAGCGATCTGCACAACTTAAACCAGCTTCACGGCTCCGATTTTGAAGTGGTGGATACCAGTTCATTGCGCAATGGGGCTGACAACGCCACCGCGACGGTCAATGTTGGGCCGGGCGGAGGACTGACTTTTGTGGATACGGCCAGCAACACCAGCACTACCACCATTCCCGTCAATACTACCGTGGTGTGGAACTGGATGGGCGGCTTACAGCATTCCACGACTTCTGGAAACTGCGCTGGCACCTGCGCGCCCAATGGTCTTTGGGATTCCGGGCAAAACGTAGCTCCCAATACATTCATGCAGGTCTTCAATCAGACTGGGACCTATCATTATTTCTGCAGCGTTCATAACCCGATGATGCAGGGTACGGTGATTGTGACTCCGCCGAGCGATTACAGCCTTACCATTTCCAATTCGCCGTTGATTATTTTTCCGGGGCAGACCGCGCCTTTCAGCGGCAAGCTCACCACCAGCAATGGCTACAACAACACGGTGAATCTAAGCTGCGGTACAGGACATCCAGCCAGCTGCATGCCTGCGCCGCTCAGCCTGACTCCAACCGCCGCTGGGGCGGGGTTTGTGGTCAACGCCGGCGATGTAACGCCGGGCGACTACACATTCAATATTCAAGGCGCCGGAACGGATACGCTGCAGACATCGCATGCCCAATCAGTCACGCTGCATGTCGTGGATTTCAACCTTAGTGCGCCCTCCCCTGCTACCGTTACTACTGCATTCAGCGCGAATCCCACAACTACGCCAACCGCCAGCTTCCAGGTAAGCGCCACCGGGGCGCTGCCAGCCACCGTGAATCTTTCCTGCAGTGGGCTACCAGCAGGTGCGAACTGCAACTTTACGCCCTCGACTCCATTGAATTTCAACGGACCTGGGTCGCAGCCGGTGACGGTGAGCATTACCGTTGCCGGTAATACTCCGGCATCGGCTACCACCCTGACTATCTCGGCGAATGTTGCTGGAGCGCCGGCTGCTAAATCACAGAACCTGACGCTGCAGA
>DASREY010000270.1:0-6518 GCA_035651775.1 Terriglobales bacterium
AGGAAGAGTTCTTGCTGGAAGAAGGAAGACTGCTGCCGCCGGCCATGCGGGTGACGCACCTCATTACCCGTTGCCTGCGCCGTCTAGGACCGGTGGAACCGGTAGGAGCCGAGATGGTGCGCCGGCTCAGCGTGGGCGACCGCGAGGCATTGTTGCTTCATCTTCGCCACCTGACATTGGGGGAGCGCATATCGTGCCTGCTGGTCTGCCCGCAATGCGGAAAAAAAATGGATATGGACCTGCAGATTCAAGAGCTCCTGCTTCCCCCTTATGCGCATACGCAGAGACTCCATGAAACTGAGATCAGCGACGGAGAGAACTGCTACCGGGTAGTTTTTCGGGTTCCCAGCGGTGAAGACCAGGAGGCAGCAGTGGCGCTGGCGGCGAAATCGGTCGATTCGGCGGCTGAGTTGTTATTGCGGCGTTGCATTGAACGTGTGATCGCCGCCGATGGTAAAGAAATTTCTGATTTACCCGGGATAGTTCTGCAGGAGCTGCCAAAGAAAATGGCGGAGCTCGATCCACAGGCCGAGGTGCTGCTCGATCTCACCTGTCCGGAATGTAATGCGGGTTTCATTGTGCCCTTCGACGCCGGGGACTACGTCTGCCGCGAATTTGCCGTGCAAGAGCGGGAGTTCTACCGCGAAGTGCATGCACTCTCATTTCACTACCACTGGAATGAGGATGCCATTCTCGGTCTGAGCCGGCGCAAGCGGCAAATTTACCTCGATTTGCTGGCCGATGAATTGGCCCAGGGAGGCAGAAGCGGGTGAGCAATTTCTTAAGAGGCCTGGTGCAGCGAGGCGCTGGCTTGCCGCTTCCAGTCACGATGCGTCCAGCAGCAAGCCCACCGCAGTTGGCTGGTCTGGGTTCTATCTCTCACGAAGAGAGCGAGGCAAATCCAGATTCGACGGCAGCAGCATCGCTGCTCAGAGATGAATATTCGTTGGCCCGTGAAGTTCCCAAAACGGATCTCGCGGAGCGCCGCGATTCAACTCCGCCCCGAGTCGCTGTGACCTTACCTGAGCCGCGCTCTGCCATACAAGGGCCGCAGACGCTGCAGCCGGCGGCGCCGCAATCGATGACGGTATCGCCTAAACGGAGCGCCGAGGAAAGTCAGCCCAGGCCGCGGGTTGGCGAAAATACGCAACCGCAAGAGCTTTCTGTGGCCACACCTACATCCACCGGCACTCTTGAAGGAATCGCAGCGTCCTCGCGATCTACACAGGAAAGCAGACCGACCGACCAACCATCACAACGTAGGCCAGAGCCCAGAACGATGCATCAGGATGCGACAGCAAATTCTCTGCCTGCGCGTCTGTCGCCGAAACAGGAGCACTTCCCGGTTGTTCGGCTTCCCCAGCCCGCCTCCGCGGCTCCTCGAATTGCCGAGAAGAAAACAGCCCCGGAGTCGCGCAACATACAAGTGAAGATAGGAAGAGTTGAGATCCGATCCAGCCAGCCGGCGACAGTGGTGAGACCGACTCGGCCGCAGAATCCGGGTGGCTTCAGCGACTGGAAGCTGGCGCGCACCTACCTTGACCGGAGCCTGAGGTGAGGAGAGAACTTGAGCACCTATAAGGCCATCGCGGGAGTCAGTTCCAGCCTGAAAGCCTTGCTGCGCGACCGCATGACGGAAGCGGCGGACATAACCATTGCCCCGCCGGATGTGAAAGTAGATTTCATCACCGGCCGGCGGTTGAATCTGTATCTTTATCAGCTGAGCGAGAATCCTTATCTCAAGAACCAGGAGATACCGGGAGAGGGATATCCCGGAGCATATGGACACCCGCCACTCTCCGTGGATTTGCGTTACATCTTCACCGCCTTTGGCGCTTCCGACACCGGTCCGGATGCCGATATTGAAGCGCAACGGATTCTGGGAGACGCCATGCGTGTGCTGCATGACACCGGCATTATTACTCCGGACCTGGTCGAAGAAAAAAAACCCAGTCCGAAGCCGCCTGTCCTCGATCCGAGTCTGCTGGGTGAGTTCGAACAGATCAAGATCACACTTCAGCCCGCGGGTCTGGAAGAGATCTCGAAAATCTGGACTGCTTTGCCCAACGTAAACTTCCGGCGATCGGTGCTGTACGAGGTCACGGTAGTCCAGGTGCAGAGCAAGCGGCCGCGCTCCATCGCGCTTCCCGTAAAGATGAACCGGGTTTACGGGCTGCCTATGCGCAGCCCGTTGATCCAGCAGATATTCCAGCAGCCCCCGGTGGTGGATAACCAACTGATTGCAGCCGCCGAAGAAGGCGAGACGCTGCGGCTCATTGGCGCAAATTTTCGTTCCGCTGTGACGCGCGTCATCATGGACGGTGTCACGGCCACGATCGCTTCAATGTCGGATAACCAGCTCGATGTAGTGGTTCCCGCCGGGGCTCTCAAGATCGGCTTGCACTCGCTGCAAGTGGAACAGGACGTGATGTTGAACGAAGTGAATGGCCAGCCGCCTGTGCAGCGTCCGGCATTCCGTTCCAACACGGTGGGTTTTCTGCTGCTGCCCAAATTGGGAGCGGTGACACCGCCAACCGCAACTGCTGGCGACACGATTACGGTCAATGTACAACCTGCGGTCACGGCAACCCAGGAGAAAATCCTCCTTCTCGACGACAACGCCGTGCCGGCAATTCCTGTGCCCTTCGATTCTCCTCCCAGCAATAGCATCCAGTTCAAGCTGCCGGTGGCGCCCGATCCGGTAATCCTGCCGGGGAATTATTTTTTACGCGTGCGCATTGACGGCGCAGAGAGCCGGCTGCAATTTAACAACGCTACGCAGGAATACACCCTGCCGAAGTACACGGTGACATGATGACCACCGCTACCGTAACTCCCATGACGGGTGAGCAGTGGAGGTCGGCAAACTTCCGGTATCTGGAAGCCGAAATGGCATGGTTGCGCCTGCTGCTGCATCGCCGGGTGCTCTGGCTGCGAAAGCACTGGCGGCGCGATTCGGCGCAAAACTATCTTGGTTGGGCAATCAGCGATCACGAAGCTGATCTTCTGCTGGCGGGAAAAGACAGGCAAGAGGAGCTGAACTTTTACAAATCAGATCCGGAAGCGCAAGAGATCAGCGCGCGCCTGGAGGAAGCAGTCCTCAGAATCGCGGCCCAGCGGCGAGAGATGGAGGAAGCAGGGAGCCTGGCAAGTATAGACATTCTGGCTGCCCGCTTTGGTCTGACTGCATTCGAGCGCGAGATGATGCTGCTCTGCCTGGCGCCAGAGCTGGATCCCACGTTCGAGCGTCTTTATGCCTACGTTCATGATGATGCTACACGAAAGTATGCAACACCCTACCTGGCGTTGACATTGCTGGCAGACGCCGAAGCTGTGGGAATTGAGCGAGCCAGCATGCTTCCTGAGGCGCCGTTACGGCGCTGGCGCCTGCTGGCAATGGAGACTGCCGGCTCAGGCGCAACCTTGAGTGGCTGCGCATTACGGATTGATGAGCGCATGATGGACTACCTTCTGGGCATCAACCGGCTTGATCAACGATGCCATAGCGTATTGCGCGGGGCGCCCGGCGTGCCGCTTCCCTCTTGTCATCGCGACCTCGCTACCCAGCTCGCACAATGGCTGCAGGCCGGTAGCGGGCGCAATCGGCTGAAGTTGATCAATCTCGTGGGAGAGCCAGATAGTGGCCGGCTGGCAGTGGCGCAGGCCGTCTGCGCTCAAACTAGGCTCAGCTTGCTTGTTCTTGATCCCGGCATATTTCATGCTTCAAGCCTGGAGCGCAGAGAGATCGTCGCACTGCTCGAGCGCGAGGCAGTTTTACTCGGCCTGGCTTTTTATGCGGACCTTGATTCCTTGAAGCCGGAACAGATGCATTCCTTGCGTTCGGAGCTGGAGCGCTTTGCCGCACCGATGATGATTGCCAGCCGCGAGCGCTTCCAGTGCGACTACGAAACGCTCGCCGTACACGTTGCCCGGCCTGATGTCTCTTCGCAAACTGAGTTGTGGAAACAAGTGCTGGGCGATTCTGCCAGCTCGCTCAATGGCGATGTCGAGGCAATTGTGCAGCAATACGACTTCGGCCCGCGCGCGATCGTGCGTACAGTCGCGCTGGCGGAAAACCGGGCCGCAATGCGCTTGCCGGGCGAGAAGGCAGTAAGCAGTGAAGACTTGTGGCAGGCCTGCCGCCAGCAATCGGCTCCACAACTGGAGCAACTGGCGCAGAAGGTAACACCTTGTTACGACTGGGACGACATCGTAGTACCGGCCGAAGTGCTGTGCCAGTTGCGGGAGATCACCGCCCAGGTCGCGCATCGTCATTTTGTGTATCAAGGCTGGGGCTTTGGGAAAAAACTGAGCCGTGGGCGCGGAATCAGCGCGTTATTCGCGGGCGCCAGTGGCGTGGGGAAAACCATGGCAGCGGAAGTCATGGCCCGGCATCTGAAGCTGGATCTTTATCGCATCGACCTGGCGGGTGTGGTGAGCAAGTACATCGGAGAAACCGAGAAGAACCTGCGCAGTGTATTTGACGCGGCGGAACGCAGCGGAGCGATTTTATTCTTCGACGAAGCGGACGCGCTGTTCGGCAAGCGCTCGGAGGTGAAGGACAGCCACGACCGTTACGCCAATATCGAGGTCAACTACCTGCTGCAGCGGATGGAAGACTACCGCGGCCTTGCCATCCTGGCCACGAACATGAAGGCTTTTCTCGATTCGGCATTCATGCGGCGGCTGCGTTTCATCGTGGACTTCCCGTTTCCGGACGCGGTCCAGCGCAAAGAGATATGGCGAAGAGTGTTTCCCCCAACGGCCGCAGTGCGCGGCCTGGACTTGGGCGTGCTTTCCCGGCTGGAAATTACCGGAGGCAATATCCGCAACATCGCCGTAAACGCGGCGTTTCTGGCTGCCGATGAAGGTGCGCCTATCGGCATGGAGCATGTGATGAGAGCGGCGCGCAGGGAATACACCAAGATCGACCGGCTGGTTATGGACGCGGAGTTCGGCTGCTATGTAGGAGCGGGGGCGCAATGAGCAATCTTTGGGTCGAAATTGAGGCGCTGGTGCTCGACGGCGTGCCCATGAATGCGGTACAGGGCCGCCGCCTGGCGCAACTGACCGAAATTGCGCTGACGCGGCTGCTGGAACAGCGAGGAACTTCAACGCGTCTTGAAGCGAGCGGGAGCGAGCAGGAGAAAAAAGCGGAGAGCGCCAGGCCCGCGAACATGAACCTGCCGGCCGGGGCCAATGAAGCAAGATGGGCCGAAGAGTTGGCGCTGGTGCTTTACCGCGCAATGGACCGGACATTCTGATATGGCTCACGCGCGCCAAGGCGAGAGTTCGAACAAGCTGCAGGGCAAAACTGCTCGCGGCTCGAGGCGACAGGTTGAGGCGCCTCCTTCGGCGCCGCAGCATGCGCCCGGCCGCGTGGAAACATTGCAGCAGACGCTTGGCAATCAGGGAGTATTGCGACGTATGGAAGCGGGGCTTCGCATCAACGATGTAAACGATCCTTCGGAGCGCGAAGCCGATCGCGTAGCGCAGGCGGTGATGGCGCCCCCAAATGGGACCTCACCTTCAGCCGCTGTTGTCGCCGCGCCGGGCGCAGCCGTGCAGCGTAAGTGTGCGGCATGTGAAGAAGAAGACGAAAAACTACAAAGAAAAGAGTCCTCTGCAAGCGTGCCGGTTGCAGCTCCTCCCGTTGTCAAGCAAGTGCTTGCGTCACCCGGAGAGCAGATGGACGCCGGAACACGAAGCTTCATGGAAAGCCGGTTTGGGCAGGACTTCAGCCATGTGCGTATACACACTGGCGACACAGCAGCATCCGCAACACAGTCTGTAAACGCATTGGCTTATACGGTTGGTCATGACGTGGTATTCGGGGCAGGCCGTTACACTCCCACAACAACGGAAGGCCGGCGATTGCTGGCCCATGAACTGGCGCATGTAGTCCAGCAAAGCCGAAACGGGTCCTCGCCTGCGTTGCACGATCAAAATGATCCATTGGAAGCGGATGCAGATCAGGCGGCCGCTTCAGCTTTACAACATAATAAAAGAGCTGAAGTACACGGCCACAGCGCAATGCGATTGGCGCGGCAAACAGGCCCCGTACAAGTGCCAACAACCCTTAGCTTTCTGACCGCAGATGATATTCGAAAGTTGCAGGCTTTTGGCGATAGCGATTTTCAAGCCTCTCTGAACACTCTGCAGGGGCATCTGCGAAAGACCCAAGGCACCACTCAGGCCGGAAACCCTCAGCAGTACATTGACATACGCCAGGCTGCGGGAGAGGTCCGCACGTTTCTCGACTATATTCGCAACCCTGATGTCGCTGCTGTGAAGGTAGTGCCGAGCGCAACCGGTGGACGGTCCCCGGATTTGTATATTCGCCGGCGGGATGGTACGGAGTTTAGAGCCGAAATCTACAACGTCACACTGGCTTCCAGGAGCGTCCGTCCCGAGTTAAGAACCGACCTGCCGGGTCAGCCGGTAAGAATTCCTAAGGTTGAGACCGAAGAGGGAGGAACCCGCGTAAATCTTCCGACCAACGAGTTCGACGTCACGGC
>DASREY010000271.1:0-32601 GCA_035651775.1 Terriglobales bacterium
TGGCTTAATGTCGCGATGGACGATGCCCAGCTTATGGGCAGCGCCCAGCGCCGCTGCCACCTGCTTGCAAATGTTCAGGGCGCGGGGAATGGGTATGGGATTGGTGCCGTGAATCCAGGAGCGCAGATTCCTGCCCTGCACGTATTCCATCACAATGAACGGACGGCCATCTTCAGTCGTATCAAAATCATCAAGCTGCACCGCATTGGCATGACGCAGCTTGCGGGTGATGATGGCTTCGTTCTTAAAGCGCTTGAGAAAATCCGGATCATTGAGCAGCTTGTTGTTGACAACTTTGATTGCCCGGATTTCATTAAAGGTGAGGTGCCGCGCCTTGTACACCGCGGCCATGCCGCCGATGCCCACCTTGTCCAGGACCTCATATTTGTCGCGGATGATCATCCCCGGCATGAGGTCAGAGACTTCCCGGAGAGACTCTCGGTCCTTGGGACAGGACTCGGTTTCGTTGGGAAAAATGCTATGACAGCTTTCGCAATACTTCATTGATTGTGGTCTCAATGCAATGGGTAAAAAAAGCCCATTGATTTTGGAGCCAATATGGACCCAAGGGAGAGTACTCTACAAATGATATCCCTGAATCTCCCCGAAGCCAAGCACCAAGCGTTGAAACCGGAAGGAAACGAAGCCGAATGGTAAAATTCAACTCTACCCCAGGACCGACCCTTAATTAAGGAAAGCGCCTTACATGGCCCTAACTTTGCAAGTAGATTCCCTGCGGCAGGTCACCGTGATTGCCTGCAAGGGGATTATCGTTTTTGGCCAGGAGTCTGATTGCTTGCGCGCCAAGGTGAAGGACCTGCTTTGCCAAAAGAATTCTTCGAGTCCATCGCCGGTTGCTGATGCAGCACCGATAGCGAGCGCGTCTTTGGTTCTGGACCTGTCTCAGATTCAGTACATAGATAGCGGCGGTCTGGGGGCGCTGGTAGCGGTGCTGACTTCGGCGCGCGCCTGTGGCGGTGACCTGAGGCTGGCAGGATTAAATGAACGGGTTTCCCGCGTGCTGAAAACCACCCGTCTGGACCGCGTGTTTCGGATTCATTCCAGCGTTGAGCTGGCGGTCAATGCTTTTCACGCCAGGGCTACGGTCCAAAAATGAAGCCTGAGCCAGCAAGCCAAGCGCCCAGCCGCGTGCTGATTGTGGAAGACGAGCCTTCCATGCGCACGCTCTTGCACAAAATTCTTGCGGGCGCAGGGTTTTCTGTGGAAGAGGCCAGCGATGGGATGGAAGGCCTGGAACGGCTCACGCGCCACGAGTTCGATGTAGTGCTGCTCGACGTCTGGATGCCGCGCATGAACGGTCTTGAGGTATTAAGCGAGCTGCACCGGCGTGGCTCGAACCAAAGAGTCATCCTCATGACCGCAGATCATGCCCCAGAGACGCTGCTGCGGGCGGTTCGCGAGCAGGCCAGCCTGTACATCAGCAAACCGTTTTCTTCCGAGGAACTGCTGGGAACCGTGTGCAAGGTGCTGGCATGCCCAGTGCAGCCGGCGATTGAAGTCCTCTCGGCCAAGCCGGATTGGGTGCAGCTTCTGGTGCCTTGCCAGCCGGAAGTTGTGGACCGCATCCAGTCATTTCTCATGGGACTCGACGCCGACTTACCGCTGCAAATTCGCGAATCCCTCGGCCATGCTTTTCATGAACTGCTATTGAATGCCATCGAGTGGGGCGGCAAATTCGATCCTAATCTGAAAGTGCATGTCGCCTGCCTGCGCACAAAAAGAATGATCATGTATCGCATCGCCGATCCTGGCGCCGGGTTCCGCTTTGATTCGCTCAAGCATGCCGCGATCAACAATCCGGAAGAAGGCTCGATCGAGCACCTCAAGGTGCGCGAGGAAAAAGGCCTGCGCCCCGGAGGATTCGGAATTCTCATGACCCGCTTCATGGTAGACGAGCTGCTCTATAACGAGAAGCAGAACGAAGTAATCTTTATCAAATATCTGGATTAGTGTGTTGTGACCTGAACGTTGTGACCTGAACAAAGAGAAACATTTATCGAGACACGGATTGAGAGACTGTGGAAAAATTCAATTTCTTATCATTCCGGGGAGCAACGCGACCAGGAATCCATATGAGCTTTCAGGGTTTATGGGTGGCACACCATAAGTCCTCGATACAATAGGGATTCCTCCACTTCGTGTCGGAATGACAAATGCAAGCATGATGGTGAATCCCACATTTTCTGGCCACCGCCGGCGCTTCGGTATAATTTGTGCAGATTCTATGAGCAGCCCCCGTCGTCTACTGTGCTGTTTTTTCCTGCTCGCCGGTGCGGCAGGCTTTCCTGGTGCAGCTCAAACCCAGTCGAACCAGCAAACGCAAAAGGTTCCTACAATCGATGGTGGCGCCGGCCCCTGCTCGCTGGAACTCACCGTAACCACCCCCGATACGAAGCCAGTCTACGCCGCTACTATCAAAGTTCACATAGCCTACGGCTTCGCCGGGCTCCATAAGCTTGATCTCGATGCGGGCACCGATGCCGATGGCAAAGTAAAGTTCATTGGACTTCCCTCTCGCGTGCATCGGCCGCCACTGGAGTTTCAGGCTTTCAAAGACCGGTTGGCGGGCATAGCAACCTACAATCCCGACTCCGAGTGCCAGGCAAAACACGACATCATACTGGAGACGCCGAAGCCCCCGGTGAGCAAGTAGCATGATGCCGAATGCCTGCATGAAGCTCCGAAGCTCGATTGCATGGGAAGCTTCTACGCTCCTTAGCGTCGTTTGCCTGTCCCGGCGCGCCGTGGGCGGTTTAATTTTTGTATTACTGTCCGTGCTGATGCCTGCCTGCATCGCCGGCCAGGACAACTATGAGATACAGGTTTATGGCGCAGATACTGTCGAACCGGGCTCGACCATGGTCGAGTTGCACAGCAACTTTACAGTCACGGGAAGCAAGGTCGTAACCGATGGCGTAGCTCCCACCAACCATGCCGAGCACGAAACCATCGAGATCACGCAGGGCATCAACTCCTGGTTTGAAACTGGTTTTTACATTTTCACCAGCATGCGCAGCGGCGATGGATGGGACTGGGTCGGCGACCATATTCGTCCGCGCGTGCGCGTGCCTGAAAGTTGGCACTGGCCAGTGGGCGTCAGCCTCTCTAACGAAGTTGGGTATCAGCGCCGTAAGTTTTCCGTGGATACATGGTCATGGGAGATGCGTCCGATCATCGATAAAAAAATCGGCGCCTGGTATCTCGCATTCAATCCCACATTTGACCGCGCACTGCATGGTCCCGATGTCTCCCGGGGCTTTGAGTTCTCGCCTAACGCAAAAGTTTCGTTCGACATCAACCCCAAGATCGCTCTCGGCATGGAATACTACGGCGCCCTCGGTCCGGTGGATAGCTTTGACCGGTTGCACGATCAACAGCAGCAGTTTTTCCCCTCGATTGACCTGAACGTTTCGCCCGACTGGGAGATCAACTTCGGCGTGGGTGTGGGCGCAACCCATGGCGCCGATCACTTGATCGTCAAAGGAATCCTGGGACGCCGGTTCAGCTTTCGCCACAAGAGCGGCAGGGTGAGAACTGGAACGTACTAAGCAAGCGAAATGGGTCAATGCGATCTTTAATTTTGGAAACAGTATTAAGTAAACCGCAAGTCTACTCTAAGTTATCCGCCTGATTGTGAGATCTCCCATCCTCAGCCAGCATTCGCTATCAATCTCAAGTCTTAATCCAGCCAGAACGGTTCAACTCCGGCAAGTTTGAGACGCCCAGGGAGGGACTCTTGCGTTTGAATTCTGTCTTTAGCTTCTTTTCTCTGTTGCTGGCCTTTTCGTGCGCTGCCCTTGGCCAGGCCCCGGCAAATTTTGTAGCCGCCACGCCAGCCGCCGAGACGGCTACTGCGCCGCCAGAAGCTGCTGCAGTAGCGCCGGCGGTGTTGCCCGAAGCCCCGATCGTCAAACCAGCCATGACGCCGCCGCAAGCCGCCACGATGATGCCGCCAGCGATATTGCCTGAACCGCCGGTCATCAAGCAGGCCATCGCGCTGCCGGAAGCTCCCAGCCATCGTTTCTTCGACAAGACCAATCTCTGGTTGCATATGGGCGCGGTGGCCGGAGAGACTGCGGATTTAATCACCACGCGCCGCGTCATCCAACTGGGTGGTAGAGAAGGAGACCCGCTGGCCAAACCTTTTGTCCGCGCCGGAATCGGAGGGCAGATGGTGGGGACTTACGCGCTCGGCGAGGGCAGCTCGTTGCTGGCTTCGTATCTGCTGCACCGCAGCGGCCACCATCGGCTGGAGCGTTTCGTCCCAATTGCCGTCTCCATCATTGAGAGCCTGGCCGCGGCTTCCAACATACGCACCGAACAACACATACGAGCGCGGTCAGCATTGGTCCATTGAAAAAAGAATTCGACTGGAGACTTGGCGCAAGCCTCACTCCTGAGGAACAATGTAAGGGCTCGAGGACTTCCTGAACTGAGTACTGGGGACTGCTTAAGCGCTCTTGTGTTTTCTCGACGCGCTTTTCGACCGGGAGTTGTGAGCGGGTTTCCTGCTTCGCGAGATAGTGTTTGTCTTGTTTCCGGATATCACCCGCACCTCGCGTTTTTTTACCGGCATCACTGCCACTTCGGTGATCACGTCGCTGGGTACGGTATCGCCGAACAAGCGTGACATGTAGTCCTGTTTGCAGGGCACTGAGCAGAAATGGACCGCGAGCCAATCGACGGCCTGGTCTTCATCCCACTTGGAAAGAAATGTGATTTCGCGACGAGCTGCCTTCACGCCAATGTTCTCTGCGGCGAAGCCCAGTATCCATTCTTCGTCTTTTCCTTTGAGTCTTCGGCAGTTGTCGCACTCGTAACGCAGCATAAATCACCCTCCGCAGATTGATTAGAAGCCGGGCGGCCATCCACAGTTGGCTGAGGGCTGCAATTGCTTACAACAAATTATTTGTTTTCAATGCATTGCACTCGTTACTCGTCAGGAATCATGGAACTGGTTTCGTCGCTGTCACAGCAGCTTGCAAGCTTCGTCGAACGCCAGACGCGGACTGCGGGGAAATAACTTCGCCGGATCGCCGTAGCCCAGGTTGCACAGGAAGTTCGATTTCACTCGATTGCTGGGCGCGGCCTCTTCGGGAGTAGAAACTGAAAAGAATTCTTCGTCTATCTTGGCATTGTCGAAGCCGGACATGGGACCACAATCCAATCCCAATGAGCGCGCGGCAAGAATGAAATAAGCGCCCTGCAAACTGCCATTGCGAAAGGCAGTGACTTCGGCCAGCTCGGGCGAGTGGGCAAACCACTCGCGTGCTCCGGGATTATGAGGAAAAAGCTGGGGCAGCAGCTCATAGAACTTCAAATCGTGAGCAATGATGGCCGTTACCGGGGCCTTCATGGTCTTTTCCACGTTGGGCGGCGAGAGCGCCGGTTTCAGCCTTTGTTTTGCCTCGGGCGTGCGCAAGAAAAGAATGCGCGCCGGCGAACAGTTGGCGCTGGTGGGTCCCCACTTCATCAGGTCATAGAGCTGGTGCAGAAGCTCGTCACTCACCGGCTTGTCAAGCCAGCTATTGTGGGTCCTGGCTTTGCGGAAGAGAGTATCAAGGGCCTGGTCGCTTACGGGGTCGCTCATTGGAGGGTTCCTTTCGTTGGAGAATAAAGCAGGTTGTGTTCTTGAAAATAAAATTGGATTGTCAGGATTTAAATGTGCATGCAGTAGTGCTTTTAGATCACAGATAAAGGTACCTGCGCTGTCCATCGCACATCAATGAATTAGCCCAGAGCTTCCAAATCTGTGTGAGAACTTGAAGGGCCCGTCCCTACGGGACTAGCATCATTTGTGCGTACACCCAACGCTGAAAGCGCTGGGCTAATACGTTACCCTTCGGGGTTGTCTCTTTGTTGCGTACAATTTGATGCGTACAAAATGTTACGTTCAAAATTGTGTCCGCACACAGACTTAACGGTTTTAGACTTACCATACCGGACGCATGTCGCTGGACGTACCACCCGCTGCCGGAACATAGCATTTCAGAGTGTAATCCATCACCATGCGATCGGCGTTGAAGCGCCAGCCCAGGGTGCGGATGGTGCGCTTCATGCGCTTGATCCAGCCGCGCGGCAGACCATCATGGTCGCGATGGTAGTAGAGGGGAATCACCTCTTCGCGCAGCACGCGGTACAGGTCTTCCCCATCGCGGGTGTCGTGCATGGTCATATTGGAGTGGGTCCTGCCTGTGCCGATGGCAAAGCCGTTCAGGCCGTCGTATGCTTCAGCCCACCAGCCGTCGAGCACAGAGAGATTAAGGCCGCCGTTCAACACCACCTTCTGGCCGCTGGTGCCGGAAGCCTCCAGCGGACGCCGGGGGTTATTGAGCCACACATCAACGCCCTGAACGAAGTGGCGTCCTACATTAATGTCGTAGTCTTCAACGAAGACAAATTTGTCGGCGAACAGCGGGTCACGCATCAATTCGGCAATCTGCTGCAGGACCCGCTTGCCGGGTTCGTCGCGCGGGTGGGCTTTGCCGGAGAAAACGAATTGCACCGGACGCTTGGGATCATTGACCACCGAGGCCAGCTTTTCGATATCCGCCAGCAGTAGATTGGCGCGCTTATAAGTGGCAAAGCGGCGGGCAAAGCCGATGGTGAGAGCATCTGGGCTCAACACGCGGGTAAGCATTTGCAGGGTCTCGAGCGGCTCGCCGCGGCGTTCTGCCTGCTCGATGGCACGGCGGCGGACAAATTCCAGCAGACGCGACTTCAGGCTGAGATGAGTTTCCCAGAGCTCACCGTCGTTTACGTTTTCAATTCCATCCCAGGTGCGCGGTTCGCTGCTGTGCATGTGCCAGTTGGTGCCCAGATGGCGGTCATAGAGGCGGAACATCTGCGGCGCCAGCCAGGTGGGGACGTGCACGCCGTTGGTGATGTGTCCGATGGGAACGGCGTCTTCGGGTTTGTCTGGATACAAGCCTGTCCACATGGCGCGCGAGACTTCACCGTGCAGCGCCGAAACCGCATTGGCACGTCGCGAGAATTTCAATCCCAGCACTGTAAGACAGAATTCCTCGTGCGGGTTTCCGTTGGGTTCGCGTCCAAGATCCATGAGTCTTTCGCGAGACAGACCCAGAAGATCGCGCAACGGTCCAAGATGCTCTTCAATGAGTTCTCCATTAAAGCGGTCGTGCCCGGCGGGCACCGGAGTGTGGGTGGTGAACACCACTTCGCGCGAGACGCGAGGCACGGCATCGTCGAAGCCCAGACCCTCCTCCTGCATACGATTGCGAACGGCTTCGAGCACGGCAAATACGCTGTGGCCTTCGTTGAGGTGAAGCACGCCGGGGGTAATGCCCATGGCCTTCAGGGCGCGGAAGCCCCCAATCCCGAGCAATAACTCCTGGCGAATACGGATTCGTCCGTCGCCGCCGTAGAGGCGGGAGGTAAGTTCGCGATCTTCAGGAGAGTTGCCCTCCACATTGGAATCGAGCAGCAGCAGATCGCAGCGTCCTACCTTCATGCGCCACACCTTGGCGCGAATGGCGCAGCCACGGGTTTCGATTTGCACCATCACTGGCTCGCCGCTGGTGCTGATTGCTGGTTCCATAGGCAGCTGGTTAATGTCGGTCTGCAGATACTCTTCCTGCTGCCAGCCATTGCGGTCGAGCCGTTGGCGGAAGTATCCCTGGCCGTAAAACAGCCCGATGCCGATCAACGGGATGTCAAGATCAGATGCGCTTTTGATGTGATCGCCGGCAAGAACGCCGAGACCGCCGGAATATACCGGAATGGATTCGTGCAATCCAAATTCGGCGGAAAAATATGCCACCGGACGAGGCCTCAGTACGCCGGCGTAGCGAGCACCCCAGGTACGATCGGCCTCGAGATATTCGCGCTGGCGGCGGTAGGCATAATTGATGCGGCCATGCAACACCTGGTCTTCGGCGCGCCGTTTGATTCCAGCCAGCGGAATTTCTCCCAGCAGCGAGATGGGATTGTGATTGAGCTGGCGCCAGCGAATGGGATCAAGATCGCGGAACAGGCTGGTGGAATCGCTATCCCAACTCCACCACAGGTTGCGTGCCAGCGACCAGAGGCGCTCTTGCACGGGAGCGATAAAACGATCAAGCGTGCGCGCCTCGCTCACCACCGGGGCAACTTCGGCGGCGGCCTCAACCAGCATGCGAATTTCATCTTCGTGGAACACGCGAGCCTCGGTGGTTTGAACCACGAGCACACCCTGGAGGATGCCACGATCGATGAGGGGAACGCCGAGGAAAGATTGATAGGCGTCTTCGCCGGCCTCGCTGAAATATTTGAAACGGGGATGGTTTTTCACCTGCTCCACGCTCACCGGGCGCACCTGCTCGGCCACCAGGCCAGCCAGACCTTCATTCACGGCCATGCGCAGGGCGCCGATGCATTGCGGACGAAGTCCGATGGTTGCGGCCAGCACCAGGTTGGCGCGGTCCGGCTCCAGCAGGTAGGCCGAACAAACGTCGGTCCTGAAACGTTTGGCAATCAAAGCAACCACGTTCATCAGGGTTTCGGCCGGCTTGCCGCCCTCTTTCGCGAGATTGCCGATTTCTTCCAACGTCAAGACGTGATTGGCGTCACGCGTAAGAACCGCCTGACTCATGATCTGAACTCCCCCCGGGTGTTGCAGTCTAACTATATCTGGTGCTGTGGGCCATTTTCTCGCACCTTTTGATTTTGGTCTACCGGCTGAACCCATTAGACGGGCAGGCAATCACTGCGTGGACCGCACGGCGGCTGTTCCGCGCCAGACGTTTTCTCGCCAGAAAGAACTCTAAATGGGAGCCTACCGCAAGTCCAATCTAAATTGTTTATCGTGAATATAAGCGGCGAAAGTTTGATCAAGGCAACGCGCGGCGGCTTTTTGTAGGATGATTAAAAGAGGAGAAAACATGCCCCGAAACTTCGATGAGCTCTCGGAAAAAGAAATATTGGCGCTGGCCATTTCCCTGGAAGAAGAAGACGCGCGCATCTATGCCGACTTTGCCGATGGAGTGCGGGGAGACTACCCGGCGACAGCACGGATGTTTGAAGAGATGCAGGCGGAAGAAGAAGGCCATCGCGCCAGCCTGACCGAACAATTCCGGCAGCGCTTCGGCGAACACATCCCGCTGATTCGCCGGCAAGACATTAAGGGTTTCGCCCCGCGCCGTCCGGTGTGGCTGGTGCGGCCGCTGGGCATCAACGTGGTACGAAAGCAAATCGAGATCATGGAACTTGAAACTCGCCGTTTCTACGAACGGGCCGCGCAAAGAATCGGCGATCTCTCTACCCGCAAACTGCTCGACGATCTGGCTGCGGCAGAACGCAAGCACTATGCGAATGCCGGATCGCTGGAAGAAAAGCACCTCACCGCCGGCGCACGCGCCGAAGAAGATGCCGCGCACCGCCGCCTGTTCGTGCTGCAGATCGTGCAGCCCGGCCTTGCCGGCCTGATGGATGGTTCGGTTTCCACCTTGGCGCCTTTGTTTGCCGCCGCGCTGGCCACGCGAAGCAGTTGGGCGGCTTTTCTTGTTGGGATGGCGGCATCGCTGGGAGCGGGCATCTCAATGGGATTCGCCGAAGGACTTTCGGATGACGGCTCACTCACCGGGCGCGGACGTCCGTGGTTGCGAGGCTCCATCTGTGGTCTGATGACCACGGCCGGCGGGCTCGGCCACACCCTGCCGTTCCTGATCTCTAGTTTTCATGTTGCCATGATGGCGGCTACGGCTGTGGTCGTGGTGGAGTTGGCCATCATAAGTTATATCCGCCATCGTTTTATGGAGACACCGCTGGTGTCGGCGGCTGTCCAGGTGATGCTGGGTGGAGTGCTGGTGTTCCTGACCGGGATTCTGATTGGCAGCTCATAGCATCAAGCGCCAGAGCCTGCGTTATTCATGAGCACGCCCAGGACCGGCCCATTGTCAAAGCATGGATTTTCTCCCGTGCCGCAAGACGTCCTGCGGCTTTAGCCACTGAGGTTTGATGTCTAGGGCTTTGGCCAAAAATCCGTATTTTCTACTATATTTTCTCTGCCTGCATCTTCCTGCTCGATGTGGCAGTGATCATGATGATTCTGCATCACAACTGAGAACACTCTTCACTTGCGCAAGACCGCACTAAAAAAGGTGTTACCTGCTGTGCCGTCTTACGTCAAAGCTAAATGAGGGTAAATTTACGATGCTTATGAGACGGGCGATACTTTGTCTTGCCTTAATGTTTTGCGCTTCCGCCATTGCCCAAACCCAGACCATGGCAGGCGAGTGGCCGAAGGCCTCGGCCGCCGAGAGCGGACTTTCCGAAGCCAAGCTGCATTCGCTTGAGACGGCGATCCATGGCGGCGAGTTCACTAAAATCGGCAGTGTTCTAATCGCCCGCCATGGCAAGCTGGTCTATGAGGGCTATTTCGACGGCGATGCCGACTCGCTGCGCGATACCCGCTCGGCCACCAAAAATGTTACCGGCATGCTGGTGGGCATCGCTATCGCTGAAGGCAAACTCAGCGGGGTTGACGCTAAAGTGCTCTCCCTACTGCCGGAGCGCGCCCGCAAGATTCAGAATCCTGATCCACGCAAAGCGGCCATTACGGTTGAAGATTTTCTCACCATGAGCTCTCCGCTCGAATGCGACGACTGGAACGATGCCTCCCGCGGCAACGAAGAGCGCATGTATGTTGTGGAAGACTGGGCACAGTTCATCCTCGACCTGCCCATTCGCGGACACATGCATCTGGGCGAGAAAGTTGAGCCACCTCCCTACGGCCGCTACTTCAGCTACTGCACCGGAGGTGTGTTTACGCTGAGCGAGGTGCTGGCCAAGGTCACCGGCATGCGTACTGACCATTACGCGCAACAGAAGCTGTTTTCCCCACTCGGCATCAGCAACGTGCAATGGGTATACTCGCCGCTGAATGTTCCGCAGACCGGCGGCGGATTGCGCCTCACCAGCCGCGACCTGCTCAAGATCGCGCAACTCTATCTCGATGGCGGTGTATGGCAGGGCAAGCGCATCGTCAGCGAATCGTGGGTGCGAAGTTCCATTCAGCCGCACGCGCAGATTGACGAAACTACTAATTACGGATATCTCTGGTGGCTCAAATCGTTCAAGAGCGGCGAGAAAACCTATCCCGCGTTCTACATAACAGGTAATGGCGGCAACAAAGCGCTGGCGATTCCCGCGCTCGATATGACCGTCGTAATCACCAGCACGAACTACAACACCCACGGCATGCACGAACAAACCGATAAAATCCTGGCGGACTACGTGCTGGCTGCGGTGGAGAAATGAAATCGATTCGAGTACTCTGCTTGGGAGTGTTTAACACTCCTTACCTTCGTGCCCTTTGTGGTTTGACTTTTTCTTCTTCCACCAGCGCAAACTGCAGTTTTCGCTGCATACGGTCAATCCTGTCGAGAATGACTTTCACTCTGTTACCCAGAGAATATTTTTTCTTCGTTCGCTCGCCGATAATTTCGCGGGTATTTTCGCGGTAGGTGAAGCGGTCTCCCGCGAGGCTGTCGAGGGGCACCAGGCCTTCGATGAACATGTCTTCCAGTTCAACAAACAAGCCATATTTGGTCACGCTGACGATCAGGGCCGAAAATTCGTCGCCGATGCGGTCTTGCATGAACTTGATCTTCTTCCACTCCATCAGCTCGCGTTCGGCGTCGTCGGCGCGGCGTTCGGATTGGCTGCTGATCTCAGCCAGATAGTGGAGCTCTTCTTCGGTGTAAGGGGCTTTTGTTGCTTTGGATTGGGCTTCTGGTTTGGAATCGGTTTTCATAAAATGCCTCGAAGAGCTTGCCTTGTTTGTTCAGGGTCTAAAGCCCAAGTGCTGTCAGCAGCACACGGCACGAGTAAAACTCGCGACCTGATATAAGTTTCGTAGCCACTCTGCGCCATATTTGTTCTTTCAATGTTTTCCGTGCTTGCCGGCCTGTGCGCGGTCGCGCTTCGACCACGGCGACGGAGCCTCGCTATGCGCCGGCGTGCCGCGACCCTCGCCTACCTCTTGCAAAACTGCTTTCAGGATGCGATGCACCAGCAGGTCCGGATACCTTCTGATCGGCGAGGTAAAGTGCGTATAGGTCGGGGCGGCCAATGCGAAGTGGCCTTCGTTTTTCTCGGAATAGCGTGCCTGCTTGAGCGAACGCAGCATTAAGAAAGATAAAATCCGCTCTTCCGGCTTGCCCGCGATCTTCTGCGTCAGCTTCTGGTACATGCGCGGCGTGATGTGGACCTCTTCGGGAATCTCAATCTCCCGCGCGTTTTTTCCGCTGCCATGCCGGGCACGCTTATCCGCTTTGAGCTGCACTCGCTGGATAGGCAGCGCGCCCACGCCCAGCGAGTATCCAAACCTGGCCGCGATGGTCTCAAAGTCATAGACTTTCTTGGGATCTGGTTTTTCGTGGATACGATAAATCGCCGGCACTCCCTGTTGTTCCAGGTACGAAGCCACGCTCTCGTTAGCGGCCAGCATGAACTCTTCGATCAGCCGATGGGCATCATTGCGCTCGGAGCGGGTTACGCCCTTCATCAGCCCCTGCTCATCAAACTCGATCACCGGCTCGGGCAGGTCAAAATCAATGGAGCCGCGCCGCACCCGCTTGCGATTCAATATCTGCGCCAGCTCGCCCATCAATTCAAAGGTCGGGACCAGCGGCGCATAACGCTGCCGCAGTTTGGCATCGCCTTCCAGAATAAGGTTCACATCGGTATAGGTCATGCGCTCGGCCGAGCGGATCACCCCCGGCATCAGCTCATAGCCCAGCACCTCGCCCTGGCGGTCAATTTCCATGATGCAGCTCATCACCAGCCGGTCGAGCTTTGGACGCAGGCTGCAGATGTCCGTCGAAAGCTCCACCGGCAGCATGGGAACCGCGCGGTCGGGAAAATAGACCGAAGTCCCGCGCAGCTTGGCTTCGCTGTCGAGCGGGGTTTCGGGCTCCACGTAGTGGGCCACGTCGGCAATATGCACCTGCAGCTCGAAGTGGCCGTTGGGCAGCTTGCGGGCGGTCACAGCGTCATCGAAGTCGCGCGCGGTCTCGCCGTCAATGGTGACGATAGGAAGCTGACGGAAGTCGCGCCGCTGCTTCAGCTCGTTGGCCGGGATGACATTAGGGATGTCCTGCGCCTCGGCGATCACATCCGGCGGAAAGCGGTGTGGCAGGTGGTATTTGCGGATGATGATCTCCACATCCACGCCAAAGTCGTCTTCCCGTCCCAGGATCTCAACCACCCGGCCGCGCGGGTTCTGTGTTGCCGTGGGCCAGTCGGTGATCTCTACGTCGACGATCACGCCTTCCAGGTCATCATAAGTCTTCGTTCGCCGCCCTTCGCCCCCCAGCACGCGATGCACTGCCGCCTTAGCAGGCTTATGCGCCCGCTGTTGCCCACCTTCGTCCTGGTCCGATGGAGCTTCGGGATATTCCATCCCGCGGGGAATCACAATCTCGTGGGTAATCTTGTCGTCCATGGGAACAACGATGTTGTGCCGGTTCCCATAATGGAAAACCCCCCCCACCGTAGCGTGCTCGCGGCTCAGGATGCGGATAATCCGTCCCTCAACCCGTTCACCGGCGCCGGGACGGCCGAAGCGTCCGCTTTGGCGCCCGCCATCGGAGCGTCCGCGAAAGCCAGGGCCCCTGCCATCGCCGCGCCCGCCACCGTCGCGTGAGGCCATCTCCACCAGAACGCGGTCGCCGTGCATGGCATTGGCCATGGCATGAGGAGGGATAAAGATGTCGCCATCAATCTTCTGCCGCAGCGCCTCATCTTCCGGCAGCACGAAGCCAAAGCCGTCGCGGTGCATGGTCAGCCTGCCAGCCACGAGGTTCTTGCCGGCGGCAGCTTCGGGCAGGGTAAAGCGGTCGCGCTCCAGCTCCAGCAGCTCGCCTTTGCGGACCATCGCCCGCAGCCGTTGCGCCAGCTCCCGCCGCTCATTGCCGCGTATGCCCAGCTCGCGCACAAGCTGCTTATACCCGGCGGTGCGTTTGGGCTGGCTGTGTATTTTCTGGACGATGGTGGCATTGTCTAACATTCAAAAGCCTTCAATTCGCAAGTTTTTAGCACTCAGCATTCAGCAATCAGCATTCAGTCCCTGAGCAAGCTGGAAGGGATATGGAATAGGATGCTCTTTTTCGAGCATTCTGCAAAACAGCCCTCAGCGACACTCCTTCGGCCTGTCAGCCTCGCCGGCTCACAGCAAGATGATCCGATATTCAGTCGTTCTCCGTGCCTCTGTGTCTCCGTGGTGAAATATTGCTTTGGCTAAATGCCAAGCGCTAATGGCTAATCACAAAACTCTTCCGGGACAGAATGCTGAGTGCTGAATGCTCTCTGCTACTTTTCACTTAACACCATAGTAAGCGCGAATGGTTAGCAACTCTAGGGTCTTTCTCTAATATAAGAAATGCCCGCGCGGTAGGAATATTTACATCGCAGTAACTGTCACCGGCATTGGCCAATGCCATTCGGCAATCGGCAAGCGCGCATTAATTCAGCTTTTCTGAATTTCAAAACGCAGATTCCTGTTTGGCACGGTACATGCCTCCGACAAATGTATTCTCCCCCAGCACTACGCCGAAAGGAATTGAACACCATGTGGAAGCCCACGAATCAGCCCAGCACTCCGGAGACAAAAACTTCGGGATCTGAAAAACCCGCCACCGTCACCACCCCCCCAACAACAACCAGCGCCGTCAGCAACAACGTGCTCGCGACTTCCGAGCCCACCCCGGTTGCCGCCCCCCGCAACGCCCTGATGTCCACCACCGAACAGGCGACCATTGGAAAATCGCTGGTCATCAAAGGCGAGGTCACCGGTTCCGAGTCCTTATATATTGATGGCCGTGTCGAAGGCTCCATCAATCTTACCGGCAACCGGGTTACCGTGGGCCGCAACGGCGTAGTCTCGGCCAACATCACCGCCCGCGAGGTCGTGGTGATCGGCAAGGTGAAGGGCAACCTCACCGCCAGCGACCGCGTGGATATCCGCAATGAAGGCTCCCTCGTCGGTGATGTGATTGCCCAGCGCATCAGCATCGAAGACGGCGCCTACTTCAAGGGCGGCATTGATATCCAGAAGCCGAACCAGAAGGCCAACGGCGCTGACCGTCAGGGAAAGATTGACCCTGCCTCCGTCGCTGCGGAAGCTGCCACCACCGCCGCTCATGCCTAAGCCGTGCGGCACGGCCGTCGGCTGTGCTCGTGTGCGAAAGGAATGCGGAGCCCTTAAGTGTAGTGAACGGCAGAGGTGCGGCATGGCTGTGTCCCCGGGGTTGGGGTTCCAGGCCGTGCCTCTGCAAAGGTTCTTGGTCTTGGCCGAGAGCGTTTTCTTTGCTTGTTAGAAATCAGGTAAGTCATGGTAGAAAAAATCCTCCAATTGCTCTCTGTCTCTTGCAGCCATAAGAAGACCTCGCAGCCTTTTACGGCGTCTTCCAACTCCCCCAGCCGCTCCGGCCAGTCTTCATGGGATAGCGTCAGCGCTCCCGCCAGCCACTACGTGGTCTGCCTCGATTGCGGAAAGAAGTTCACCTACGATTGGGACCGCATGCGCATCGTGCGCTAAAGACACTGCCAACCGCGGATTTCACGGATTTTCGCTGATTTTCGGAAATTACTGCGGAGGACGTGGAAGCAAGCCAGATGGCCAACAATTGGCAAATTGAAATTGATAGCAATTGTTTGATCCGCGAGAATCCGTGAAATCCGCGGTTGGTTTTTCTCTTCTACAAACAAAAACCGGCGCGTTCTCCCCCGAGAATTTGCGCCGGAATTAGCCCCCAGGTTTGGGGGGATAAGGCCGCTCATCTCCCTTTCGGCCTATCTTGCTGGCAGCGCAGGCCTTGCCCTCAGGGCCTGATTTGAGGCTCGGTGTCGAAGTCCGAGTGGCGCTGCTCAATCTTCATACTCAAGATGCAATGCGTTTGCATTTTAGTCAACAACAAAGCCATATGTTTTATTTACTTATTAGATAACTCCAACCCTCAAAATTCCATCTTGAAACTCGAATTGTTTTTTCATTTTTTCAAGTTGACGTCCACTGGGGCAGAGCTATCACGCCGGAACATCGCTGGAGCTAACACATCAGTAGTATTCGCGCCTCAGACTGTGGGTTATACTGCGGCAGACATATTAGAAGTATTCTCGCCGGGAGAGCGGCGGGAGGCGAAGCGTTATTCATTAAGACTTTTATAAAGGCTTCGCGTTTAAAGGGTCCCGGAGCCTCTCAGGTAGCAAGCGCCGGGTGCAAGGGGGTCCTTACGTGGATCTGTTAATTATTCGCTTTGTTTTCATACTTATTATGGGCGCTGCAGCGTTCTTCCTGCGCCCTTTCGGACTGAGTGCTCCCGCATCCGCCGCAGCCGGAATTGCCATCGGGCTGGGGATTCTGCTCTTTGAGATGCGCCTGCGCACCGTGAGCCTCAAGCGGCTGATCGGCGCCGTCATCGGCAGCATCCTGGGCATCTTCGGGGCATATCTGTTCAGCCTGGTCATACGCGAGAGCCTGGCTCCCAGCCCCACCCAGCGTTTCTTAGAGCTGCTGGTTTTGCTCCTCATGGCCTACGTGGGCCTCATCGTGGGCGCCAACAAGGGCGACCTGCTCAACCTCTCGGCGCTCGGAGGCATCTTCGGCGGCGAAAAGATGGGCAAGAAGATTTATAAGATATTGGATACCAGCGTCATCATTGATGGCCGCATTGCCGACATTGCCGAGACCGGCTTTCTGGATGGAATCCTGGTGCTGCCGCAATTCGTCTTGCGTGAGCTGCAACTGGTGGCCGACTCCGCCGATCCGCTCAAACGGAACCGCGGGCGGCGCGGGCTTGACGTCATGCAGCGCATCCAGAAGATGGCTTCCATCACAGTGCAGATTGTCGAAGACGATTTTCCTGCAGTCCGTGAAGTTGACCTCAAACTTATCGAACTGGCCAAGGTCTACGAAGCCAAAATCATCACCAACGACTTTAATCTGAACAAAGTGGCCCAGCTCCAGGGCGTGGACGTGCTCAACATCAACGAGCTGGCCAACGCGCTCAAGCCCATCGTGCTGCCCGGCGAAGGCATGAAGGTCTTCATCCTGAAAGAAGGCAAGGAATACAACCAGGGCGTCGCTTACCTGGATGATGGCACAATGGTGGTGGTCGACAACGCCCGCAAGATGATCGGCAAGACGGTGGATATCTCGGTCACATCGGTGCTGCAAACCACTGCCGGCAAGATGATCTTCGGGAAATTCGACGAGCGCCCGGGCCACACCAGCAGCAGCCCGCGCCCGCCCGATGCCGTGCGCACCCCCGACGCCAACCATCGCACCACACAGCCGGTAGCTGCCGAGCGGCCCATAGAGTAAGAAGGCAGCTCCAAGCTGTCAGCTGCAAGTTTCATCCGTGCTTGGTGAGTTATCGTTATTTATCCGCGTGATCCGTGCAATCCGCGGTGAGCAGTTCTTTCTTGATCTGCCATCGTACTTTTCGTCAGATTACAGCTTCTCCCCTGTAGGCCAACTATCAATCTGTTGCGAGCTGCGCGGCTGGCGATTGTATTCATACACCCAGCTAAACAAATTTCCTTCCTTAAGCTGAACATGGCACCGTCTGCGCACAAAAAGACTCTTGCCATGGACCTCAGGGTCATAGCCTTCATAGGCATCAAGAGGTTTCAATATGGCTGGGTCATCGAACTCAAAAATTTCTCCCTTGATCTCACCGCCATTGGCATCGAGGCGCACGCCAGGGTACTCGCCTAAATCGTAGAGAAATCCGCGAATGGTTCCGCTTCCTATGAGCCTCAATTGACGCATCACTTCGGCAATTTCCGCTGGAGCGGCTTCTGGCTTCAGGGTTCCGTAGACAAAAAGATAGTCAGTTCTCAATCCACGGTGTTCTTTCATCAGGCCAGGTTTCATATGAAAGACCAGCTATCGAATCGTACTACGAAAATAACATCAACCTCTACGGCCGGGCGGGGGCAGGCCAAAGCTCTAAACTGTAAGGCGGGAAATTGCGCTGTTATACTTTCTAGTTAATTTCATGAAAGTTTTCGTCATCATTCCGGCAGCGGGCCTCGGGACGCGCATGAGCGCCGGTGCAAAAAAAGGTACGCGCTCCTCGAAGCAATTTACCGAACTGGGCGGCGCTCCCATCCTGATTCATACTCTGCGCAAGTTTGCCGCCTCCAATCAGGTCAGTGAAATCTGGGTCGCCCTGCGCAAGAACGAAATGGAAGGGTTTCGCAAACAGTTAGAGCGCGAAGCCCTGAAAAGGCCGGTGCAGATGGTTGAAGGCGGCGAGCACCGCCAGGAGTCGGTTGCCAACGCGTTGCGCGCCATTGCGGCGAAAGACGATGACATTGTGCTGGTGCATGATGCGGTGCGTCCGTTCGTGGAAGTCGAGACCATTCAGGCGGTCATCGCCGAGGTAAAAAAATCGGGCGCGGCCATCGCCGGCGTTCCTGCGGTCGATACCATCAAGAAAGTCGAGCGCAAGGCCGATTCCGCCGTGATTACCCTCACCATCCCGCGCGAGCAGGTGGTGATGGCGCAGACTCCGCAGGGCTTTCTCTACAAAATCGGGCGCAAGGCATTCGACGAGGCCGCGGCCGATGGCTTCATAGGCACCGACGAAGCCTCGCTGGTCGAGCGCTCCGGACACGAAGTCACCGTAGTCATGGGCTCGGCGCGCAATATCAAGATCACAACACCGGCAGACATGGAACTGGCAGAATTTTTCCTGGGCAAGAAATAAAAACTTACCGCAGATTTCACGGATTTTCGCGGATCAAATTTAGCATTTGGTAATTCAGTTTATGGGCAGTGCTCCCAAGCCGGTCCTTCAACACGCCGAGTTGACTGAGAAGATCATCGGCGCATTTTATGGCGTGTATAACGAACTGGGGCCAGGATTTCTGGAGTCGGTTTACAAGCGATCTATGGCAATTGCTCTGACTGAAATGGGCTTGAGGATTGAAGTTGAACATCCGGTGCCAGTGTCTTTTCGAGGACAGATCGTAGGAGATTTTCGAGCTGACATTACAGTTGAAGATCGTGTTCTTCTGGAGCTTAAAGCCCTCAAACACATTGATAATTCAACAGAAGGCCAGATCCTGCACTATTTGCGCGCTACACGGTTCGAAGTAGGACTATTGCTGAACTTTGGTCCAAAGGCCGAGTTTCGAAGATTTATTTTGGAAAACAGAAACAAGAAAAATCCGCGCAATCCGTGAAATCCGCGGTAGGTTTTTTGATCTTATGATGAGAATTGGTTATGGGTGGGACTCTCACGAATTTAAGCCCGGCATTCCCCTGATGATCGGCGGCATCGAGTTGCCGCACGACAAGGGGCTTGCCGGACACTCCGATGGCGACGTGCTGCTGCACGCTCTTACCGACGCGCTGCTGGGCGCGGTTGCCGCGGGCGATATTGGCAGCTACTTTCCGCCTTCCGATCCCAGGTGGAAGGGCGCAAAGTCGGCCATCTTCCTCGAAGAAGCGCTCAAACAGATGGCGCGCGCCGGCTATGCCATTGCCAACGTGGATTCTACGTTGATCCTGGCCGAGCCCAAGATCGGTCCACACGCCGCCAAAATTCAGGCGCGGGTGGCTGAATTATTGCGAATCAAACCCGGAGCCGTGGGCATCAAAGCCAAGACTCCCGAAGGCATGGGGACAGACAATGCGGCCATCGCGCATGTGACGGTGTTGCTGGAAAAAACGAAGACACGCCGCCCAGCGCGATCTGCAAGAAGAAGGAAGTGAGTGCTTGAGAAGAACAACCTGGTGTTCATTCGCAACCTCTTTTTTTTTATTGGTAACCGCGGTATTCGCACAAAAAAGCATTCCTGATGCCGCCGACTGGCGCACGCCTGCGGAAATTTCCGACTACCGCACCACGCCGCGCTATGACGAGA
Source organism: Terriglobales bacterium (assembly GCA_035651775.1). Classification (GTDB taxonomy): domain Bacteria; phylum Acidobacteriota; class Terriglobia; order Terriglobales; family Acidobacteriaceae; genus QIAW01. The sequence goes on from DASREY010000271.1 coordinate 19,903, forward strand.
CCATGGCTTATGTGCGCCGCGTGGCGGCGGCTGCTCCGAAGCAGGTAAAAGTCGAAACCTTCGGCAAGACAGGCGAGGGCCGCGAACTGGTGGTTGTGGCTGTGTCGAAAGACGGTATCTTCGATCCTGCGGCGCTGCATCAGGCGAATCACCCCATTGTGCTGATCCAGAACGCTATCCACGCCGGCGAGATGGATGGCAAAGATTCCTGCCTAGCGCTGCTGCGCGACATGGTGATCAACAAGAGCAGAGCCGCGTTGCTCGACCGCGCTGTTGTGCTCATCATCCCGATTTACAATGCCGATGGTCACGAGCGCTTCGGCCCTTACAATCGCATCAACCAGAACGGCCCGGAGCAGATGGGCTGGCGCACCCAGGCGCAGAACCTGAATTTGAACCGCGATTATCTCAAGGCGGATGCGCCCGAGACGCGCGCCTTCCTGAAGTTGTGGAACAAATGGCTCCCCGATTTTTTTGTAGACGACCATGTGACCGACGGCGCCGATTATCAATATGACGTGACCTATACGCTCGACACCGGGCCGGATGTCGATCCCGCGCTGGCGGCCTGGCAGCGGGATACGCTCGCGCCTTACCTCGATCAATCTGTCACCGCCGCCGGACACAAAGTTGCGCCTTACATTAATCTGGCCGACGACAACGATCCCACGAAGGGAATCACCACCACGCAAGATACGCCGCGCTTTTCCACCGGCTACATGATTCTGCAGAACCGTCCGGGCATGCTGGTCGAGTTGCACATGCTCAAGGACTACAAGACGCGGGTGACCGGCAACTACGAAATTCTGCGCGCGCTGCTCGAGGCCATCAACCGCGATGCCGGCAAACTCACCGCCCTAAACCGCGCCGCCGACGCTGCCACGGTGGCCGCCGGAAAACAGTTTGATTCCGGAGCGGCTTTCCCGCTGCAGCTCGTGCCAACAGGTGAGACCCGGCCATTTCACTTCCTGGGATACAAATACACCCGCGGCCTGAGCGAAATTTCCGGCGCCATGCGCATCGAGTATAGCCACGAGCCGGCGGAATTCGATGTCCCGCGCCAGACCACGCTGAAGCCGGTGCTCACGGTGGCCCCGCCGCGCGCCTACATCGTTCCCGCGCAATGGACACAGGTGATCGATGTCTTACAGGCACACGGCCTGCATCTCGAACGCACGACCGCGCCCTGGACCGGTGAAGTTGAAACCTATCGCTGCACCGCTACCTGGCAGGAGCATCCCTTTGAAGGGCGCATTCCCGTGACCGGCGGAGCCGGAGGTGGCGAGGCCGGCACGCGCAATCAATCCATGTGCAAGACCGTGCAGGAAAAACTAGAGTTCCCCGCAGGGTCGGCCGTCGTACCGATGGACCAGCGCGCCGCCAAAGTCGCCATTCATTTTCTCGAGCCTGATGGGCCCGACTCGGCCGTCAACTGGGGATTTTTCGACGCCATCTTCGAGCAGAAGGAATATGGCGAAGGCTACGTGCTTGAAAAACTGGCTCGCGACATGATGGCCAAAGATCCCAAACTGAAACAGGAGTTCGAAAACAAAGTCGCCAACGACGCCAAATTCGCCGCCAGCCCCGATGCCCGACTGAACTTTTTCTACCAGCACTCGCCCTGGTGGGACCCGCATATGAACCGCTATCCGGTGGGCAGGCTGAAGTCGCTGGAAGGCGTGCCGCTGGGCGGCAGAGAATAAATTACACCTGGATTTTGACGTAACTGCAATTTTGCAGGAGTTATTGGATTCACATGGCGTGCCGTCTTCTCGCGATGTAGAGCGGGTAGTGATTCCCAAAGCTGGAGTTGCTTTTTCAGCCGCCATTGTCCAACGCGTCCACCCCAAAATTATTCAACTTGATATACGAGTCCAGGCACCCTTGCTTGGAGATAAGTTGCTTATCGAATCCTTTGCCGGTATTGGAGATGATGAACGCGAGGCGGGCATGAACGCATTCGAGAAATTCTCCCATGCTTCATTTCATGTCCTGCTCGCGGTATTGGTCGAAGCGGCGGCGGGCTCGAATCAGGTGGACTGGGAGATATGGAAAAATGACCAACATCAATGGCGAGTCTGTCTGGGCCCGATGCTTACTCAACGTTCGCGTGCTCACGACCATTTACATGTCCACGATCTTGGCTTCCGAGAGCTGTTGGAACAGCTAAAAGAAAGGTTGTTGCCTCGGTTGAGCCCAGAATGTCATTGGCTGAGGACGTACTACATGCGGAATGACAATCAGACAATGTGTTCAGAAGCTCTTCTCGACAATGTTGAATGGCCTGAGGGGCGGAATCTCATTGATGCGAGAACTTGGCCAGATGGGATGTATTCCATCCGAAATTTTCTCATGCTTGTGCCTGAATAACCCAAAAACTCTCCTGACATAACGCTGTCAGGAGGGCCTTGTTACTCTCCGAACTGAGCAGTGAACTTCATTCCGACAAGGAGAGTTACCATGACAGCGAAACAGCAACAGCGTATGAACCGTGCAGTGTGGTTCGAAATTCCGGCGAGCGACTTCGATCGCGCTTGCCGGTTTTATGAGACTCTTTTCTCCGTCAACCTGCGGCACGAGACGATGGGGCCGATGCGGTTGGCGGTCTTCCCTTACGAGGCTCCGGCTGTGGGCGGATGCGTTATCCAGGGCGACGGCAACCATCCGGGAAAAGATGGCAGCATTGTCTACCTGAATGCCGATCCGCAACTCGATGCAGTTCTGGCCCGGGTTGAATCTGCCGGGGGCAAAATTGTTCAGCCCAGGACGGCTCTTCCCGAGGGTATGGGTTTTTTTGCCAAGATCATTGACACAGAAAACAATACGGTTGGTTTGCACGCGATAAACTAGCACCATGCGGCGCGCCGATCGCCTGTTTCAAATCGTGCAGCACCTGCGAGGGCGGCGTCTCACCACCGCCGCCCAACTCGCGGGCTGGCTGCTGGTCTCTGAGCGGACGATTTATCGCGACATGCAAGACCTCTCGCTTTCCGGCGTTCCCATTGAAGGCGAGGCTGGCGTTGGCTACCGGCTCGGCAAAGGATTCGATCTGCCGCCCATCATGTTTACCCTGGATGAAGTCGAGGCGCTCGTCACCGGAGCACGCATGGTAGAAGCCTGGGGCGGCCCCAGCATGGCCCATCATGCGCGCTCGGCGATCGCCAAGATCACCTCGGCGCTGCCGCACAGCCGGCGCGAAGAGGTAGAGCGCACCCGGTTGTTTGCCCCAAGCTTTCATGTGCGCGCGGAGGTGGCGGCGGGACTGGAAACCATCCGGCAGGCGATTCTGGGTCAGCAAAAAATAGAAATGCAATATCTCGACTCCGCCCAGCGTCCCTCGCGCCGGGTTGTGCATCCGCTGGGCGTTTACTTCTGGGGCAGTTCGTGGACCCTGGCGGCCTGGTGCGAATCACGCCAGGATTTCCGCAACTTTCGCCTCGACCGCATGCAGGCTCTGGAGATGCTGAAGGAACAATTTCAAAACGCTCCTGGCCGCCAGCTCGAAGATTTTCTGAGGAAAATGCAGGATTCGCAGCAGGAGTAAGAAGGCGCGTTCACGAAAATCAAATCTCGATATACATCATGATCTGTTTTCGGTGATAAACTTTCTGTAAGAAGTTAATTACACGGACTTTCGCGACCCTCGCGACCTGATGTATATGAATAGGCGCTTCTGCGCGGCATCGCTTTCCTATCGTCAGTCAGGATAGAAAAGCGCTTTCAACCACCAACTCTGGCAGTTCTGTGATTTTGGATTTGGGACAGCAGTTTTGAGAATCGAACCTAATCACGCAAGTCTGATCGATATCCTGGAGCGGCTTTTGGACAATGGCATCGTGCTGGACGCTTGGGTAAGACTTCAGCCCAAAGGGATTGATTTACGAAAGATTGCGCCTCCGATCGTGGCCGCTTCGATTCAGACATATTTGCGGTATGAGGTCGCCGTGATCTCCCGCTTGCGTATTCGAACGGGGCGGAGCGCGCAACCGTCGCTGGCTCCGGGGTGTTTGCATGTCGGCCCCAAATTCATCGACATTCTCGATCGAATTCTGGATAAAGGCATCGTCATGGATCCCTGGGACCGCATCCGGTTGATGGCGCCTGCTTAGTCTGTGATTTGCGGTCTAAAGTTCTTAAGGCTTCAACCCTGCCGGCCATACGTACAGAAATTCGCCATCGGCGGCGGTGGCGATGGCCAATCTCCGTTTCTTGCTCTCGCGGCTCAGCGCCGCGCGCACATTTTCCTTGGTGTCGTGCAATGCCGTCAGCGGAACCTTCAAAGCGCTGCCGGGGGCCAGCTCTTCCAAGTCTGCCAGGATCGCGTTCACAATCTTGCGATGCTTGCCGTTGCGGTTTTGGGGAACGTCAATCTGCTGCACAGTTTCAAAAACGAGCTTGCGATTCCTCGATGGGCCTTGTTGTTTCATGCCTTCTCCCAGGCAACACGTATCGTAAACGTATAGTAATAGTAAACTCGGAATAGTTCAATTACGGTATAACGGCAAGTCCCTATTTCGACTCTTTCGTGGCCTGGCAGCGGATTGGCGTGAAGTAAGCGTTTCCAAAGCTTGCCGGAAAAGCCTTAACGACTTTCCCCGTATCGCCGGCAAGCGCGTACTCTGAAAGAGATTGCGAAAGGGGGCGCCGCGATGGAACCAGGCAGGGCAGAACGGAAGCTGAAATTTGCGGGTGTCCCGCTTGCGAATGTCTCGCCATTGCTTCGCAACGCCGCGGAAAACGATCGGGCAAAGTCTCTTCGCCCCCGCAAGATACTGTCGGTCTCCTACGATGAAACCCTGGCTACCACCCGCGAAATGCTCTTCTCGCGCGCGGGCTTTCAGGTTTGCTCCGCGCTGAATGTTGCGCAAGTGATAGAACATTCTGCGACCGAAGTTTTTGACCTGGTTGTGGTGGGTCATAGCATTCCTGCCAAAGACAGAAAGCTGATACTGAAGCAGCTTAGAAAGCGCTGCACAGCGCCAGTGCTGGCCCTCCGTCATAATGGGCAGCCGGAGCTGGAAGGGGCTGACCATGCCCTCGATTCTTCCGATGACCCAATTGTGCTGCTGCAAACCGTGGCCGGCATTCTGAGGGCATAAGGTCAGGACCATCCCTGTTGCTGAAATCAGCCTGCGGAACATGAATTTGTGCGCTCCGCTTCGATCCAAGCGGCTTCGCTCTCGCCTGCGCGCAAGCCTGGCTTAAATTGTTATAGCTTGTTGCTTTAGACTCTCCGGCCAACCTTCTATATAACTCTCCTGTGACCTTTTTTGGGATAGAGATCAGGCGTCCGCAGGTTTTTGGCGGCCTTCTGCTGCTGGCGCTTGCGCTCGAGGCGGTCCTGGCGTCGTACACAACTCCGCTTTCGTCTGATGAGATACAGGCGCTTAGCCGTAGCGTCGAGATCACCGCTTCCATCAAGCCGGAGCTGCGAAAAGATCCGGTTACGGATTCGATCCTGATGTACCGTGTCACGCGAATATTTGAGCCTTGGTTCGATCAGCGGCACGAGCAGAAACCATTGCCGCCAGGAGAGCCTACACAGCCAGGGCCGCCTCAGCCCCAGGCCACCCGGCTTCTGTCTGCGCTCTATCGCCTGCCATTTGTTATTTTCGGACTGTGGCTGGGCGGCGCGTTATGGTGGGTCTCACGCCGGCTCTTCAACAATGAAGGCGGATACGTGGCGCTGGCGCTGTTCTGCCTTTCTCCGCTGGTGATTCGCTTCAGCTCATCTGTCAATGCGGAAATCATCGCCTCGTGGGGACTGTTTGGAATCGTATACACCGCTATTGGCGTTGGACATACACTTTACTCGCCGCCGCGGCGCTGGCCGCCGCGCATTGTCTTGCTCGGCCTGGCATTCGGTTTTACCGCCGCCGCTCACCTGGGCGCGGCCCTGCTGGGCATCGTGCTGGCGATTTTCTTTATGCTGTATCTCTCTCCGCCTGATCGCAAGCCGGCCGCGATGGCCGTTTTGGCTGTGGCGCTCGTGGTAGCTTCCGTTTTCCTATGGGGTTGCTATGGGTGGAATACGTCATTGCTGAAATCGTTCTCGCAAGCCGGGCAGGCGCTCCGGCCCACCATTCCCAAAGGCGATGTATTTATGACTTGGTTCCAGTTTCCGAACTTGCCCACTGCAGCCCTCATCGCCGGGGCGCTGGCCATTTTTCTTGCCTGGAAGCGGACACGCTACTTTGGGAACTGGACTCCGCTGTTGGTGATTGCTTTGCTCAGCCTGCTGCAATTTCCCGGAAGCTGGCCGGTAATTTGGATGGCGCCGTTCGCATTTGTCTTTGTGGGTGGAATTGCGGCCGATCTGCTGGAATCGAAATATCGTGGCTGGGCGCAAGCCGTGATTTTTGTCATGGTTGCTACACAAGTGGTTTTGGTCTTTTGGTTGCGCTAGAAACCCAGGCCAGGCCCAAGCTCTTTAAGAACCTTTTCCTCAGTGAACTCGTGTCCTGATACAAAGCCAGGCACGCCAGAATCTAAATCTTCTCAGCAGCATCCAATGGGTTTTGCTTGCTGTACTGCTGTCGGAAAACATCATGGGTGCAGCCGTACAATGACGTTTAGGAAAGTTTGCAAAAGGCGTATGCTTTTTTGACGTCCCGGCAACGCTTTCCGGCAAGCTAAGATAGGAGGCCCCATGGCAGCCCAATGCACGCATCTTGACCAGATAAAATTCACGAATACCAGCAAACACGTTTGCGAGGACTGCATTAAGACCGGCGATAACTGGGTGCATCTGCGCCTGTGCCTGAGCTGTGGTCACGTGGGGTGCTGCGATTCCTCCAAGAATAAACACGCAACTAAACACTATCGCAGTATTGGGCATCCGCTGGTGCGCTCCATCGAGCCAGGAGAGCGCTGGATGTGGTGCTACGTGGATGAAATAGAACCCGGCGAACTGCCCAAATAATAGCGCTGCTCCAGAGGCTCGCTCCCGCCGCGCGCGCAGCTCGAACAACAAAACCAAAATCGCTGCGAACGGAGACGCTGCAGCGAAAACTTTCAGAAGGACAACTCTCATGAGCACCATGATCCCCGTGGTCCCCGAGTCGGCATCCATTCCGCCGGAACGGCGCGAGCAGATGTTCCCCAAGCTCAACCCTGCGCAAATCGCCCGCGTCGCCGCCCACGGCAAAAAACGTTTTGTCCAGAGCGGCGAGGTTCTGCTGGAGCAAGGCGAGCAGACCCGGCGCTTCTTTCTGGTGATCAGCGGCACGCTGGAGATCCTGCGGCCCCCGGGAGGTGAGCTCATTGTTGTTCACGAAGCCGGCCAGTTCGCCGGCGATGTCCATATGCTTTCGGGCCGCAGCAGTGTGGTGCGTGCCCGCATGGGCGAGGCGGGAGAGGTCGTCGAGGTTGACCGCGATAGCCTGCAAAAGCTGGTGCAGACCGACAGCGAGCTCAGCGACATCTTTATGCGCGCCTTCATTATGCGGCGGGTCGAGCTGATTACCCGCGGGCTGGGCGACGTGATTCTGCTGGGGTCGAGCCATTCCGCGGGCACGCTGCGCATCAAGGAATTCCTGATGCGCAACGGTCATCCTTACTCTTATATTGACCTCGAACGCGATGCCAGCGCGCAGGAATTCCTCGATCGCTTTCAGGTGACCGTGGAGGAGATTCCAGTCCTCATCTGCCGGGGAAAAACCGCACTGCGCAACCCAAGCAATCAGCAGGTGGCAGACTGCCTCGGCTTCAATCAGGCCATTGATAAAACCCAGGTGCGCGATGTGGTTGTGCTGGGCGCCGGTCCGGCCGGACTCGCGGCTGCCGTCTACGCCGCCTCCGAGGGGCTCGACGTGCTTGTGCTCGAAACCAACGCTCCCGGAGGTCAGGCCGGCTCCAGCTCTAAAATCGAAAACTATCTTGGCTTTCCTACCGGCATTTCGGGTCAGGAATTGGCCGGACGCGCCAACGTGCAGGCACAGAAGTTCGGGGCCCAGGTGCTCATTTCCCGCGCCGCCACACGGCTGCTATGCGACCGCAAGCCCTACGTGGTTGAGATTGAGGGAGGTGCGCAACTGGCCGCCCGCACCGTCATCATGGCAATGGGGGCCCAATATCGCAGGCTCCCGCTTGCTAACCTGGCGCGTTTTGAAGGGAACGGCGTGTACTACGGCGCTACGTTCATAGAAGCCCAGTTGTGTGAACACGATGAGGTTGTGGTGGTGGGCGGCGGCAACTCGGCCGGCCAGGCGGCGGTGTTCCTGGCGCAGAAGGCCAAGCGTGTCTACATACTGGTAAGAGGAGACGGCCTGGCGGAGACGATGTCCAGGTATTTGATTCGCCGCATCGAGGAAAATCCAGTGATCGAGTTGCGAACCCACACCGAGATCACCGCCCTCGATGGCGGCGACCAGCTTGAACGCATGTGCTGGCGCAATAACCAGACAGGCGAGGTGGAAGCCCGCGAGATCCAGCATCTGTTTCTGATGACGGGAGCGACCCCGAATACCGGTTGGCTCAACGGCTGTGTAGCCTTGGACGACAAGGGATTCGTCAAGACCGGGCTTGACCTGCAGCCCGAAGATTTGGCGGCTGCCCACTGGCGGTTGGCGCGGCCTCCGTTGTTGTTTGAGACCAGTCTGCCGGGCGTGTTTGCGGTGGGCGACGTCCGCGCGGGCAACGTCAAACGGGTAGCATCGGCTGTGGGAGAAGGGTCGATTGCGATCCACCTTGTCCACCAGGTACTGCAGGAATAGTAAGTGGCCACTTACAAATATTTATGTACTTTTTGTCTTGGGCTACATCTAAAATGTGGTGTACAGGCCCGAAAGTCAGAGCGCGATATACGGAGGCTTTATGTGGCGGACGAGCTTTTTCGCTGGATTGGCGATCCTGGCGATCACCGTTTCAATAGCGAGTGCGCAGGGCAGAATGTGGCAAGGTGGTAACGACCGCGGCGGCGTGGTATTCAACGGGATCCCTGCCTCGGCAACTTCAATCACTCCCAACAATATTGCGCCCGGCATTCCAGCCAGCGCGACTTCGATTACGCCCGCGCCACCGAACATTCGTTTCAACTTTAACCGGCCAATTTTTAGGGCGAACGGTTTCGACCACCAGGGCGACTTCCATCGTCATCATCGTGTTGTAGCTGTGCCCGTTGCAGTACCGGTGTACTACCCCTATGACACCACCGATTACAGCGACCAGCAACAACAGCAGCCAAGCGACCAGCAACAGGAAAATGATCAGGCTGCGCAGCCGGCGCCCACAATCTTTGAGAGCCGACCCGGATACCAGCCGCCGCCGGTTAAGGCCTATCAGCCCATGGCGCCTCCTGCCAGCGCGCAGGCAGATAATTCCGCCGCTCCCAGCCGGCCCGCCGCGAACCCGGTAGTTGATAACACACCCACCGAGCCTGAGCCGACTACCATCCTGGTTTTCCGAGACGGGCACCAGCTTGAGATCGGCAATTACGCTATCGTAGGCGACACGCTTTACAACCTGACAGGCAACTATAAGTCACACAAGATCATGCTGGCTGACCTGGACCTCGATAAGACAGCTAAAGTGAACCAGGACCGGGGTTATGATTTCCGCCTGCCACAACAGGGAAACTGAATGACACCTGCCAGTGCCTGAAGAGCATTGACGCATTTGGAGGCTTTATGCGATGGACAAGTTTTTTCGCCGGTTTAACGATGGTGGCTGTAACCGGTTTAGCCGCAAAAGCCCAAAGCAGGATCTATACCGCCGGTTCCAGCGACCGGCCGAGAACAACGTTGAATGACAACAGGGGCACGGTGCAAAATGCCTCCGGTCAAAGAGTCATGCTTGCCCCCGGCGTGGGAACTCCCATGAGCCCAGGTTCGGCCCCGGCTACTCCACGCGGCGCGAACTCTACCAGCACAACAGCGCGCACGAACTTGAATCGTCCAATTTTCAGGACGAGCGATCCTGAGCGCGATCACGATCGCGACCGTGACCGTCACTTCCGCTGCGCCATACCCGAGGGCTGTTCTAGAGCCGGGCAGCCGATCTACTACCCCTACTACGTCAATCCGCCTTACGATGAGACGAATTACGGCGATCAGCAGCAGCAGCAACCAACCGAGCAGGCTGTCGAGCCCGAGGCGCCGGCGCCCACGATTTTTGAAAATCGGCCGGGATATACGCCTCCGCCGATTAAGTCTTACCAGCACAGCATTTCACCAGCCGGCCAGACGGCCAATGTCGAACCAATGACCGACACTGGGGCAAGAACTTCTGCCACCGATGCCCAACCCACTACAATCCTGGTCTTCCGCGACGGACATCAGCTCGAAATAGGCAACTACGCCATCGTAGGCGATACGCTCTATAACATCGCCGGAGGGAATGACACTCACAAGATCCTGCTCGCCGACCTTGATCTGGATAAGACCGTAAAGGCCAACCAGGCTCGTGGCTACGAGTTCCGGCTCCCTAAACGGCTGGGAAGTTGACTGACCCCAATATCTTGCCTTGGTTAAAATTGCGTCACTGAACGGCTCCTTTCGTGATACAAGCCAGAGAGACGAAGTTGCCGGGAGGCGGAGTTGAAAGCACCCATAAGGCTCAAGTTGTGGCTCTTTGCTTTTATTTGTTGTGGCTTGTGGAACCTGGCCCTGCCATATGCCCATGGCGCCGATCAAACTGATCAAGACAAAGCCAATAAAGACCGAAAACAAGTCGTCCAGCGGGCCCGCGACAGCTATTACAGCCTGAGAAGGCTTGGCTTGGTTTCGTATGAATCGAGCATCACGCCCAACTGGAAGGTCACTTTAAAGGACCAGATCAAAGCTGACCCACCTGGCGCAGACGCCAGCTTGAAATTGCTGGATGGCCTCCACTTCGCAATGAGTCTCGACCCGAGTGGAAATGTCAAAGTCACCCATCACACCGACGTTGTCCCACCCAGCCGGCAGGTAGCGGATGGTTTCGACCAGATTTATGGCGGCATGGAGCAGGCGGTCTCAGGCTTGTTTGCCACTTGGTCTGTGTTCATGTTGACTTCTCCCTTCCCGGAAGTTGAGAGCGACTACAAACTGGAGGAGACCGCCGGCGAGTATCGGCTGTCTTACAAAGACGGTGAGGCTGATGTCACGACTCGGATGACCAAAGAGCTTGTCATCACCGAAATAACAGTCCAAACCAGCGCCTTCAGCAGCTCTATCAAGCCAACCTTGATTAAGACGCAGCAAGGATTGGTTCTCTCCAGCTATGAGGGGAATTACGAGCCCAAGTCAGGACCCGGCACGACTCACATCAATGCGCAGTTTGACTATCAGGATGTAAATGGACTGCAACTGCCGCACAAAGTAAACTTGGACGCGGTGTACGACGGAACGCCCAACCAGATGGAACTCACTTTCGCCGATTATCAGGTAAAGCATCATTAACAAGAGCGGCAATGACTCGCGCTTCCCATGAAATTGCATTTCCTGCCCCCAACCTTGTAACATCCCACTCAGCTTTGCCTGAACCGCAGCCGTAATGTTGAGTCCCATTTGTTTCGGCGCAACTTGCCCCCAGCCCTACGTTTGTAGGAAGATGGTGGCTACTTATCTGATAATTTTGAACAAGGAGCACTCATGAACTTACGTCCCTTCTGGCAGGAACTGAACGCCCGTATTGCGAAATACGATCTGCTGTGCCACCCTTTTTATCAGGCTTGGACCATGGGCCAGCTCACGCGCGACGATCTGCGCGCCTATGCTGCCGATTATTACCATCACGTGGCGGCCTTCCCCGAATACCTGAGAGCTTTTGAAGAACGGTTGAATACAGCCAACGACCACTGCGCCACGCCGGAAATGGCACAGACGGTTTCCCAAAATCGCGCGGATGAAGAAGGCGCCGGTTCGATTGACCGCCGTTCGCACGCGGAGCTTTGGCTCGACTTTGCCGAGGGCATGGGCGCAAATCGCACGGTGGTGAAGGGAAGCAAGCCGGTTCCAGAGATCGGCGAGCTGATCGCTGCCTTTGAAAAGATCGCAAAAGAAGGCTCCCCCGCAGAAGCCCTGGCGGCATTTTATGCCTATGAATCGCAGGTACCGCGCGTAGCCAAAGAAAAGGCCGCGGGCCTGCGCGAACGTTACGGCGCGGATTCCAGAACCTGCAACTATTTCACCCTGCACACCACCGCTGACGTGCGCCACGCTGAGGTCTGGCGGAACCTTTTGGAAGAGCAAATCAGCATGGCTGGGGATGACGGCATCACCCAGGCCCTCACTGCCGCTGAAAAAACCGCGCAAGCCCTGTGGGTGGCGCTGGACGGCATTGAACGCGAGCGGCTGGCGCGAGCGGCCGCATAACCAATTGCCCTTGGAAGTAACCAGGGGGCATTACATCCATCTCCGAGACACAGAGAAAAAAACTGATGTTGCTGCCTCTGTGTCTCTGTGTCTCTGTGGTTAAATTAATTTCATGGCCAAATCAGTTCCCATCGGCGCCCGTGGTGAAGCGCGCGAGACCGTTGAATTCAAGCACACGCTCACGTCGCATCACGACATGCTGCCGCCCATCTATTCCACGCCAAACATGGTTCGCTTGATGGAGACCGCCGCCTTTCGTGCTATGCAGGATTATTGCGAACAAGGAGAGCTGACCGTGGGCACGCACATTAACATTGAGCACCGCGCCGCCAGCGGAATCGGTGCGCAGATCACGGCAGAGGCGGTGGTAGAGGCTTTCGACGGCCGCTTTTACACTCTGCGCGTC
>DASREY010000272.1:0-34459 GCA_035651775.1 Terriglobales bacterium
TGAGGCACTGACGGACAATTTCCTCAAGCTGCAGTTGAGTGGAGCTCACCCGGCCAATCAGTGGATGGAAGCGGGGATTACCGCACTGACGAAAGATGGTCTGCAGGGAGAAGCAATTCCCTTTTGACTTTGTACTTTGTATCAAAGTTCTGCTTTTCTCCGTGTCTCTGTGCCTCCGTGGTGAATCTGGTCCGAGTGCAAGTCCGTAACAGGGGGAAGATTCCACCAGCCTTTGTTATAATCAAAAGTCCAGTTTTAAGTTTTTCTGGAGGCGTGCATCGATAAGCGATTTATCCGGATGAATGAGCGTATTCGCGCGCGGGAAGTGCGCGTGATTGACGACGAGAGCGGTCAGCTCGGAATCATGGCGCCCTTTGAGGCGCTCAAGAAAGCGCGTGAGCGCGGTCTCGACCTGGTTGAGATTTCTCCTACCGCCACCCCGCCGGTGTGCAAGATCATGGACTACGGCAAGTTCCTCTACGAGCAGGAAAAGAAGGAACGGGCGGCCAAGAAGAAGCAGAAGGTCATTACCGTCAAGGAAGTCAAGTTCAGCATCAACGTTGACGACCACGACTATGAGACCAAAAAGAACCACGTGCTGCGCTTTTTGGGCGAGGGCGACAAGGTGAAAGCCAGCCTGCGCTTCCGCGGACGCGAAATGGCGCACCGCAATCTGGGCCGTGACATGATCGACCGGCTGATCCGCGATGTCAGCGAAAAAGCCATCGTGGAATTCGCGCCGCGCATGGAGGGCAACACTATGCACGCTATTTTGGCCCCTAAGAAGGCCGAGGCCCCGGTGAAGCACACCAAGCCGCAAGCGCCACAGCAGCCGCAGCAGTAGGAAGCCGCGAGGACTCCGAAAAAATTCCGGTTGCAGCAACATGCAGTTGCAAGCTCGCCTTGCAGCGCACAATTGTGCGCGAGGCGAAACAAAATTATTTTTTGAATGTAGTTTTTGAAGGAAAGCAAAATGCCGAAACTGAAAACCCATAAAGGCGCCGCCAAGCGCTTCAAGAAGACGGGCACAGGAAAGGTAATGCGGGCGCACGCCATGGCGCGCCACATCCTGACCTCGAAGCCAACCAAGCGCAAGCGCCAGAACGATAAGAATAAGCTGGTGGATCCCGCCGATGCACCGAAGATCAAGCGGATGATTCCATATTAAAGAAGCACTCAGCCGTCAGCATTCAGCACTCAGCCCCTAAACGCTGTTTACGTATGTTGGCGGATTGGCAGTCCAGTTTGGCTGACTGCTGAGTGCTAAAAAGCGTGTGAAGAGGCAGACCTTGCCTCCAGCCGCGAAAAACTGAAAGACAAAAAAGGAGAAACACCATGCCCCGCGTAAAACGTGGAACCAAGCGCCGCGCGCGCCGCAAAAAGATATTAGAGCGCGCCAGCGGATATTACCTCACAAAATCGAAGCTCTACCGCTCGGCAAAAGAGTCGGTCGAGCGCGCCCTCAAATTTGCCTACTCCGGACGCAAGCAGAAAAAGCGCCAGTTCCGCTCCATTTGGATCGTGCGCATCGGCGCCGCCGCGAAGCAGCATGGCCTCAGCTACAGCCGATTTATCAGCGGACTGAAAAAGAGCGGAGTCGAACTCGACCGCAAGATCCTGGCCGAGTTGGCGGTGAAAGACCCAGCGGGCTTTAAGGGTCTGGCTGAACAAGCGAAAAGCGCCCTGGGGACTTCGGCGGCGTAGATTCTTGGAGCCATCTGGGACACAGCCGGGGACGGCTGTGCCACACAAGCATTGCCGTCCAAAATGCTTTGTTAAATTTCTAAATCGTATCGTAGAGACGTAGCTTTGCTACGTCTCTGTTTGCCGCGCCTATAGTTTATGGGCACACCAAACAGAGAGACATAGCAAAGCTACGTCTCTACGAAGCTGACTGGAGTGGGTCACGTATACCGTTCCTAAACTCGAAGATTACTCGGCTGCCGCGCTTGACCGCGCCGTGGCCGAGTTGCAATCTGCGCTGGAGGGGGAGGCAGGTGCGGTCCAAACGGAAGCCGATTACAAAAATTTCCGCGACCGTTGGATGGCCCGCAAGAATGGCATTCTTACCCAAATCAACGATCTATGGCTGAAGGCCGCACCCAACGAAGCCAAACGGGAAGTTGGACGGCGCGTCAACGAACTCAAGATTTTTGTCGAGCAACGAGTTGAGGGCGCTCAGGGAAAGATTTCAGGCGGCGCGCAGGTCTCCGGTGACAAGCTCGACGTCACTCTTCCCGGCACCCGCCGTCCTCTTGGCGCCGAGCACCCGATCATCAAGACGATGAACGACATCGTCAACGTCTTCCGCGCCATGGGATACTCCGTCGGCACCGGGCCTGAGATTGAGACCGATTATTACAACTTCGAGTCGCTGAACTTTCCGCCCAACCATCCGGCGCGCGACACGCAGGATACTTTGTTCATTGCCGGCCAGGAATCCAAACCGCAGCGCGAGCGCCTGCTGTTGCGCACGCATACCTCGCCGGTCCAGATCCGCACCATGGAGCGCCAGCCGCCACCGGTGCGCGTTGTGATTCCGGGCAAAGTTCATCGCAGTGACACTGCCGATGCCACCCACTCGCCTGTCTTCCATCAGGTCGAGGGCCTGGCGGTAGATAGCGACATTACATTCTGCGACCTGAAGGGCACGCTCGACCATGCCATGAAGGCGCTGTTCGGCTCCGGGGTAAAGACGCGCTTTTTCCCTTCGTTCTTTCCCTTCACCGAACCCAGCGCCGATGTAGCCGTGAGCTGCTTCAAGTGTGGAGGCAAAGGCTGCCGCATCTGCAAACAGGGCGGATGGATCGAACTGCTGGGCTGCGGCATGGTTGACCCCAACGTCTTCGAGTTCGTAAAAAGCAACGGATATGACCCGGCCAAGATCAGCGGCTTCGCGTTCGGCATGGGCGTGGAGCGCATTGCCATGTGCATGTATGAAATTGACGATATCCAGTTGTTCTATCAGGGCGATGTGCGCTTCCTGGAGCAATTCGCATGAGGATTGCTCCCGCATGGCTGCGCGAATTCGTGGATATAAAAACCGACGACCGCACTCTGGCCAATGAATTGACCCACGCCGGCATTGCGGTGGAATCGGTGCATGGCGAAGGCGCAAAGACCATCTTCGAGATGGATATCACCACCAACCGCGTGGACGCCATGAACCACTACGGGGTGGCCCGCGAGTGCTCGGCGCTTTACAATCTCGACCTGGAGCCAATCTCGCCTAAGCTGCCGGCCGCCAAAGGCAAGGCAGATTTCAAAATCGAAATCGAAGACAAGCCCGGTTGCGCCCGCTATACCGCGCGCATGATCCGCGGGGTGAAGATCACATCTTCACCGCAGAAAATTCAAGAGCGGTTGGAGCTGTTAGACGCGGGCCGCATCAGCAACGCCGTGGACGCCAGTAATTACACCCTGCACGAGATAGGACATCCCACCCATGCCTTCGATCTCGACCTGCTCGAGGGTGGAACAATCATCGTGCGCCGCGCCCGCGCCGGCGAAAGCCTGAAAACCCTCGATGGGGTTGAACGCAAACTGCATCCCGAAGACCTGATCATTGCCGATGCCAAAAAACCCGTGGCCCTAGCCGGCGTCATGGGCGGCTTTGACACGATGATTACCGAGAAAACCAAAAACATTCTCATCGAGTCGGCATGGTTCGACCCTGCCGGCGTACGCAAGACGGCACGCCGTCACGGCATGCATACCGATGCCTCGCATCGCTTCGAACGCGGCGCCGATTTTGGCGCGACTTCCCTGGCCTGCGCTCGCGTGGCCGAGCTCATCCTGGCTTCTGGCGGAGGCGAACTGACCGGCAACGAGATTGACGTGGTAGCCCGCAAGATGCTGCGGCGGCCTGTCCGGCTGCGCCACACTGAGGTCTTGCGCATTCTGGGACAGGAGATCCCCAAGAAAGATATTGTTCGCATTCTCGGGCGGCTGGGTTTTGCTGTCAGCAAGAAGTCTGCGAATGAATTCCTGGTTGAACTGCCCACCTGGCGTCTGGATGTGGAGCGCGAGATTGATCTGATTGAAGAGATCGCCCGCGTTTACGGCTTTAACAACTTCCACAATACCCTGCCGACGTTTGTAGGCAGCGTGATGGAGCTGCCCGAGGCTGCCGCCGATACCCGTCTGCGTTCAAACCTGCTCGCCCTGGGATACGACGAAGCTGTCTCTCTTACCTTTATCAATGCCGCCGACGCGCAAAAGTTTTCGCCTACGGCAAAAGTCGCAGAGCTGGCCAATCCCTTGAACGAAGAAGCTACGGTGATGCGCACCTCGCTTGTACCCGGCATGCTCGACATGCTGGCTTACAACCTGAATCACGGCTCGGAAAACGTTCGGCTCTTTGAGCAAGGCCATGTCTTCGAACTTTCCGGCGGTGGGCGAGAGGAGCATACGCACATTTGCCTGGGCGCAACCGGAAAGAGCACCCCTGGCGGAGTACATATTCCACTCCGCGCTTATTCTTTCTTTGATCTCAAAGGCGATGTGGAAACCCTGCTGGCGGCCTTCGACTACCGCTCCCTCTGCTTCGATGCGAGCAATGCCGGCGAATATTTTCATCCTGGCCGCTCGGCCCGCGTTGTCATGGACGGCAAGACCGTGGCCCGGCTGGGACAAATCCATCCTCAGGTCGCCGCGGCCCGCAAGATCAAGCCGGAACTCTACGTTGCCGAACTCCTGCTCGATCCTTTGTACAAGCACGGCCTGCGCCGTCCGCAATATAAGCCGCTCTCACGTTATCCCGCAGTAGAGCGTGATTTCTCGTTTGTTTTCGATAACCAGGTCGAGTATGCCCAGATCCATTCTGCGCTTTCTGGCCTGCGCATCCCTGAATTACAAAGCTTTACCCCTGCCGATCTGCTGCGCGGGAAGGATGCCGAGAAAGCCAGCATCCCTGCGGGCAAATATTCGCTGCTGCTGCGCGCTACCTTCCAATCCAGCGAGCGTACCCTGCGTGACGACGAAGTCGCCGCCTGGGCAGCGAAGATCGTCGAGAGTTTGACTAAGCTCGGCGGGAATCTAAGGAGCACTTAGCAATTAGCGGTTGGCATTTGGCCCCTAAACATTTCCCATGAATTGAAATCGTTCTACCTGAGAGAGTCGGCTCGCGACCGTTATGCACTTTTGGTTCGAAATCAAACGTCAAATGGCCAAATGCTAATTTGCTAAGTGCTAACTGCTCTACTGAGTGCTCATTCTGATTGCCCTACGCTGCATGCTGTTTTATACTTCGCTCACATAATTTTTCCAAAGGACACTCTCCCATGTCTGTCAAAGCAGTCTCTGAAGTTGAATCCAGCATATCCTCCGACGATTTCCTGGCCCTGGAAGAAAAGATCTACCGCACCATTGAACTGTTGAAGCAGGCCCGCGAGGGGCAAGCGGCGGCCGAGCGCGAGGCGCGGCGGCTGCGCGAGCAGATCAGCGGCCGCGATGAGGAGACCGAATCCCTGCGGCGCGACGTGGTGGCCCTGCGCCGCGAACGCGAGGAGGTCCGCGGCCGGGTGGAAAAGATGCTCAAGCAAATTGATGCGTTGACGGCAGACGATTCTGCGCGATAATCACAGATAGCCAGCCGCAAGACGGAAGCGCACCATCGAATGCGCCGCATCAACCGGCACGTTTCCGGTGCAGCCCTGCTGCATCAACAAGGGAGAAACGAGTGAGCAAACAAAACGGCACTGCTACCAGCGTGCGAGTGGAAATTTACGACCAGCCTTACAACTTGCGCGGCACCGACCCCGACTACATCTTCAAGCTCGCCGACTATGTGGATCTTAAGATGCGCACTGTTGCCGAGCAAACTTCCACCGTGGATTCCTTGCGCCTGGCGGTGCTGGCCGCGCTCAACATTGCCGATGAATACCACTTACTCAAGCGCAAATATGACACCATCGCCTCCGAATACAATGAGCGGGCGCACCAACTCTCAGGCAAGCTGGATGAGGTATTGAAAGAGAATGCGCGAAAAGCGGGATAAACAAGCATTCAGCCGTCAGCACTCAGCATTCAGCCCCCGAAACGCTTTCGTTGGCCTGGAGATTCAGTTGGGCCGGACAAGGGGCAGCAACTTTCGATTGCTTCTTTTAAAAAACTGTATTGGCTGAATGCTGACTGCTGAATGCTGTTTTTCGGCAATTCTGGTTCCAACTTTTTTCCCGATACACTTGCCATCTTCTTCGGATTTCTTTAGCATCCGGACTAGGAGCCGGCCTGCAAAGCATGTGCTGGTGATCACCGTTATTTGAACCAACATTCAAATGAACGGGAGCCCGACTCGAATTCGGCCTGGTGAGCAATGTTCCGTCATGCGGAAACGCCTAAAGGGCTGCGGAGGGCGCCCAAACTGTCTAACGACAGGTTCATTAGCGGCTCACCTCACGGCCCCGTGGGTCGGCTTTTTTAATTACTGCGCCGTGCCCCTTCATTCCGAAACCCTCTTGTTACAATCTTTCTAAGCGCTTCTCATGTTTCCCCGCCTACTCGAGATCGGATCTTTCAGCCTGGCCACCTACGGCGTGCTGGTTGCCCTGGCGATGATTGCTGCGCTGTTTACGGTTGTCCGCTTTGCCCGACGCGAAGGCGTTGACCCGGAGCGGGCCTGGTCGCTGGGGATCGTTTGTATCTTTGCCGCCATCGTCGGCGCCAAGCTGCTCCTGATTCTTAATGACTGGGATTTCTACGTTCACAATCCCTCTACCCTGTTCAGCCTGAACCTGTTGCAATCTGCCGGAGTTTTTTCTGGCGGGGTTATGGCTGCTGTGATTGCCGGTCTGTTCTATATGTGGCGCCAGCACATGCCCATCTTGAAGACTATGGATGTCTTCGCGCCGGCCCTTGCCCTGGGCCACGCCATCGGGCGCCTGGGATGTTTTGCCGCCGGATGCTGCTACGGAAAGCCTACACAGCTTCCCTGGGGCGTAACATTTACAAATCCACTGGCGTACAAACTTGTGGGAACCCCGCTGGGAGTCCCCCTTCATCCGACGCAGATTTATGAATTCCTGGTTGAGCTGTTCAACTTTGGATTATTAGTCTGGATGTTTCCCCGCAGGAAATTCGATGGCCAAATCTTCGGGACCTATTTGTTCCTCTATGGCCTGGCCCGATACTTTCTTGAGTTCCTGCGCGGCGATCCCGACCGGGGCAGCGTTTTTAACGGCATGATGACAATGACGCAGTTGATCTCAATCGTGATGGTGATCGCCGGCGGCCTGTTATGGATGAGAATGCCGCGCCAACCCGAGCCCGCCACCTCAGCGCATGCGTGAGCGCAAGCAATCTCATAGGGTAGTGCCTGAAACCGGCGCATCGGGCGCCACATTCGTCGTCACCGCCGAGCAGGCTGGCCGCCGTCTTGATCAGTTCCTCACCACCACCCTTGCTGATGTGAGCCGTACCCGCGTGCAACAGCTCGTCGCACAGCAACAAGTCCTGGTGAATGGAGAACAGCAAAAGTCCTCTTACCTGGTGGAGAGCGACGACGAGATCAGCGTCACCGGCGAGCTCAAGCCGCCGCCGCTTCGCGCCCAGCCGGAAGAGATTCCGCTCGATATTGTCTACGAAGACGATTCCCTGGCCGTCCTCAACAAACCCGCGGGAATGATGGTCCACGCCGGAGCGGGATCGAGCGAGAGCGCCCGCAATCGCGGCACTCTTGTCAATGCGCTGCTGCACCACTTCAGGAAGTTATCGCAGGTTGGCGGCGAACTGCGGCCGGGTATTGTGCATCGATTAGATAAAGAAACCAGCGGCCTGATCGTAGTTGCCAAAAGCGATGCGGCGCATCGCAAGCTGGCCGAGCAATTCTCCAGCCGCCAGGTGAAGAAAAAATATTTCGCCCTGGTGCAGGGTTGGCCTCGGCAGGAGGGTGGAACCATTAGCTCTGCCATTGGCCGTGACCGTGCGCGGCGCACACGAATGACCACGCGCGGTCGGCAAGGACGCGAAGCCATCTCCCACTATAAAGTGCTGGAGCGGCTGAACACCCGCTGGGGGAAATTCGCATTGTTGGAGGTCAAAATCGATACCGGACGCACACACCAGATTCGCGTGCATCTTGCTTCTATCACTCATCCCGTGGTTGGCGATGCGCTGTATGGCGCCGCGCGAGAGTACAAAAATCAAAGCCGTAATCAGGGAACCACGAAAGCCCTACTACCTCCAAAAAGGAACTTTCTGCACGCTGCGGGGATCGAATTCTTTCACCCACAAACGGCGAAGCCGCTTGTTTTCCGATCGGAGTTGCCGGCTGAGTTAGAGGTCTTTCTCGCAGCTTTGCGCAGCGGAGCCTCTCAATAAGCAGATATGTCTATGTCCTTTCGTAATCCTAAGTTCCGGGAATTTATCATTTCCTTGATAAATTCGGGTTATAATCGCGGCTATAATCAAACTTACATGCCCTCTGTTCGTAGAGCTCTATTGTGCGTGCTTCTAAGCTGTGGAGCGCTGATGCTCCCCACGGCTGCCCTGGCCCAGTCTTCTGACCAGTTGCCCTCGGCGCCTTCGGCTGTGCTGGAAGAAAAGCAGCAACAACAAAAACCGCCGGCGCCTCCTCCTCCTCAGAGCAAACCGGCAACCCCGGCCGCAACCAGCAGCCCGAGCACACCCGTAAATGCCAGCCAGAAAGCCGACCCGCCAGCCCAGGACCAGAAGGCTGAGTCGCTGGTAGCGCCAACCAATCCCACGCCTGACTCCAAAGCTACATCGCCAGATACCGGCAGCTCTCAAATACAACCGGCAATTCCTGAAAATGCGAAAGCAGAGACAATCACCGTTGGCGTCAACGAAGTGAACCTGATCTTCACAGTCACCGACAAGCATGGCAAGTTCATCAAGAACCTGACTGAGAACGACATTCATGTGCTCGACGACCACAAATCCGTGGATAAATTCAGGGACTTTAAGAGTGAGACCGACCTGCCGCTGCGGGTCGGGCTGCTGATTGATGCCAGCAATTCCATCCGCGACCGCTTCAAGTTTGAGCAGGAAGCGGCCATCGAGTTCCTCAATCAGATTGTGCGGCCTAAGACCGACATGGCTTTTGTTCTCGGCTTCGATACCACCGCCGAAGTCACGCAGGATTTCACCAACGATTCGGAAAAGCTCTCGCGTGGCGTGCGCATGCTGCGCCCCGGCGGCGGCACTGCTTTGTATGACGCCGTCTACTATGCTTGCAGGGACAAATTGAGGAAAGCCACCAGCCCCAGCACGGAAGTACGCCGGGCGATCATTCTGGTGAGCGACGGGGAAGACAACCAAAGCCGGGTGAGCCGCGATGAGGCCGTGGAGATGGCGCAGCGCGCAAACGTAATTGTGTACAGCATCAGCACCAATACCAGCGGCATGATTCTGCACGGGGACAAGGTGCTCGAATATATTGCAGAGTCCACCGGCGGACGCGCATTCTTTCCTTTCAAGATTGAAGATGTGGCCAACGCCTTCTCTGAAATCCAGGAAGAGCTGCGCAGCCAGTACGCGCTGGCATATAAACCGCCGGATTTCCGCGCCGACGGCCACTACCGTTCCATTGAGATCGAAGCACAAAACAACAAGAAACTGCATGTACGCACCCGCAAGGGTTATTACGCTCCGGCGCAGTAGCCGGCTATAGTAAGCTCCACACTTCCACAAATATGCGTCTCGGCGACGTCATTGACGATCATTGTTCCCGCTGCAAGCGCACCATGGACCACTCCATTGTGGCCATGATGGGCGAAGAGGTGCTCCAGGTGCGCTGCCGCACCTGCGATTTTGAGCACAAATACCGCAAGAACCGCGGCGGAAAAAAAGAAATGACTACGCAGGAAGCCTTCAATAAAGTGTTGGCCAGTGTCGCCATATCGCAACCCCAGACCCAGCCCGACCCCGGCAAGAAGAAGAAAAAGAAATAAGCTGGACCGCAAGCCCCAAGCCCTTAGATATTTAGATAAACGTTATTCTAGGCGAATCCCTGCCGTAAAGACAGGCGCGCGGTTGCGTATTGCACATCCAATTCTGTTATTCTTCCTTGTTACTTTTAGGGACATCTATGCGACATACTGTTTTCGTTGTTTTAGTTCTATGCTCGCTTTCCGCTGCCGTCGCCGCCGCACAGCCTGACAAGACGGCCCCCAAAATCACCATCAGCGTTGACGCCTCGGAGGCGCCGCGTAAAATCTTTCACGCCCGGCTCACCATCGAAGCCTCGCCCGGCCCGCTCACGCTTTACTATCCCAAGTGGTTACCGGGGGAACATGCGCCTACCGGCCCGATTGAAGATCTGGCCGGACTGAAATTCTTCGCCAACGGAAAAGAAATTCCCTGGCAGCGCGACCTGGTGGATATGTACGCTCTGCACTGTGACGTTCCCCAGGATGCCAGCTCCGTTGAGGTTCGACTGGATTATCTTTCTCCCGCCGAAGCTGAAGGATTTTCCTCGGGCGCTTCCGCAACAGAAAAGCTGACTCTCGTCAGCTGGAACCAGTTGTTGCTCTACCCCAAGGGCTGGAAGGCTGCTGACATTATTTTTACTCCCAGCCTGAAGCTGCCGGCGGGATGGAAGTACGGCACGGCCCTGCAGACCACGGGCGAAAGCGGCGATGGCGTGCAATTTGCTCCGGTTCCCCTTGTCACCTTGATAGATTCACCGGTACTCAGCGGCGAATACTTTGCCAGAATTGCGTTGAAAGAAACCGACCCAAAGGTTTACCTCGACGCGGCTGCAGACAGTGCTGCCGCGCTGGAAATCACGCCTGAGGAAGTTACTCACCTTAAGAACCTGGTGGCGGAAACGGGCGCCCTCTTCGGCGCAACCCACTACCGTCATTATGATTTTCTGCTCACGCTCAGCAATCACACGGCGCACTTTGGGCTGGAACACCATGAGTCCAGCGACGACCGCACCAACGAGGGCGCGCTGGTGGACGAGGATCTTCGCAGAAGCTCCGCCGGCCTGATGCCGCACGAGATGACCCACTCCTGGAATGGGAAATATCGCCGCCCTGCCGGATTGGCCACGCCCGATTATCAGCAACCCATGGTTGACGACCTGTTATGGGTCTATGAAGGGCTGACGACCTATTTGGGGAACGTCTTCACAGCCCGCAGCCGCCTGTGGACGCCCGATGAGTACCGCGATGACCTGGCAATGGCTGCCGCAGAGATGGACCGTGACCGCCCCGGCCGCGCCTGGCGCAATGTGCTCGATACCGCGGTTGACGCGCAGGATACCTACGGCAACCGCACCCGAGCGTGGGGTTCATGGCGGCGCAGTACCGATTTTTATGCGGAGGGCGCGCTCATCTGGCTGGAAGCTGACACCATTATCCGCAATGTCACGCAAGGCAAGAAATCGATTGACGATTTCTGCAAGCTTTTTTATGGATTGCCCAGCGGGCCACCGGAGGTCGTCCCCTATAGCTTTGACCAGCTTGTGACCGCATTGAACCAGGTTGCTCCTTATGACTGGCGCACATTCTTCAACCAGCGCCTGCATAGCCATGGACCGGAAGCGCCCTTGGGCGGAATCGAAAACAGCGGCTGGCGACTGGTGTTTACCGATACTCCGTCGGCGATGCATCGGGTGCAGCAGCGCGTTCGCCACACCTCGGACTTCCGTTACTCCCTGGGATTCATACTGGACCGCGAGGACGTCATGACCGACGTGGTAACCGGTTCGCCCGCCTACAACGCCGGCCTCGGGCCTGGAATGGTTCTGGTGGCTGTGAATGGGCGTAAGTACGAATCCGCGGTCTTATATGAGGCGATTCGCGCTGCGCAAAGCAACAATGCCGCCCCGCTGGAGCTGCTGGTCCGCAACGGCGATTACTTTCGCACCTTCAAGATTGATTACCACGAAGGCAACAAATATCCCCATTTGGAGCGCAATCAGGCCAAGCCGGACCTATTGAGCGACATCATCCGGCCCCACGCCCAGTAGAGTCAACAACAGAATCATCCACGGCTCCCGCCAAATCGGGAGCCTTTTTGTTCCCGGCTAAAAATGAAATGACAAAAACTGTACATGCTCTGACGAGATTTGGAAATTCACGCACAAAAAATCCTAAATAGTGTCTGATTTCTCAATATATTCAACCCTTGTGAGAACCATCCGGAATGAAATCAAGAGACTTGCGCAAACGCGTGGACTCTAACAAATCGGAGGCCGGTGATGTCACCCGTGAATTTGTTGACTCCGAGGCGCGGCTTCCATCACAATCACCTTATCCACCGAGTACATAGCCAATGACAGGTTTGAATGCCATCCGTTCCGACGGCTCCAACTCGCCTTCCAGGTCGGCAAACGTAACCAAGTGGTGCACAACAGCAGGCATAACTGTGCTGCTGGCTTCTATTTCCTCAAGGCTGTTGTTTGCTACTTCCTCCTTCGATACACCAGAACGGGGAGCGTGGTTCGGCGCGATAGCTGCATCGGCTTTGCTCACACTATTGTGGGTGATCCTGGCGTCTGTGCTTCTTGCTATCTACCGTAGCAAAACCGGCACCTTGTTCCAAACCGTTTTTGTGATGAACGCGATAGTGGCTCTGCTTTTGTTTGCCGAATTTTGCCTTAGCAGATAGAGCAAGCCACGTCTCTACGAAAATTTTATTCGCTCACCCCATGAAACAGATCTGTTTCCTGCTCGACTAAACCCGGCTTTGCAGCCGCAGCCAGATGAAAGTGTTCTTTTCCGCCGCGCTGACGCACTGTGCTTTCTACCCGCGCAAATAATGGGGCCTGTGACGAGTGCGCTTTGAAAGCAGAGATTTTAGCCTCCAGGAATTCGGCGGCATCTATGGTGGCGGTGATCGGCGGCAAAAGCACCGGAGGGCGCTCTGGGATGGTGAATGTAGCAGTGAGGTAATACAACTTCTGGGTCTGGTGCACGTCGAGCCCTTGCTTAAGCTGCTCCGGGAAGCGGTTGCTTCTGCCTGCCCAGTGGTAGGCCATGGTGGCAAAGATGGAGACCATAGAATGATCAGGATGCGCCGTGATTGAACCCTCCGGGCCCATGGTAATCACCACCTGCGGGCGGATGCTGCGCAGGCGGCGCACCAGATCTTCCACGACAGCATAGAAATCCAGGCGGTAAAGGCGGGCATCAGGATAATCCAGCACCTCGCCGTGGCTTACCTTCAGGATCTTACAGGATGCAGCGAACTCCTTTCGCCGCATGGCCGCCAACTCATCGTCGCTTTTGGCGCCGCCGCGGTTGGTGGCTGCCTGTCCTGGGGTGAGGCAGAGGATGTGGGTTTCAATTCCCCTTTGGGCATAATGCAGCAAGGTGCCGCCAAAGCCGCCCGCTTCGTCATCGGGGTGGGCGGTGACACACAGCAATCGCATAGTCTCTCCGGAACAGGATTTGGTGAAGCAATTGCAATCCTAAAGGTGTAACACGCGGCCCACTGGAACGCAAAACCACACAATAGGCCAGGTATTTCACAAGCCCAATACTTTTAAGATGTTTTGCCACAATCAAATGCGGGCCTTTGGGATGGTTGCTCCCTTGCTATTTTCCCTTCTTAGCATGCAGAGCGCGGGGCAGGTGGCTTCCTCCTCAAGTTTGGCATGCAAATACCACTCCATAGTCCCACTGGGAATTGAACGGGTGAAGCTGGTGCCCGCCGGGCATAATGTGGACTTGATTGCCTCGGCCGAGAGCAGCAGTTTTGAAGGTCTTCAGAAGGTTGAACAATCGCACCGTCTTGCCCTGGTCAGTGCGGATGGCACAAAGGTCCAGAATTATCCAGGTGAAATCTCTTTTCGCCTCACCGCCTCAAGGCTCGATAAGCTGAAAGATGAGGAGCCACCGCTGGAAATTGAAACCAAGCAGGATGTAGGCTCGTTCTTGTTAGGCCTCCACCTGCGCCTGAAGATATTCCGTGGAGTTGATGCCTACGAATTGGAACCGGATGAGTCAGAACTCATCGGTGTACCGGCCACGATTCCCTACGACGAACGAATCTATCGAGCTACATTCCATCTGGATCATGTCCCGACAGAAGCGCGCATTGTGCTCGAAGTCTTTGATGCCGAGGGCAACAGGATTACCCGCTTTCACCTCGAACTTCTGTGAGCAAACAGAAAGTATTTCTAGCCTCTTACGGCACAGCGAAAGCTGCGCCCTCCGAAAAGATCTAGGCATCGGCAGTGAGAGCCGGGTTGGGCAGCTCCGCCAATTCCGCGCCTTCGTCTTCCATCATGAATTCCAGCACCTCTTGCGGCGCTTTGTTCGAATTCCATACCGGAGCAAATGACTGGCGGTGCAGCGGCGAGGGGCCGTGCTCGCGCAGGCTGCGCACATGGTCGGGCGTGCTGTAGCCTTTGTTGGAAGCGAGGCCATACAGCGGAAAATCCTGGTGCATGGCGCGCATCATGGCGTCGCGCTCTACCTTGGCGATGATGGAAGCGGCCGCGATGGAAGCCGAAAGCGCGTCCCCGTGAATAATCTTGGTTTGCCGGCAGTCGAAATCAATCAGCATGGCGTCAATCAACAGATGATCTGGCCTGAGGGAAAGCTGTTGCACCGCCCGCAGCATGGCCAGGCGCGAGGCCTGGTAGATGTTAATGGCGTCAATGGTGGCCGAGTCCACGGCTGCGAAAGCGAAGCAGAGAGCGCGCTCACGAATACGCGCCGCCAGCACCTCGCGCCGTTCCGGGGGCAGAAGCTTGGAATCACGCAAACCGCGAATGCGGTCTTCCGGGTTCAGGATCACCGCCGCCGCTACCACCGGACCAAACAGCGAACCCCGGCCCACCTCATCCACACCCGCCACCAGCTTTGCTCCAGCCAGCCAGGCACGTTTCTCAAAGCGCTGGGTGCAGCGCAGCTTCTTGAGCAGCCGCATCTTCAGTGCGGAGGGCGAAATCCCCTGTTCTCTTCCGGTTTTGCCGGTGTTTGTCCCAGGACTCATGTCTTTGTGCCGTGTTGATCGGTTCGCTCTAAAGTTTCAACTCATTTTATGAATCTGGCAACAGGAAATTTCGCTTAATTCGTCGCGGCCGGCGTTTTGAGCAATAAAATGCGCACACCCCAAGGTGCATTGCCACTCTGTACTTCCGTAATATTGTGCATTGTCCCTCAGCGGGCCAGACTCTATGTACTGTTTTAAAACAGGTGGTAACCGTGGCTTCCCCCCCCGGAACTATAGAAAACGCTCGTTCTCTGGCCGCCCGCTCTTTTGCTCGCAGCCTTAACATCCTGCTGAAGTACGCCCGCCTGTATGGATGCGATCATACCCGCACCTCCGAACAATTTAACGCAGCCTGGAAAGAGCTATGCGCCGCCCAGCCGCCCGACAGGAGAACAGGAGTCTTGTTGGGAGTCTCGGGGACCCAGCTCCTTCTCGATGGAATTCCCCTCGAGACCGCCGCTGCCGAGCGCAGCTTTGCCCAGATACTGAATTCTGCGGGCGTCGCCAGTATCCATTTTTCGGCGGCCACGAACGAAAAGGATTTTTCCCGCTTTGTGCGCGCCTTCATGAATGCCGGCAGCAAATCCTCCATTTTGTCTGACGAACTGAAAAAAACGTTAGGTGAGTCTTCTACCATCCGCGTGAATCAAGTTCGGTTCGTGGCCCAGAGCGGTGATGAGACTGAAGTCTCCATGCTGGCTTCGCAGATCGCCATGACCTCGCTGGGCGAGCATGCCAGCGAACTTCGCTCCTGGTTGAGCAACCCGCAAAAACTCCTGCAGATGATCGCCGCCGCCGAAGGCGCAAGCAGCGGAATTTTCACCAGCGGCAGCGGAGTCTTCACCCCTGGAAGCGGAATCTTCTCTACGGCAAGTGGCCAGGTTGCCACCGACGATGATTCGCCGGCAATTTATGAAACCCCGCGCGAGACTGACATCATCAATGTTATTCACATGCTGACCCGGCTGGGCGGCGATAGCTCAGCCCCGGGTCAGGCTTCAAATCAAACTTCAGATCAAAGTGCGAAACCGACGCCGGCCGACTTTCAGCAGCAGGTTATGCAACTCACGCATGCCGGCCAGCAAGCCCTGCAGCAGGCGCTGCTGAATATCTCCGAACATCCCAGCGCACAGCCGGATGCGCCGCTGCTGGTCCAACTGGCTGAAAACCTTGCCATCAAGTTCGCCATGGACCGTTATCAGCGAGGCGAGGTCAAGGTCAACGCCGTCCGCGAGATGATGGAGCGCATGAGCCGTGAGATGGAATCTCTGCGCAAAGTTCTGAGCGCCCAGGAAGAAAAAATGGCCCGCGCCGGCATGGTGGTTGAAACCCGCGCTGACATTCTGGACCGGCAATTCTGGGCTTCGATGCCCGAGCAGGGCAAGCGTAGCGTCCTGCTTTCTTCTGATGCCTGGTGCATTCCACCGCGCAACATCGCCCAGTATGTTGGCGAACTGCTGGAGCGGGATGCTGTCAATCTTCCCGGCAAGATCCTGGTGAACTACGCCAAGTGCGTGCAAAGCAAGGAACCGGAAGGACGCATGAAAGCCGCGCTGGGGCTGAATCACCTCGCTGAATACTATGGACGCTCGCCCACCCTGTTGCAAGAGGCGCTGCAAGTCGTGGGCGACCAATTGATCCAGGAATCCGTTGGGGATCTGCAGAAGGCCCTGAGCGCCACCTTTGTACGGCTCAGCCAGGAAGCGACCAGCAACCGGCAGTACACCGCCATTCAGCAGGCGATTGCTTCGGTGGACGAGTTGAAAGAGAAGTTCCCCGCGCTCGCCGAGCGCCTGCGGCCGCGCATCGGCGTGCTTGACCGGTTGGATGATTTCGTGGGCGAAGCCGCCCGCGCTCCCCAGCTTTCGGCCGACCTGCTGGAAATGCTGCGCTGCATACCGCAGACGGCAACGGAAAAGCTGCTGCGCCAGTTTGACCATAGCGTGCGCCGCGATCAATGTGAACGCATTCTCTTTCTGATCAAGCAGCTTGGCCCGCATGCCATCCAGCACATGAAAGAAAAACTGAAGGGAGACTCTCCCGCTGATGCCGTGCTCACCGTGGGCGTTCTCAGCCGGCTGGATACAGCGGCCCTGGAAGAGGTGTTGCCCAGGCGCGTAAAAACTTGGAGCCGCTTCCATCAGGATATGATCTTGCGCCACATCGCTGCCGCTGGCGCTTCCGAGCGCGGACGGCTGCTCTTGAAGATCATGGATGAAATTGACCCCGTGCTGCTCCCCATATTGCTGGACGAGTTAGGGATGAGCGGTGACCGCGAGGCCAGCCCGCGGCTCATGCGGATCGCCTTCGATGACGATACCGAGGGTTTCGACTACCTGCGCATCAAGGCCATGGAAGCTCTGGGCCGCCTGCGCGAGACCAAAGCCAGCAACCGGCTGTGCACCATGATTGAATCGCGTAAGTTAATGCGCTGGGAATATGCCCATGAGCTTCGCATTGCGGCCGCCCAGGCGCTCTTGATGATCGACCCGCTTGAAGGCCGCTCGTTTGCCATGGGCCGGGGCCTCACCGAAAGCGACCTTTCTTTCGGCCCGTTGGATGCGGTGAATAGCTGTCCCTGGTCGCGGCAGCGGCGCTATCCGCGGATGATGCCCACGGCAAGACTTTTGGGCACGGTCAGCACCTCCCGCAGCCAGTCGAAATTACAGGTGAATCGCATCAGCCTGGGCGGCGGATTCGGCACTACCAATACCCGCGTTGGCAACGGCACAGAAGCCAACCTGGAGCTGCAAGTGGGCGTGCGCAAGGTGCGCGCGGCTGTCCTGATGCGCGAAGAGCAGCCGCGACAGATGAGCTTTGAGATTATTGGGATTGACTTGAAGGAACGTGGCAAGCTGCGCAAGCTGTTGAATGGCGGCCCGCAATCAACGGCCCACATGTTGATGAGGCACGTCACCAACCTCGGCCAGATGCGCCTGGCCGTGCTCTCGGATAAATAACCAGCTACAAGCTACAAGTTACAAGCTACAAGGAAATAATCTCTTCTTTGTGAGATCCTACAGTCCGCTCAACATGACAGCAGGGAGAGGAACATGGCTCGTGGATGCTCTACAACAAACGCTGCTCTTCCCCTTGGGGCTCGCCGCACTGTGCCACACTAGTTACGCCTTCTCTTTTTACACCTTCTGTTCTGGGTTAGAACTTGTGGCTTGTGGCTGGGTACTGGGCTTATCGCGCTCAACTTCGATCAACCGGGCAGCCTTGCCCTTCAGACCACGCAGGTAGTACAGCTTGGCGCGGCGGACACGGGTAGAACGGATCACTTCCACTTTATCAATCACCTTGGAGTTAGCGGGGAAGATGCGCTCCACGCCCTGACCGAAGCTGACTTTGCGGACGGTAAAGCTGCGCTGCGGTCCGCGAGTTTTGGCAATGACGGTGCCCTCAAAGGCCTGCACGCGCTCTTTGTCGCCTTCTTTAATCCTTACATGCACGCGGACAGTATCGCCGGGGACAAACTCGGGAATGTCGTTGCGCTGCAGTTTAGCGTTTAATTTGTCGAGTAATGTTGCCGTTGACATGATTCAATCCTTCCAAAATTGTTAGCTCGCGGTTTGACGCCGCAGCTTGTGTAAAAAATTCCTGTCTTCCGTGCTCAGCTCCACCCTTTCCAGCAGCTCCGGACGACGATGAAAAGTCTTTTCCAGGGCCCGGTGGCGCCGCCAGCGGCGGATCTCATCGTGGTTGCCGGAGATCAGCTCGTCTGGCACCTTCATTCCGCGAAAATCCGCTGGCCGGGTGTACTGCGGATAATCCAGCAGCCCGCCGGAGGCGCAGGTCGAATCTGGAACGGCGGGTGTACCGTTCTCTTCCGCGCCTTTTTTTCGCGCACTGCTTGCGGCGGCCGTAAACGACTCTTGCCGGGCTGAGCTTTCATTGCCCAGCGCTCCCGGCAGTAACCGGCTCACGGCGTCTACAACCAGGGCGGCGGGTAGTTCGCCGCCGCTTAGAATGTAATCGCCGACCGAAATCTCGCGGTCAGCCAGGTGCTCGCTTACGCGTTCATCCACACCCTCGTAGCGGCCGCAGATCAGTACCAGCCGATCGAGCTTAGCCAATTGCGCGGCTACATCCTGAGTCAGCAACTCTCCCCGCGGAGAAAGCAATATGACCGATTCTGTCGCCCGGCCCGCAATCCTCACCTCACGCGGGCTTACGGCCAGCGATTCGGCGCACTCAAAAATCGGCTCGGGCTTGAGCAACATGCCCTCGCCCCCGCCAAAGGGCCGGTCATCCACGGTGCGGTGCCGGTCGTGTGTAAAGGCCCGCAAATCATGCACGCGGACGTCAATGATTTCAGCTTCCAGCGCCCGCCGCACGATGCCATGCTGCAACGGCCCGCGGAAAAAGTCCGGGAAAATCGTGATGATCTCGAACTTCATTCTAACGACCGCAAAATTATTCCCCTTGGGCCTGGCGCTCTTTTTCCTCTTTTGAAAGAGGAGCATCGAGCTGCAGCATACCCTCCGGCAAAATCATTTCAATGCGCCTGGCGGCCACATCTACCTTTTTCAGGTATTGGGCCGCGAATGGGAGAAGAATTTCTCTCTTCCCTTGTTCCAGCACCAGCAGTGGGGCTTCGCCAGCGCCGGTCTGTACATCGCGTACAGTGCCAATCTCAGCCGCTCCCTGACTCAGGTCTATCACGTGGCAGCCTACCAGGTCGCTGATGTACTCCGTGCCGGTTTCGAGCGGCTTTCGCTCGCTGGCTGGAACCTGCACCTGGGCGTTGGCCAGCAGCTCGGCCTGGTTGATGGAGTCGATGCCGCGGAACTTAAGGACCACCAGGCCTTTATGCGGCCAGTGCTCTTCCAATTCCAGCTCTTCCCGTTGCCCATCCGCTCGAAGGAGAAAGAAGCGCTGCTGTTCGGCAAAGCGCTCGGGGAAATCGGTGTGCAATTCGGCAGCAACTTCGCCGCGCCGTCCCTGGGGTTTGAGGACACGCGCAATGGTGACAAACCCTTCGCTGATACGCGCTACTCCATGATTTCGAGCGTGAAGCGTTTTTGCAGCTTCATGCCGGCTGCACCCAGAATGGTGCGCATGGAACGCGCCGTGCGCCCCTGTTTTCCGATCACCTTGCCGAGATCGGCGGGCGCTACGCGCAGTTCCAAGACCACGTTCTCCCCGTCTCCTGGCACAAGGTCAACGGCAACTTTATCTGGTTCGTCGACGAGCGCCTTGGCCATCTGCTCCACCAGCGCTCGCATGTCCCCACCCGGTTCGCCTGTCATATGTGACAGCACTCCTGATTTTTTCTAGAGCCGAGGGAACTCCATAAAATTTAAAGCCCAACAGCTAACACGAACCTTAGGCGGCAGGAGCCGGCTCGGCCGGTTGCGCCTGCTTGGAGACGAGCTTGCCGACTGTCTCCGACATCTTTGCGCCCTTGGAGACCCAGTGCTCAATGCGGTCCTGTTTGAGATTGACGGTTGCCGGTGACGTACGCGGGTTGTAGGTGCCTACAACCTCCACCGAGCGGCCGTTACGGGCACGATCTTTTTCGATCACGACGATACGGTAATACGGCTTTTTGCGCGCACCTATGCGCGCCAAACGAATCATTAACACTGAAAAACTTGTCCTTTCTATGACTAGGAAAACTTGCTGGCCGGCGCACCTTGCGCCCTCCACGGCTTTGTCCATCTGTGGCAAGACTGACCGTGGGGTCATCTGGCTATAGACAAACAAGTATTATCACGTAAAAGGAGCGGGTTTGGCAATATTGGATTTCTCGAGAGGTTCATGCCAATTTCACCGCGGAGAAACGCAGTCTTGGCACAATCATGCAATAGGAAGCTAATGCCTGCACGTTGTAGAATGTGGCGTTTCCGACAAGCTTCCGACTATGACCACTCTACAGCGAGTTCTAGCCCTGTCTATTGCCTGCTTTTCCCTTACTCTTTCGATTCCGCTTGCTGCTCAGCAAGGAACCTCGGATTCCCAAGCTGCGCCAGACCAACAGGCCTCCGCTCAAACCGATGTGCTCGACAGCCAGCAGTTTCTGCTGAATAACATCACGCCTCGCGGATCAGTAAAAGACTATTCCCCCGCTGTTGAGAAGCTGTTATCGCAGATGACCCTGAAAGAAAAAGTCGGACAGATGACGCAGCTCGATATTCTGATGATCTCCGACGGCCACAATCAGGAGATCAAGATCAATCCGGAAAAATTGAAGAAAGCCATCGCCGAGTACGGGGTAGGATCGTTTCTCAACGTCTACGACGAAGCGCTCCCTCTGGAACGATGGCATGAGATGCTGGGCCAGATTCAGGCGGAAGCGGCCAAATCGCGGCTCAAGATTCCAATCCTCTACGGCATTGATACCATCCATGGCGCAAACTACATCCGCGAGGCCACGCTGTTCCCGCAACCCATTGGCATGGCTGCGACATGGGACCCTGCACTCATGCTCCGAACCGAGCACATTGCCGCCGCTGAGACGCGGGCAAGCGGTATCCCGTGGACGTTCTCGCCCATCCTCGACATCGGAAGGCAGCCCCTATGGTCGCGCTTCTACGAGACCTTCGGCGAAGATGTTTATCTGCCCAAAGTAATGGGCGTGGCCGCCGTGCGCGGATATGAAGGCAACGATCCTGATTCGCCAACTCAAGTCTCCGCCTGTCTCAAGCACTATGTTGGCTATAGCTTTCCCCGCAGCGGACACGATCGAACTCCGGCGCTGATTCCAGAGATCACACTGCGAGAGTATTTTCTGCCTACCTTCGCCGAAGCAGTGAAGGCCGGCGCACACTCTGTGATGGTGGATTCCGGTGAAGTGAATGGCGTTCCCGGCCATGCCAATCATTACCTGTTGACCGATGTGCTGCGCAAGGAGTTGGGCTTTAAGGGAGTGGTGGTTTCAGATTGGGAAGACATCAAGAGGTTGGTCACGCTTCACCACTATGCCGCCACGGAAAAGCAAGCCACCCGCATAACTATCATGGCCGGGGTTGACATGAGCATGGTTCCGCGCGATTACAGCTTCAGTAATCTTTTAGTGGAACTGGTGAAAGAGGGCGCGGTGCCTATGAGCCGTATTGACCAGGCGGTGCGCCGCATTCTTACCCTGAAGATGGAGCTGGGGTTGTTCCGCGACCCCTTGCTGGGCGTGAAATCGGGTGTGCAATTGGGCTCATCGGAGGCGCAGAAAACCGCCTTGCAGGCTGCCCACGAATCCATTGTTCTGCTTAAGAATGCCGATAAGTTCTTGCCGCTTACGCCTTCCCGGAAAATTCTTGTGACCGGGCCTGGAGCCGACTCCCTGGTTCCCATGAACAATGGATGGACCTACACCTGGCAGGGAGGCGAGACTGCACTTTACCCGAAAGACAAGCCGACCATCCTCGGAGCGGTGAAAGCAAAAGCGGGAAGCGAGAATGTTGTCTACGTGCCAGGAACCTCGTTAGACAAAGAACTGGATATTGCTGCCGCCGTTGAAGCCGCTAAAAACGCCGACGTGGTCATTCTTTGCCTGGGAGAGATGTCGTATGCGGAGGGTCCGGGCAATATCGACGACCTGACATTACCGGAGCCGCAACTGCGGTTGGCGGAGCAGGTTGCCGCGGCCGGCAAGCCGATTGTACTGGTCATGACCGAGGGCCGCCCGCGCATCATTCACCGCATTACCGGCCTGGCCAAGGCGATCATGCTGGCGCCGAATCCTGGCAATGCGGGCGGCCAGGCGGTTGCCGATGTCCTCTTTGGTGACTACAATCCCGATGGCAAGCTTCCCTACACTTATCCCAGCCACCCCAATGCCCTGCTCACCTATGATCACCGCTTCTCGGAAGATCCTAATGCCGATTCCGGACCGACAGCTTTTCAGCCGGAATTTCAGTTTGGAGACGGGTTAAGCTACACCACCTTCCAGTATTCCGACCTGCGCCTGAGCGCAACACAAGTGAGCGCAAACCAGCCCCTGCAGGTATCAATCACGGTCAAAAACACAGGAGACCGCGGCGGAAAAGAAGTTGTGCAACTCTACCTTACGCAAAAGTTCGCCACGATTACTCCGCCAGTGAAGCGGCTGAAGCGCTTCGCTAAAATCTCGCTCTCGTCTGGCGAAAGCAAAGAACTCAAATTCACACTCGACCGCGATGACCTTACATTCATTGGTCCAGAGAACAAGCCTGTGCTGGAACCGGGTGAGTTCGAAGTAGCGGTGGGAGATTTGCATCAGGGGTTTACGGTGGTGGCGAGTCATTTACCACAGAGACACAGAGGCACAGAGAAGAATTGAGTCATTGGGTCATCGGACCATTGAATCATTGACGACCCTTCCATCATAAAGACGCTGAGGGCAGAGAAAGGCAAAAGCTTTTCGCCGCGGATA
This sequence comes from Terriglobales bacterium, assembly GCA_035651775.1. Classification (GTDB taxonomy): domain Bacteria; phylum Acidobacteriota; class Terriglobia; order Terriglobales; family Acidobacteriaceae; genus QIAW01. Next base: position 23,270 of record DASREY010000272.1, read on the forward strand.
CGGTGTTTCCTTCACGCCGCCTGTGGGTCTTCGCTTGCAGGATCAGAAACTGAAGGATCTGGAATCGAAGACAGCGGGTCGCTGGCGGGGAAGGTGTCAGCGAGAGTTTTATCCAGTGCGCGCTCGTGCTCTTCTCGGCTTTCAGCTTCGTTCTGCGGCGGCTGATCTATGGGTAATTTGGAAGGCATGCCTAACCTCGAATCTTTTGATGGTCTCAAGTATAGATGCCGCGGGCCTCAGGCCGGATCAATGAAATTTGTATGAAGAATTTCGCGCGACATTGATAGGAGGATCGTCAATCATCCAAGGTCCCCATGACCCAATGACTCAATTTTTCTCTGTGTCTCTGTGTCTTTTGTGGTGAATAAGCTTTATTCGCCGCCACCGCCATGATTGTGATCGAGGCGGGCGATCTCGCGGGCAAACAATGGATTCGCGGGAAACTGGTCGCGCAGACCTGCCAGCAGTTGGCGGGCGCGCCCGGGGTCTTTATCGCGCAGGTAGGTCACCGCAAGAAGCATTCTGGCAAAGGGGGCAAAGAAGCGGCCATGTTCGGCGGCGAGTTTCAATTCGCTGATGCCGGTCTTCTTGTCGCCTTCGTATCCTCCAACGTGCAGGAACCAGCGGACGGGCGCGGCCAGGCTGCCGACAATATAGTCGTTCAGTCCAGTTGCCAGGTAAGCGTCGTAATACTGGGGATTGATCTTCAGCAGTTTTTTCGCCGCCGCATTGGCATCTCTGGTGTACCCCAGGGACGCGATGTTGCGCTTTTCGATGAGGGCGGTGTAGTCGGCGCGCAGTCCGTTAGTGAGCGCCTGGGCGAAAAGCGCGTCGGTATTGTTGGGTTCTTTCTCAAGCTGTGACTTGGCGAGCGCATCGGCACGCACCAGCGCGGTTTCGAAACGGTCTCGGAGCGCCGGGTCCGGAACCGGCTTCTTGCGTTTTTCAAAGTTGGAGTCTTTCGTGAACAGCTGTGACTCTAATATTCCCAGGCGGTCGAACTCGGAAAACAGCAGGCCGGCGGCCTCTGAAACCGGGCCAAGAGCGTTCTCCGGGTGAAGTTTTTCCCAGGCGGAAAATTCCTGCTGCGCGGCGGCAAAATCCAGGTTGTAGGCCAACTGGTAGCCGTGCTCGAGGGAAGGCGCAGGAGGCTGCAATTCCCCGTGCGAGCAGCACTGGGCAGCATAAACTGGGGAGGCGCGCAGCAACAGTAACGCGCCGCAGATTAGAAGCTGCAAAATTCTTGAATTACGCTGATGTCGCAACCCAGTCCTCCTGTGCCAGTCAGACGTGCGGTGGAGACGAGCATGGAACATATCACATCCCAGGCAGTTTGATGCCTGCTAAACGTTTCTGCATGAATCCGGACTTGCTCATACTCTTGAACATTTTGCGCATCTGCGCATATTGGCGCAATAACTGATTGACTTCCTGCACCGAAGTTCCCGAACCGCGGGCGATGCGCTTGCGTCGGCTGCCATTGATGACTTCATGATGCTCGCGCTCATGCGAAGTCATGGAATTGATGATCGCCTCGGTGCGCACCAACTGCTTCTCGTCAATATTGTCAGATGCCTTCTGCAAGCCCTGGAATGGCCCGACGTTGGGCAACATTTTCACAATACTCTGCAACGATCCCATCTTCTTGACCTGGCGCAACTGGTCGCGGAAGTCTTCCAGAGAAAAGCCGTCGCCGCCCAGGGCTTTCTTGGCGAACTCCTCGGACTTCTTGCGGTCCATGGTTTCTTCGGCGCGTTCGATGAGCGAAAGAATGTCGCCCATGCCAAGAATGCGGCCCACAATGCGGTCGGGATGAAATGGCTCGAGGGCATCGTATTTTTCGCCGATGCCGATGAACTTGATAGGCTGCCCGGTAACATTGCGGATGGAAAGCGCGGCGCCGCCGCGGGCGTCGCCATCCATCTTGGTGAGCACCACGCCGGTGAGCGTAAGCTTCTTGTGGAATTCATCGGCAGATTTAACCGCGTCCTGTCCGGTCATGGAGTCGGCCACGAACAGGATCTCAGCCGGATTCAGCAGCTTCTTCAGCGACTGCATCTCTACCATGAGCTGGTCGTCGATGTGCAGACGCCCGGCGGTATCCACGATCAGCACATCGCAGCCGTTGTTCACCGCCTCGCGCCGCGCTTCCTTGGCCAAACGTTCCACGGTGGCCGTGTTGGCTTCCCCTTCGACCTTGCCTTCGTAGATATGGGCAGCAATGGCGTCGGCGACGACCTTCAACTGCTGGCGCGCTGCGGGACGATAAACGTCAACGCTGACCAGCATAGGGCGGTGTCCGCCCTTCTTGAGCCACGCGGCCAGCTTGCCGGTGGTGGTGGTCTTACCGGAACCCTGCAGCCCCGCCATCAGCACAACCGTCGGGGGCTGCGAAGCAAACTTGAGCTTGGCCGTGTCTTTGCCTAATATCTCGACCATCTCATCGCGCACCAGCTTAACGATCTGCTCGGCGGGCGAGAGCGCGGTCATGACCTCGGTGCCTAAGGCCTTGGCCTTCACCTCGTCGATGAATTGCTTGACGACTTTGACGTTGACATCGGCTTCGAGCAGCGCCAGGCGGATTTCACGCAGCGCCTCGCCGATATTTTCTTCGGTCAGCTTGCCCTGTCCACGAAGATTTTTGAACGCGCGTTGAAGTTTTTCTGAGAGATTCTCAAACATAATATCTATCTAGAGGTAATTAGAGCTGTTCGTAATTGATTTGACTGCAATCCGAGACTTGTATCTCTGAACCCAAATCTCGAATACAAATCCTTGGCTATTTTACAGGCTAAACGCGCTCTTGATTGATAGATGCGCGTAAAAGTGCTGCTGGAAACTCTTTTATAAATTTTACATTTAATTTACAACGTTACGTCCACAGCACATGTTCATTGCAACACTGAAAATGGCGCCCTTTAGCATCACGGATTTCGATGGACAAAATTCACAAATTTCACTTGTGGAAGACATATGTAAGTGATTGAATGGGGGCGTCTGGATAGCATCCTGGAGGGGCACTTCCAGCAAATCGACTGTAATTGGACTGTAAAAGTATTGAGTAATTCTGGCCCAACTGGTTTCGACCGAAACTAAAACTAACTTCAGAAAGACCGCAAATCTCCCTACTCTCCGCGCGGCCTGCCTGAACGTCACTTGGAGGAGGCGTTCATGAAATTTCCCAAATTCTCTCTTTGGTTCTTTTGCATCGTCAGTCTTGCATTGTCTATTAACGCGATAGCCCAGACCAGCCGCGGTGCCCTCACCGGGACCGTTGCGGACAGCTCAGGCGCGGTGGTTTCAAATGCCACTGTCAAAATTACCCAACAGGGCACCGGCGCATTACGTCAAACAACCACGAACTCCGCCGGCATCTACCGCTTTGATGCGGTTGATCTTGGAACTTACACAATTTCGGCGCAAGCAGCCGGGTTTGCAACCGAAAACAAGACCGGCGTCGAAATACTCGCGGCCCATATAACGAATGCTGATTTTAAGCTCCAGGTTGGCACAGCCAACCAGATTGTAACGGTTGAGGCCTCGAATGCAGAACTTAGCCTGCAGACTTCAGAGCATGTGCGCAATGAGATCCTCTCAGAAGCCACAGTCCAGGCCCTACCGGCGCTAGGCGGGGACAGCCTGACTCTGGCCCAAATGGCCCCGGGAATCTCGATCGGAAACTTAAGCAACCAAAACGCAATTAACCAAAACGGAACTTTGTTTTTTGCCGTCAACGGCCAGCGGCCCCGTGGCAACAACTTCATGATTGACGGCGTTGAGAACAACGATATCTCGGTTACTGGGCCGGCGTTCACTATTACCAATTCCGATGCCGTTCAGGAAGTCGTCGTCCAGACTGCGGACTTCAGCGCTGAATACGGCCGGGCAGGCGGCGCGATTCTCAATCAGATCACCAAGTCGGGAACCAACAGTTATCACGGGTCAGCCGCGTGGATCTACACCGGCAGCTCAATTGCGGCGCTGAATCACCTTGACAAGACCGGTGGGTTAACCAGACCTGCCCGCCAGATTGAGAACATACCCGATTTCACTTTTGGCGGTCCGGTGGTGATTCCCAAACTGTATAACGGTCATGCAAAGACGTTCTTCTTCGCCGCGGGGCAGTGGGACCGGCGGTTTGGAAACATAACCTCGACTGTAGTTGCGGCAGATCCTGCTGGTATTCAATTGTTGCAATCGCTGGCGCCGACGTGCCCGAATGCAGCTCTTTACCTCCGAGCTCTGGGTAATCTGGTCGGCGATCCGAACAACAGTCCAGGGCAGGTTAGTTTGACCGTCCCGAGCGCGACTGGGACCTGCACCAACAGCACGCGAACTGGAATGACGCTGACGACTGGCAAGGTGATCCGCAAGGAGATAGCTCCGTTTCTGGATAATAATCACACCATACGAATAGACCACATCGCCTCAGATAAACAGACAATGAGCTTCCGCTGGCTCTATGACAAAAATAGTCAGAGCCCCCAGCCAGCATTGAACAATCTACCCGGATTTGACAATAACGTCTCTGCCCGCACCATGAGCGGGCTATTTACCGACACCTACGTGATCAATCCCACGTGGACCAATGAGTTTCGCTTTAACTATGGCCGCATCGGGCTTGATTTTGAGCGCGTCGCCACCGATGCTTTCCACCTCAATTTGCCGAACTATAACCCCACTGGGGGGCTCGGCGATAACATCACCGGGTTCGGTGCAGCCACCAATATTCCCCAGTTCAGGTTTGCTAATAACTGGCAGTATCAGGATACGATGAGCATTGTCCGCGGCACGCACACATTCCGCTTTGGTGTGGATTACCTGCGGCAACTTGCACGCCAGCATCCACCGTTCAATGAGCGTGGGTCATTTGCTTATCAAACGAGCCCTGGAGTTACCGTATTCTCCAACTTTCTGGATGATTTCGGAGGAGCGGGCGGCAGCCTCCAGCGCCAGTTCGGTATTTCCATTTATCATCCCAATCTTTTCCGGCAGGCCTATTTCTTCCAAGACACCTGGAAGACGACGTCGGACCTGACCCTGAATCTTGGTTTGCGCTATGAATATTATGGGGCGCCGGAGAACATCTTCAAAGTGTCTCAATTCACCAACTACGATCCCGTCAACTTTGCTGCGCCGCGCCATGTGCCAAGCGCTAAGTTGAATTTCGCGCCCACACTTGGCTTGGCTTGGAATCCCAGGGGCTCGAGTTTGTTCGATCGCATCATGGGCGGGGAAAAGATAGTCTGGCGCGCTGGCTTCCAGATCAGCTATGACAGTTCGTTCAACAACCTGCTCTCCAATATGGCAGGCTCGTCGCCCAACACCCTGGGTGGCGTGATCTCGTCACCGACGACTGCACCCGGCCGCGGGGTGGCAAATTTCAGCCAACAGTTCGCGACCATTCAAGCAACTCCCGCAACCGCGCAATCACCTCAGGACAATCTCTTGCTGGGCAGCTTCCCCAATCCCCGAACCAGCCGCTGGTCATTGGGATTTCAGCGCGAATTGCCTTTGAGCATGATTTGGGATACATCGTATGTGGGATCGGTGTCGCATCACCTATATCGCTCCATCGACCTGAATCCCTTCGATCCGAACAATCCAGGTGTCCGTGTCCAACCCCAGGTCGGTGAGCGGACGGTGCGAGCCGCTACAGCCAACTCTAATTACGAGTCGCTGCAGACTGATCTCAGACGCGGATTCAAGTCGTCGGTCCTGGGAGAGTTGCAATTCCAGGGCTCCTATACCTATTCGCATTTCCTGGATGACGCCAGTGACGTCTTCGCTCGTGATTCGGTGCCAAGTTCGTTGCAGTCCGCTCCTCAAATTCTGGGCTTCAGCCCACATATCGATTATGGCAACTCTGATTTTGACCGGCGGCATGTCGCCTCGATCGGCTTCTTGTGGACGCCTATCCAGCCCAAGAGCGGTATCCTGGGAGCAGTGCTGGGGGGCTGGACATTCTCGGGGATCTCGCACTGGCAGAACGGTATTCCTTTCACCGTCATCAACGGGAGTGACCGTGGTGGCTTTAGCACTACCGCTACTGGCCTCAATGCGGAGCGCCCGGATATCAGCAATCCCGCAGCACCACTGAACACCCGCGTTATTATCGCGTCATCGTGTCCGACTGGTTTCGCCAACCCTGATGTTCTCACCCCTGCGAAGAAAGCTACCTGTTGGGACCCCGCGACTGTCCATTGGAAAGAAGGTAAAGGCGCTCCTGGTGTTCATACGGTTCGCCGAAACACCCTGCACACGCCCTTTGATGACAATCTGGACTTCTCTGTCGCCAAGAACTTTCGGTTCACGGAGAAATCCGGGTTGGAATTCCGGGCCGACATGTTTAACGCCCTCAACACCACCGTGCTTGGGTTTCACCCAAATAGCCCGTTTCTTCCACGGACTGTCAGGACTTCAGCCGCAGGTACTTTCCTGGACTTTACCCAAACCGACTCAATCGGCCGCACCATGAGGTTGCGAGCAAAATTCTATTTCTAAATTGAATTGATTGATTGAGTAAACTTCAAAGCCCCGATTTCAAGATCGGGGCTTTTTTCTTGGGCTATGCCAACAGCGCCTTCGGTGCGACACCATCACGATGACGCCAGACTTGGTGCTTTCGCGTAGATACCTAGTATGCTGTATCTTTACCACCCCCCGCTGTGCGCGGTTGTATTTTTCACTCGACGGTAAAGCCGGCACTCTGCAGCCCCGAACCAGGAGGTGGTTTTTGAAAGAAAAAGAAGAAGATCTCGCAGCCCTGCTTGCATCCATGCTCCAGGACTTACCGCAGGTGAGTGTGAAGAAACACGTCGGTCACGCGTCTTTTCTGGCTGGGAAAAAGGTATTTGCTTTTACACGCGACGAAGGGGTGGCGGTGAAACTTCCCCGGGAAAAGATACAGGAGCTTGTGAACAAAAAGAGTGCCGCGCCGCTGGTCATGGGCAAAAGAGTCATGAAGGAGTGGGTGGTCATCAAGCGCAAATCCGCTGGCGAATACAAAAAGGACTTGAGTCTTTTTAAGGAAGCGGTGGCGTTTGTTTCGTCTTTGCGGAAATAAAGCAGGCGCGTTCCCTGCGCGTCCTCGACGGTCAATTGGCAAGGGCTTATCCGCCGGCAAAGACCTCTTTCGCTGCCACCACCGTATTGCAATGAATGGTGACTGTGTCTTCCACCTTGTGCGCATAGCCGCCGGCGTAGGTTACCATCACGGGAATGCCATGGGCGCGTGCGGCGCGAAACAGCAGCTCGTCGCGTTTTTTCAGACCTTCGATGGTGAGATCGAGTCCGCCTAGCTGGTCTTCACGATAGGGATCGGCGCCGGCGATGTAGCAGATCAGGTCGGGCGCGAACTGCCGCAGGCCGGAACTGAGGGTATTGTCCAGCCAATGCAGATACTCGGCGTCTCCAGTGCCGTCGGGCAAGTTTACGTCGATGGAAGAAGGCGGCTTTACCGCAGGATAATTGTTCTGCTGATGCAGTGAGATGGTGAAGACATCGCCGCTATCAGATTCGGTCTTAACAACCCTTGCCCGGGAAGGCTGCGGTTTCCCGCCGTGTAGTGCGAAAGCCGACGGCAGGCTTCCCATTCCGGCTCGCGAAGGAGGAAAGATTGCTGCCGTTCCGTTGCCCTGGTGCACGTCGCAATCCACCGTCATGGCGCGGTGAATCCTGCCATCTTTCTGCATGCGGCGGATTCCCACCGCTACATCATGAATCATGCAAAAGCCTTCGCCGTGATCGGGAAATGCATGGTGAAATCCGCCGCCGATGTTGAAGGCTACGCCATCCTGCAGCGCATGCTCGGCGGCCATAATGGAACCACCTGCTGATAACCAGAATGCCGCCACCAGCTCAGGCGAGTATGGGATTTCCATCAGCATCTCTTCCTGCCGCGACAACGTACCGGTTCTAAGTTTGCGGACGTACTCCGGCGTGTGCACCAGCAAGATGTCTTCATCGGCGGCCGGCCGGGGCTCAATAAAATCTTCCGCCGCGGCGGCGCCGGTATCAAGCAACCGCTGATGGATCAGCCGGTACTTCTGCGCCGGAAAAACGTGCGCCCCAATGGGCAGATAGTAGTTATGGCTATAGACGAGCTTGAAGGGCAACATGACTTTGCAGAATGATTGTAGAACGGACGTTACTCAAAAAACCCGGCGGCCTGCGCCAAATTGCGCATTTTGAGGACGAGGGTAGATGTTTCTGAGATGTTCAATGACCCGGCCATTCCGCTCTGCACAGGCTGGGCTTCGGCGTGCTCTGGATTACCCCAATAATAAATACCCAATAATAAATAAATAAATAAATGACGAATCCTGCTCTGGCCAGCAGTTTCCCAATGGGTGCGTGACGCATCTTAAATCACAGTAGACGCGCGAATACGTGTGCAGTGGAGAGCACTCATCATGAAACTTATCAACCAATTGCGGAATGTCAAAGAACAGGGAAAAGAAGCGGCACAGCGCGCGCTGGAACGCGCCCGCCGGTCAGGGCGAAATCTGGAGCGGCACTTGCGGCAAAAGATGAGAATCTATCCTCGCTCCCTGCAACCCGCCTCTTCCCCGGATGCCCACCGGACCATCATGATCGACGAAGAGATGGAAGAAACCGTAAAATCTGAGTTCCAGGAACGTAAACCTATCATTTCGATTTACGGGGAAGATATCGAGCCTGAGAGAGAGGACCGGCGCAAGCCTGAATCCAGACCTGACCGGAAAATCGCCTGAGCCTTTCGGAGGGGCACAGCTTTTTAGCACTGAGGGCTGGAAACCTTCCTCCCTCAGGAAGCTACACGGCAGCCGGCACGAGCCCGACTTCCTCCTGATCGGGCAATTCATCCTGCTATCATGCTTGCGTGGCCGCTATAGAACACGGCAAATTCATTAGCTTCGAAGGCCTGGATGGCTGCGGCAAGAGCACTCAACTGGAAAAGCTGGCTTTATATCTGCGCCAACGCAAACTGGATGTGCTTTCAACCCGCGAGCCGGGAGGCACGTCCCTGGGCGACCGGGTTCGGACGATCTTGCTGGATTCACGCACGACCAGCCTCGACGCGCACGCTGAACTCGCACTCATGTTCGCCTCCCGAGCACAACACGTTCATGCGGTAATTCTTCCCGCAATCGCAGCTGGCAAAGTTGTACTCTGTGACCGCTTTACCGATTCCAGCGAGGCTTACCAGGGAGGGGGGCGGCAACTGGGCACTGAACCCGTACTTGCCCTGCATCGCTTCCTTTGTGGGGGCCTGCAGCCGGATTTGACCATCCTCATGGATTCCGATGTGACCAGCAGTGTGGCGCGGGCTCGGCGGCGCAATCTTGCCCAGAGCGATGAAAAAGCTGAAGCCAAAACCACGCGCGGAAAGACCAGGGTACGGGAACAGAACCGGGTCCACGATGAGGGCCGCTTCGAGCGCGAGAACCAGGCCTTCTTCGAGCGCGTACACCGCGCCTATCATGAAATTGCCCGACGTGAACCTGGGCGCGTTGTGACGATTGATGCCCGGCGTTCCATCGAGGCGGTGCACAGCGATATTGTGCAGGCAGTGGAGAAGCGTTTAAGCTTGCGTTAAAGAGTGGCGCGTTACCCCTCTTATTTTGTTCAGGCCTGAAAATTGTGAAGCATGAAGCTGCAAGCATGTTCCTTCAGCAATATTCTGAACTGAGTACGAGTACTGAGTACTTTCTTATATGGGATTTAGCGATTTCATTGGAAACGAGAATGCAATTACCAACATCCGCCAGATGCTGGCGCATGGGCGCTTTCCCCATGCCGTAATCATCGTTGGAGCCGAAGGCGCCGGCAAGTACACGCTGGCCCAGATGATTGCCAGGGCCATGAACTGTCTGCAGCCGCCTGAGGGCCTACCCGATTTCTGCGGGACCTGCGCTAACTGCCAACGCATTGCCGAAGCTGACGCCCTGGAAGCCCGCTGCGCCGAAGCGGTGGAGGCGCGAGAGGCCTTGCGCGAGACCGATAAAAAAGAAACCCGCATTTTCATACAGACTCATCCTGATGTGCTGGTGATACCGTCTGATCCACCCCAGCTTATGATCAAGGTGGACCAGGTCCGCCGCGTCACCGAGACAATTTATTTTCGCCCTTCCAATGGAAGCCGGCGGGTTTACATCTTCACCGATTCTGCTTTCATGAAAGAGGCAGCCAATGCGCTGCTCAAAGTGCTGGAAGAGCCGCCCGAATTTGCCACCATTTTTCTGCTGACCTCCAATGCCGGCGAGCTGCTGCCCACCATTCGCTCGCGCGCCATCCAGCTCACACTTGCTCCTTTGAGCGTGGAGCAATTAGAGTCGCTGATTGCCAAACGCCAACCGGCACTCGGCGCTAAACAACGCGGCCTGGTAGCCAGGCTTTCCGAGGGCGCGTATGGCAAAGCCCAATCCTTTGATTTGGCCGCCTATCTGGCAGCGCGTACCGATGCTCTGATCCTCTTGCGTGCCGCCAAAAGCGAAGATCATTCCTCATTGTTCAAAGTTACGGAAACCTATCGGGCAGGCTCGGAAGGCAAGGAAAAAACCACGCACCTGTTGCATACGCTGCATTCACTTCTGGAAGATTTAATGTATCTGCAGTCGGGCACGCCCGAACTGGTCAGAAATCTCGATATTGCAGGAGAGCTGGAACGGATGGCGAAGACACTTCCCTTTCGCTGGATCGAGAGCGCCAGCCGCGGACTCAACGAAGTGGAAAGTGGCATGCGCCGCAACCTGCTACGCTCTCTCTCACTCGATGCCTTTGCGGTTTCGCTGGAGCAATAGCCCGATGAGAGCTGGTTTCATAAATGCTCGCTCACGCACAGAAAGCAATCTCTTCAGGAATTGAAGAGCCAATATCTATAGGGCGAGTTATAGCACAATTAAATCCGTGACCTGACACAACCCTCTTATGAAAGGTACTTATATACTTTCCACACATTACCAGTCCGGGAGATACTCTTTGCATGGCTGAAGAAAAAGCCCCGTCGTGGAAAGATTTTTTCACACTCTTGCACTACGCGGGAGGGTTGCTCTACGTCGCGTTCGCAATCACTCTCATCGTTATTTTGCGAGAAAAAGAATGGCACCCTCAAGTGGTGCGGTTTATGGCCCGCGCATGGCACGAGTTTTTGGCACACATGGGCTCGACTGCAGCAGGGTTTGTCAGCCCCATTGCTGTCTCAATCCT
>DASREY010000273.1:0-22673 GCA_035651775.1 Terriglobales bacterium
TCAGCGCCCAACCAGCAGGGCCACAGGGAAGGCGGCGAAAACTTCGCTGCATGAGAGCACGCGCCGGGCATCGGTCTGCAGCACCTTGCCGGTGAAAGCATCCACAAAGTAAGTAGGCGCGCTGCGTGGCAGTTGCAGTTCAGTCTCTTGCCAGACCTCACCCAGCGGCGGCCGCAACGCTCCTTTCATCAACGTAAAACTAAGCCGGGGAACGGCGGCCACCACCATCTCATCGGCGTTTCCACTGATGCGCGCGAAGGCGCACAAGTGAACTCTTTTAGACCCACTCACCTCCAGCGGATGATAAAGTCCACGGCGAAAAAGCTCGGAGTGCTCGCGGCGGAAGTTGAGCGCGCGCAGCGTGGTCCAGAGCTTGACCCGCCCATCGGGATACGATTGCAGCAATTCGGCGCAGAGCGCGGGCAGATCGCCGGTATGACTGTTATGCAGCAATTGATCGAGGAACCGCTCACGAACAGTGAAATCTACCGGACGGCGATTGTCGGGATCGACCAGGCTGAAATCCCAGATCTCGTTTCCCTGATAAATATCCGGCAGGCCCGGAGCGGTGATCTTCAACAACGTTTGCGCCAGGGAATTGATAGCTCCGAAATATGCGACCGACGATGCAAATTCCACAAGCGAATCCCAAAATTGACTGGCATGCCGGGGAGCTTTATGCAGGATGCGGGAGATGAAGTTTCGCAACGCCTCCACGTATTCAGGATTGGAGTTGACCCAGCTCAGGTTGCGCTTGGCCTCGTGCACGGCTTTGTTCATGTACTCCTGAATGCGGCCTACAAATTCTTCATGCTGCGCTGTGTCTGAAAGTTGCGACATAGGTTGCATCAGGGCAAATGGCAACGCGCCTGCCAAAGTCTGATAGAGCAGGTATTCCTCATTGGCATCGGGAACGCTGCGGCCATCGGCAATTGTGCTTTTGCGTGTACGGTTCATTCTGCGCCAGCGCATGACCTGCAGCGACCATGCCCGCGGCATCTCTGAGATTACGTCGAGCCGCGCGCGAACGTCTTCACTGCGTTTGGTATCGTGCGTGGAAGTGGCGAGCATGGAATTGGGCCAATACTCACCGCGTAAGACGTTGGCCTGATGGAACTCTTCCAGAGTGGTCCCGAATTTTTGCGGTGAACCGCCCACTTCATTAAGGGCAACGAAGCGGTTATAGGAGTAGCAGGCGGTGTCTTCCAGGCCTTTGGCCATGACCGGGCCGGTGAGCTGCTGAAATTTAAGGGTGAAATGCAGCCGCTGGCGGTGGGCGTCTGCAGGAGAATCTTTCGGTCCCTTCAGCAGCAAAATGTCACGAACAAAGTCGAACACTGCGCTTGGCACGCCTTCGTTGCGGCGTTTGGCGCGCGCGGTCGCCAGCATGATGGTGCGGCGGTCGTTTTCGCTGATATTGCCGCGCTCGTCAATGTAGGAGCGGTACACGGGGAAGCAGGCGATCAGCTCTTCCACCACGCCGTGCAGGGAGTTGCGGGTGAAGTCGCGGGCGCGGCGGTCGGTATTGCAGATTTCTTCCAGCATGTGCGTCAGCACGTTGACCTCGCTGGGCAGCGCGGTATTCAGGATGAGTTTCTTGCTGTTGTAAACGATCTCGGCGGGCACATCGCTTTCGCCCGTGAAGCGGTGATAGGTGTTGGTGAGGGGGCGCTCGCCGCGAGGATCGATAAAGATTCCGTTGACCAGGTTGGCAAAGTCGTAGCCTACGGTGCCATCCACCATCCACTCGCGGGCGAGCTCTTCGCCCGGCTCCAGTATTTTTTCTACGGCGACGTAGAGCGGCGGTTTGTGACGCAGCCATTCCTGCTGCCCGAAAACGTCTTGAAACTCCGCCTCAATGCCGTTTTCCGCCAGGGGCGGGCGCGGCTCCGGGCCGCAGCAGTGCCCGGCGGCATAGAGCATCTGCAGACGCGTGAAATACTGATGCGGATTCAACAGGCCATCGGGATGGTCAACTCTGAGGCCGTTGATCAATCCTTCGGCCAGGAAGCGCCGAACCAGCCTGTGGGTGGCGGCAAAGACACTCGGGTTCTCCATGCGCAAGCCCACAAGATCATTCACGTCGAAGAAGCGCCGGTAATTGATCTCTTCCGCGGAGACGCGCCAGTGCGCCAGGCGATAGGCCTGGGCCTCAAGCAGGCGGTGCAGCGAGTCGAAGCTGCGGCTGTTTCCGGGCACGCCATTGCAGCGCGCCAACACCTCATCCACATATTGACGTAAAGAGACATCATGGTTCAGAAGGCCGCGCAGCTTGTTGCGCAGCTCAGGAACCAGCTCACGGCGCTGCTGTGCCTGGACAGGATCGGTGGTGCTGTGCGGCGGCAGGCAGCCAAATTCGGTGATCAGTGCCCGGAAGGCAAGACCGGCCTCATTGGGCGGAGGAGTTGGGGCATATTGCGCGGCCTGATTAAAAACAAGCGGAATGGTTTGCGGATCGATGGGCAGACGCTTCTCATAATATTGCACCACAAAACCGGCTTGTTCTTCATCGTAGGCAAGCCGCAAACGGCTTTGCTCAAGCTCTTCGCCATATTGGTCGCCGAGAATGGGCAGCAGAAGCTTGCCACGCAATTCAGTCTTCAGCGGATACCAGTCAATATCAAAATAATTGGCGAACTCGGAGGCGCGGCCATTTTCCAGAACGTCGCGCCACCAGGGATTGTTCTCCGTAACAGCAACATGGTTGGGAACAATATCGAGCACCAGGCCCATGCCGCGCGACTTCAGATCACCAGCGAGCGCACGGAAATCATCCATGGAACCAATCTCAGGATTGAGATAATTGTGATCGGTGATGTCATAGCCGTGCAGGCTGCCGGCCCTCGCCTGCAGCAGCGGCGACGCATAAATGTGCGTGATCCCCAGGCGCTCGAGGTAAGGCACAAGCTGCCGCGCCTGCTCCAGGCGAAAACCGGCGTTGAATTGAAAGCGGTAAGTGGCCAGAGGGCGAATCTCGCCTCCGGTGGCCGCAAGGCGGTCGAGGCACTCGGAATATCCGCTGGATTCGAGGACGGAAGCTAGGGAACTGCTGCGCATGCGTCTGATTTAGATGCAGGTTGAAGGAAGAGTGCTGGATTCAAAAAGATAACCACAAAGGGGCACAAACGTTTTCACCAAGGCACGAAGGGGATTTTTGCTTCGCTCTGTGATTAATCCCGCACAGAGGGGCATTCAGCTGAAGCTCTTACTATTGATTAGGAGTCCATTTTTCTTTCCAAAGTTTGTACTTTCTGCCATCGAAATGATAAACGGCATCCCGCCTTTCTTGTGGAGATGACCAATCACTGCGGATATTGCAATAGCCATTCGTTCTTGTGCGCATCAGTTCAATAGAGTTACCGCCGACAAAGAGAACGACTCTGGGTTGCGTGTGTGCCGAACGCACTATCCAAAACCAGTCATTGTCCGCTCCGGACATCCAACCTATACCTCTTACAACCAAGTCAATATCGTCCGTCTTACTGAGATGCATTGCCGCCGCACGAAAAAGCTGCGCCGGGTTGCTCCGTTCTGAATCGCTCGCGAAAGCGAGCCCTTCTTTTGCTGTCTTGGTTTTCAGAAGCACTTTCAAGACGGCAGGTGACAGGGATACCGGGTGCTGAAAAGATTCTTCTCCGGAGAAGATAGTCTGTTCATAGATAGGATTTGGTTTCCTTCCCTGTGCCTCTGCCGTTCCAGCACAGACAAAGGCCACGATCAATGTGAGAATTGTTCTGGGTACCTTACTCATACGTAGCACTGTACAACGAAGCGACGGTGAGTTCTAGAGGTGGGAGCACCCAGGTTTGTGTGGGCCACGCCTACTGAGAACCGAAAACGGAGAACTGCTTTTCACTTCCAGCGGTGTCCATAGAGCGCCGCGCCCTTGGAACGGGCATCCACGCGGGAGAGGCGATTGATCATGCGGCGGGTGAGCAGGCGGGTATGCGGGATATCCACCAGGTATTCGGGAATAAACCAGATTGGTTTTTCAGTGGTCATCCAGTTGCGCTTATCAAAGCGCGCCAGATTCACTGGCTTGGAATAGGTGCGCATGGTGCGTTCGCAGCGCAAATTGAAATAGTCTTCAAAATAACTCATGGCCAGCTCGCGCAGGCTGCGGTAAACGGGTTCGCGGTAGCGGCATCCGGAGTAATTAGATTGCGCCAGCGCGCCCCAGTGGCCATCAATTTGAAAGACAGCGATTACGTGGTCGGTATCGTTCACCGCTTCAAAATCGAGCAGCAGTGGAGGGAAGCCGATCACGCGTAAAGCGGCGGCGGCAAAGATCGCGCCTTCCAGGCAGTGGCAGGTGCGCTCGCGCAGCACCAGCCGCGGCGACCAAGCGGTGCCGGCAAGATGGTATTCCATGCCATCAATAAATTTCTGGATTCCATCCGGTGTGCGCAGCGCCCGCAAGGTGCGAAGCTCGCGGGCGGTAAAACCGAAGTCAGGCAATCTATGCAGGCTCCGTAAATAGTTTTTGAATCAGCAGGTCCGACGTACCTACGATAGCAAATTCCTCGTTCAGGCTGGCCAGAGCCGTATCGTGCATCACCTCGGCCGGGTATCTGTGCCCTTCTGGCCCAACCCGCTCGAAGGTCGCTGTCGCATCGGAAGCCACATGTACCCTGAAGCCGAGGTTGGCTCCCATGCGCGCGGTGGAAGAGACGCAATGGTCGGTGGTGAATCCACAGATGACCACCGCCTCAATCGCCAGCTTGCGCAGATACTCTTCCAGCGGTGTTCCGATGAAACAACTATTTGTTTTTTTCGTCAAGAGTGGTTCGCCCGAAATGGGCTCAAACTCGTCTTTCAACGCGGAGCCTGGGCGGCCAGGATACAAAGGAGAGTTAGGGTTCTGGGAGAGGTGCTGGAAGTGGAAGATGGGCGCCTGGCGCTCGCGAAAGGCCGAGAGCAGCCGCACCATCTGCTTTTCCGCTTGCAGGTTGTTGCGCCTGCCCCAGACCGGGTCGTCGAAGCCTTTTTGTACATCCACGAGAATCAGCGCTGTTCGAGAGGGTTGCATCATTACTCCGACTTTGATTTGAGGGCGGGGGTTGAAGGGGCATGAAAAAGCTCGATCAGCTCCGCCGGAGAATCGATCAAGACGTCAGGCGGGGCTGCTTGCAGGGAGTGCGGCGCGAAGCCGTAGGTCACACCGCAGCTCCAAATGCCGGCATTGCGGGCGGTGAGCACATCAATATCAGAATCGCCGATGATGATTGTTTCCTCGGGCGCGCAGCCGCATTCACCACGCAAAGTGTTTACACCCGTCGGATCGGGCTTCTTGGTGGGAAAGCTGTTTCCGCCGTAGACCTGAAAGAAGAAATCACCCAGACCGAGTGCCTTCACGATCTGCCGTGAAGGGTTCACCGGCTTGTTGCTGAGTACGGCGAGGCGGCGTGACGATCCGTTGTTGAGAGCTGAGAGCTGCTGCAGGGCGGGCAGAATTCCGTCGTATACCAGGGTGTTATCCAGCTTGTGCTCGCGATAGTAAAGCAGAAAATACTCGAGCGCGCTCATAAGGAATGCCTGGTCCTCGGGGTCGCCCAGGGCGCGGCGCACCAGCGTAGGAGCGCCATCGCCGATGTAGCTGGCAATCGTGTCGAGGGGAAGTTCCGCGCGTCCGAAGTTCCGCAGCATGGCGTTGATGGAGTTGGCCAGGTCAAGGCGTGAATCCACCAGCGTGCCATCGAGATCGAAGATCAGAAGCTTCAGCTTCTCGCGCGGAACCGGACGGTTGAGGACGATCATTCAATTATTTGTATCATGACGAGACCAACGCACGACATCGGTAAATGGTGAGCGCCGGCGGGTGAGGAGCAGCGTTCTAAGGATGCAACACGCGATATGCGACGATTTCAAAGTTATACGGTATGTCGGTCAGTTCGCGGGCGGAGAGCAAGACCTCGAAGTGAGGAAGCGGGTGGGCCAAATCTACGCCGAGCGCCTGGTGTAGGCTGGCGATAGATGTTTCGTCCGTCAGGAAGCGCGTGCCCACTTCGACTGCCGTCGCATCGGTGCCGCCGATCATCAGGACTGTTCCCAGCCCATTGGGTCTGGCGGCGTAGACCACGGTGGCATAACTCTTGCTTTTACCCGGCTTGGCCGCATACACGTCTTTTTCCCCTGCTTTTGGGCTCAGGTTGCGCAGCACTGCTCTCTTTTGCTGTGGGTTCCATTCGTAGACGAAATTGACCTTGTGGTTGAACAGTTCCACCCATGGGTTCCCCATCTGATTCCCCAGAAGAACGATATTGTCTTCGCTATCTGGCGCTAACCGGGCATCGCGGGCGTAGATGACCTTAAACGGAATTCGGTATCGGTCCATGACACTGGCAAGATCCGCAACACCAAGGCTATCTTGGCTGGTCGTGAGGAATGTCTTCATATGCTCCTGCATGACCTGCCGCACTGCCAGGTCGGCAACATTCCGGTCAATAAGGTTAAGCGGATACCCCTGGGCGCGATATTCGTCCAGGCTCGCTGCCCGGTTCATGAAATCAGTCAAAAACAACAGGTTCGCATCGGAGGTCACAACGCTTACCTGCCGTCTGTCAGGAAATAGACTTCTCCAGAGATGTTCCACATGAGGAGAAAGTACTCCCGTAGAAGCTGCCTCATGAGAAGTGGTTCCTGCCGGACCGGCTTTCGATCGCAGACGCATGTTCTGCCATGTCAACATAGCGCAGCCCAGCCCCAGCACCGCTGCCAGCGTCCACGGCGAGAAAAGATTCCTTCGCCACGGAAAAACATGTACCGCCGGCGTAGCTACCTGCTGAGTTTCGGTCCTGGCGGGCAATTCCGCTCTGGCCGCGCGATAGGAGCTATCCAGAACATATACGCCCTTGGGAATATCGAGGAGTATCGCATCGTCAGCCCCGTCGTGCAGATAGTACTCGGCCAGTTTTGCGCGCAGGCGGCTGGCGGTGAGCCGCACCACGGCATCCACGCGGGGATCGAATTCGTTGCTTCGTCCCAGGCCTTCGGTCGCCAATTCATATTCTTTAACCGTTTCTCCGGGGTGCTCGATGGCATGCCTCCCCAGGTATCGCAGCAGCCGCTGCACGGGAGTAGAACCACGGAAACTGGAAGAGGAAAGAATTCGTTCAATTTGCGCCAAAATTTCTTCCGGAGAGGGCACAGCGACGGAAAGGTTTGCGGATGAGCCCACACTCATAACCAAATCCTTAAATGGCCAGACCATTGAATGTTACAACGTCTACGCGCAGGTTGCTACGCGGGTTGCAACAGGTTCGTGCTTTTGTCCCTGGCAATGCATGGTTAATCTACTGGCTCCGCAGGGGTGCGGATCGTGCAGACTTGTACCACGTGCCGAGATAACCAAACAGGCGCGTGTGCTGGTTCGCTGCAAGGACTTCAAGCGCTTAAGTTTTTTAAATCGTCTAAAAAACTCATGGGCACAGTATCACAGGGAGCGATGCGTTTCCACATTTTCACGGTACGTAGTCTTGCATAGGTACCCGAAGGCTTCGCGAAATTTTTTGGGCAGCAGTCCTAAGGGGGCAGCAGAAAAAATCTCACTTCCCGAGGCTGGCCTGAATCGGCCGCCTTGCCTTTCGTTGAGGAAAGCTGCGCGTCAATCTGCAAGAAAGGAAGGAGGGAATTCCCGGACTTCAGGGTACTCAATTGCGTTTCACAGGTTCCAGGTAGAGTTTGCATTCGTCAGGTGTGATCTTCAGCTTTGAGGATCATGCACTTTTAAGTGGAATCACTGTCCTGGGTGGGGTGAAGATCGAGCTCACCTCGCCCCCTTTTCTGAAACTACATCGCCGAAAAATCCGGCAAGGAGCTTTTTGACATGAGACATACCCCCCAGTTAAAAAAACCGCGGCAGAAGATTTTGCATGCGATCCCTATCTGTTTTTTTGTGTTCTTACTTGTAGCGAGTGCGCAGGCGGCTTCGGTGCCTCGCTATAACCACATTTTCCTGATCATCCTTGAGAACCACGGCTACTCGCAGATCATCGGTAACGCGGCTGCTCCCAACATCAACACCCTGGCCGACACTTACGGCTCGGCTACGTCCTACTTTGGCGTATCCAGTCCCAGCGAGCCAAATTATGTGGCCATGCTGGGCGGCAACTTCTTTGGCATCGCCGATGACAATGCATACTATGGCGCCGATGCAGTAGACAAACCCAGCCTCATGAGCCAGCTGGAGAAAGCTGGGCTGCACTGGAAGGGTTACTTCCAGGGCATGCCCTATGCCGGATTCCGGGGTGTGTGCTATCCCGTCCGCTGCGGTCTTGTGCCTGATGTTGATGAACTCTACGCCAGCAAACATAACGGCATCGCCAATTTTGTGAGCATCCAGGCCAGCAATACTGAATTCGCCAAGATGGTTCCCCTGCCGCAACTCAGCAACGATCTGGCGAATGGCCTGCCTAACTTCGTCTACATCGTTCCCGATCTGTGCCACGATATGCACGGCGCTCCTCCCTTCTGCAACGACTCCGGCAACCCGGGCGATAACCTCGACAACCATCTGGTCAGCCAGGGCGATGCATTCGTGGGCCAAGTAGTAGATCAAATTACCGATTCCTCATTCTGGTCTAGCGGCAACAACGCTATCGTCGTTACCTTCGATGAAGGCGCCGATGGCGACACTACCGGCTGCTGTGACGCCAATCCGGGCTCGGGCCAGGTGGTCGCCATTGTCATCACCAGCCACGGTCCGCGCGGCCTCAAAGACAACACTCCCTACAACCACTATTCCCTGTTGCAGACCTTTCAAAAGGCCTTTGGGCTAGGTTGCCTGGAATTCACCTGCGACACCGCGAACGTGACGCCCATGGCGCCGCTGTTCGCCACCCACTAAGGAGAAGCGACCATGAAAAATCTAAAAATTACATCCCTTATCGCTGTTGTTATCCTGGTGCCGGCATTGGTGTGCATGAGCAAAGCCAGCGACGTCTGGACCCAGGTCACCAGCCCGGATATCGGCTCGTCGGATAATGTGCTGCACAGTGTTGCCGCCAACTCCGCCAGCGATATTTGGGCAGTCGGGCATTTTGCCCCCGACAGCAATCCCAACATCACTCAAACCCTGGTCAATCACTTTGACGGCACTGCATGGTCCGTGGTCCCAAGTCCCAACGTGGGAACCCTGGCAAATGCGTTCTATAGCGTGACTGTCAAATCGGGAAAAGCTTTTGCTGTTGGCTATTTCCTCGACGACACCACCTTTACCCCGCGCGCCCTGATTGAAGCCTGGGATGGCACGCAATGGACCGTGGTTTCTTCTCCACCGGCAAAAGGCGTGCTCTTCTCGGTTTCAGCGCTTTCTCCTTCCGATGTCTGGGCTGCCGGTTTTCTGATTGATAGCAACGGCAGATCTCGCACGCTCACAGAACATTTCAACGGAACCTCATGGTCAGTTGTTGCAAGTCCCAATCCGGGATCCACAGACAACCTACTTTATGGCGTGAAAGCCATCTCCGCCAGCAGCGTGTGGGCTGTAGGCCAGCGGCTGGGAACGAGTGGTCCTGATCGCGCACTCATTGAGCATTGGAACGGCTCAAGCTGGTCGGTGGTCAGCTCTCCCTCTGATGGCGCTTCTTCGACCGCGCTCTACGCAGTCTCCGGAGTTTCCGATGACGACCTGCGGGCAGGCGGAGACGCGCAAGACTTTGTGAACTCTCCACTCGCGCTGCTGGAGGATGGCCAAAGCGGTAACTGGTCACTACAGAGAGCTTTCAACATCAGTGGAACAGAGAACCACATCAACGGTATCGCTTCTCTCTCTAACGATGTCGCCTGGGCGGTGGGTCAGTTTACCGATCCAAGCTCCGGCAATGCTTTCACTCTCATCGAGCGCGGGGGTGACTCCGCCTGGGTGCAGGAGCCCAGCCCCAACCCCGGTGCAGCCAATGGCGATAGCAAGCTGGGCGGCGTGGCTGTGGTGAGCTCAAGCGACGTTTGGGCGGTAGGTCAATTCGATGGCGTGAACGCGGCGCAAACCCTGATTCTGCACTGCTGCAAGTAATTGTGCCGAAATGAGGAGAGTACTCCGAAGGAGGCGCTCTCCTCTCTTTCACTGGGAAGCTGCAGAAAGACGAGTTTTCTACGCGCTCCTCCGGTCTTCACCAACCGTTGCTGCAAACTGGTCAACGGCCAGTCTCGATTCTGGCTCGGTCTTCCCATTGGCCGCCGTCAGCAGCTCCGCGATGTCGCGCTCCAGGCTGTCATTGCCAGAATGTGGCTGGTTGTTGGCACGTTGAATTCAGCCCTCGTAAGGGGGTAAAAAATATCATTCCGGAGCGTTATCGATCCTGAAAATGATTTTGTCGCACGCACGCGATTGACGCGCGTGTGGGACACCATGCAACTAAAGCTAAGAGCTTGGGGAAGTTCCGCGCGTCCGAAGTTCCGCAGCATGGCGTTGATGGAGTTGGCCAGGTCAAGGCGTGAATCCACCAGCGTGCCATCGAGATCGAAGATCAGAAGCTTCAGCTTCTCGCGCGGAACCGGACGGTTGAAGACGATCATTCAATTATTTGTATCATGACGAGACCAACGCACGGCATCGGTAAATGGTGAGCGCCGGCGGGTGAGGAGCAGCGTTTTAAAGATCGCTCTTCCTCGCGACATTCAGCCGTTCTGTCAAGACACGCAAAAAAAATTTCCCTTCATAAAATCCAGCTTATTTCGCTATATTTCGTTCTTCGGCATTTCCTGCTAGAAAGACTATTGACACTGCAACTTGTCTCGCACTATGCTTCCTTTTCTGGGGTATATGGTCTCGCATTACGAGACATTCGGGAGGCGCCGTTGAGTTCATCCGTCCAAGTACTATGGACCGCACGCTACGATTACCAGCCCCATTGGAAGCTCCAGAAGCACAAGCACGATTATTTTCAGATGATCTACTTCCTTCAGGGAGCAGTCCGGTTTTTTCTGCAGGAACAGGTCTATGAACCCGGCAAACCTGCGCTCTTCCTGATTAAACCTAATCAGTATCACGGCTTGAATGCGCTTGATCATGTGAAGACGCTCGATATCAAGTTCCACGTGAAAGACAAAGCGCTCAGGCAATCGCTGCTGCGGTCGCCCAGTTACGTCGTGGAAGCAGACGCGGAGATCTCTTATCTTTTCGAACGCATCCGCTGGGAGGGCGAGCATAAACAGTCGCTGTTTCGTGAATTGTGCGGCAGTTACCTGTTCCAGATATTGATCCTGTATCTGCGGCGGAGCGGCAGGCCAGGCAAGCAGGATGCGAGCCCAACAGAACAGAAGAAAGACGATGTCATCACCGACGCCGTAAGCCGGCAGGTGCTCGACCTCATCCGCACACAGCAGGCGCAGGAGCTGGACCTGCAACAAATTGCCAATTCGCTGGGCCTGTCGAACCGCAGCGTCCACCGCCACTTCAAAGAAACCATGGGAATGCCGCCCATGCGCTACCTGTTGCAGTATCGAGTGGAAAAAGCCAAAGACCTGATCCGGTATTCCGATTATGCGCTCAAAGAAATTGCCGAGCTGACAGGATTCAAAACCATTCACCATTTCACCCGGGTCTTCCGCGACGTTACCGGAGCCCCGCCGGCGGCCTGGCGGCGCAAGTATTGCCAGGGCATCTGCAAAGACGTCTGCATCGACCCGCATTTCGCGAATGTCATTATGACCGTGCCCAATAGCAGCGGCAAGTAACCCGCCCCGGTTGCGCCCGCAAGTACCTTCCTGCCTGCCCGGTTGGCTGCCCGCAAGCCAAGCCTACCATGAGGTTATTCCCAAATCGGAATGGAGTCTGATATGCTTAGTACAGAGTTATTCACTCTACTTCCCCAGTTGTTGTAAAAAATTAACTCGCGAGGAGTTTAAGTGCCCAAATCAAAAAAGAGCAGAAGCAAGAAGAAGACAGCCAGCCCTAGATATTCCAAAGACACTCTGGCGAAGTTGCGGAAAAAGTACAAAATCAAGAAGTGGAGAGAGATGCAGAACCTGGCGATTGACAAAGCAATGCAGGCCACTAAGGGAGACAAGCTGTTGGTGGCGGCTCTACTGGGCGTGGGGAAGACGACGATTTATCGGCGCCTCAACACACACTAGCTTTCATTCGAGTCGCCTGCTTCGACCCAAGCACGATCGCTGAATACTACTGTCGCTTCTCGCTGTCAAAGAAGATTTTTCTTCTGGTTCGATAGCCGCGGCCACGGTCTGCTTACGGGGCAGGCACCCCGAACAGCCGCGCTCCAGGAGGCCAGCGCGGAAGTACGCAAATGGACGCCAGTCCGGCGCGTGCTTTAGGTGGCCAGGAAATTAGCTTCCATACAGACTCTACGCGCTGGGCTTGTGCCAGCCTGGCTCTTCCACAGTAGTCTCACACATTTTATGGATTAGCCGCTTTGCGCAGCACCGCGCTTTGCCGCTCATCGGAGTTGATTTGGCGCAGGAAGTCGCGGAAGGCATCCAGCTTCTCGGCAGGCACAGTCACATCTTTGATCTCGTAAGTCCGCTTATAGTGCAGCGTATTGCCGGTTACTTCTACCTGGCTGGAGTAGGATCCGTAGTCGCACTTTGCCTCGACGGGCGGGGGCAGCTCGTCCACGACGTAACCTGGGGGAAGCGTGATCTCGAAGTCGTCGCTTTGCAGAGAAGCTTCAGCGATTTGCACAGGATAGAGGCGTTTTTTGTCTTTTTCGATTGGTATTGCCCAGCCCTTTTGACCGACCACGCGTGGGCGCACGATGAGCAAATTCCCCGCTGAGCGCGCGTAATTGTCGGAGATGAAGTTATATGTCAGCGTTAATGCCAGATCATATTTATCGAGATTTCCAACGCTCGCAGACTTGATAACGAAGTTGTTCAACGAATTGCCTAAGAAACTCTCGAGTACTTTGGCGCGATCTGCCGGCTGCACTTCCATGAATTGCTCTCGGCTGTAAGCCGCCCACTGGCCCCAGCGCATCTCTTCAACATTGCCGGAAAGCGCCCCTGCGGGAGTGAGCGAGAATTTTGCAGAGCGCATGAGCCGGTTACTGGAAGGCGCCAACAGAGGAAGATGAATGAGTTCTCCACCCTCCGGCGTAGCCACGAGCCCATAACCATCCTGGAGATACGCCGGAAGATAGCCGAAAGGCACATAAGGATTGGTGGGGTCAAAGATCAAAAGCCGGCCCAATTTAGGATGCTCCACAAAGGCATACAAATCTGCGGTAGGGACCGCCTCAGGCCAGCGTATGGCCAATATCACGTGATTGGCGACCAGAGATGGGGCATCGGGCACGATGACCCCACGTTCGGAATCCACCACGACATAATAGGATTCGATCCCAATTTCATGCAACATGGTGCTGAGCAACGTGGCTTTATCTTTGCAATCCCCATAGCGATTGCGAAAGATTGCGCCTGCAGGGTGAGGCTGATAGCCGCCAATCCCTATTTCAATTGCCACGTAACGTATATCGTGCTGAAGAAACGATGCCAGAGCCCGCATTTTGTCCAGCATCGTCGCAGCGCCTGAAGTCAGATCGGCTACTTTTTTCTGGATTTCCGGCGTGGCCTGCCTGCGGTCAGCCGTGAGTTGCGTATACCAGTACCCAATCTCTCGCCATGATCCGCTGCTCTTGGCGCGCAAGGAAGGATTGCTGGGAAAATACTTCACCGTCATGCGTCCGGCAACCGCCTCGAACGACGGCATTTCTTCCTCGTGCTCAATGCCGGGCACATTCTCTATTTCCCACACGAACTGGTTAGCCGCATTCGTTTGGGGTTTGAGTTCGGCATGGTTAGACCAGTAGGTGGCAATTTCCCACGCCGAAGGAAGATTCAGGGTAAGACGGGTGCGGCGCACAGGAATCTCTTCCTGGAACCACCAGTTATCTTCGAAAACGTAAGGGCGCTTCTTCTGCACGTATTCATAACCGACTATGCTGCCGGGCTCAACCGCGGGAAGGCGCAAGGTTTTAGTATGAGAATCGTTATAAAGCTCTTCACTTCGCCCATCCTCCACAGCCTCTTTGTCATTCACCTCATATTCCGGGCCGCTGGCAGCAATAGCCCAGGCTTTTAGATAAGAAAGCTTCGTCTCAGCATCAAAGTGGACCATAGCCCTGCCATATTTCTCGCGGGCTTCCGGGCGCAGCACCTTGTAAGCACGGCGGTAGAGCGTCTCAATTTCGCCGTTGTCCTTGGCTGTGGTGATACATTCATCGAGCAGCACAACCGCGACTGTGTCGGGCGGATAATCCGGCAGGGTCTGGCGCGCAGCTTCATGCATCCAATCCGGGGCCTTGTCTGCCGCAGATGCCGGCAACAATCCACCAGAGAGGATTAATACGAGGCATATCACTGCCCCGGCAAGCGCGGGCGGCAAGACGCGGAAAAACTTACTTCCGCTCCGCCGTCTGCGTAGATGTAAAGACCAATTGGGTTTCATCGGTATTCTTGACCAGATTGAAGAAGTTGCGCACGGCTCCATAAATTTCCGCCTTCAGAAAAATCGTGTCAACGGTTAGCTGCCGGTGAACGTTCACGCCGTTGCCCTGCGCCGTCGCCGCCAGGCTGTATTGCAGAACGGCATCGGGTGTTTTCACCGACGCCGGCGTCGTTTCCAGGCGATAACCTTCGGGAACATGCAAGGTAATGTCATCCTGTTCCAGATAAGGATAAGAAAAGTAAATTGCGTTAACCCGCTTGGAAGGCTCGAAAGCCTTGGCTTGTTGAACTTTGAAGAACGTGGCGGGAGTCAGGATACGCCGGCCCGTAACTGTGCCAAACCCTGCCAGCCGGACCTTTCCTTCAATATGGAGCGGCGCCTCGTTATCTTCCCAGCCGGTCATCTGCGAGATTTCAAAGGAAGCATCAGCCGGCAGCCACTCCTGAATGACGTGCTCCATATCTTTTTTCCTTCCGGCATCGTCTTCTTCGCGTTCTTCCTCGCGTCGCAGAGACGCGGACTCGCCAATATAGTCCGTGCTGATTTTACCGGTGAGATTGCCGTCAGCATCCAGGCTGATATCGGCATGGCGTTCCCGCCGCGCATCGTTGGGGGTGAGCTGGGTGGTCATAACAAAATCACCGCCCTGTTTGGTCGCTCGCAAGCCTTTGATGCCTGTCTCAAACCATGGCAACAAGCCATAAGGATAATAACGGGACCCCGGATCCAAATACACATCCTTGCTTCCGAGTTTTACCCAGACAACATCTGCTGTCAGTTGCGAAGAATCCTGGGCCTCTGGAGAAAAGAAAGTCTCGTTGCGGGGAGCAAGAAAAATCTCGGATGCATCAAACCCTGCGGCGCGCGCCAGGCCCACCATAAGATAGTTGAGTTGGCGGCCGGTGCCGTACCCGCGCTTGAGCACGTCCTCTACGTTGTCGTTCGACTTGAGGTTTTCCTGCTTCTCTTCTTTTTCTGTCTTTTGAATGTCGTAGCTGATATTTCGGAGCTTCTGGACGTAGGCGTAGATTTTTCGCAGTTTCACTTCCTCGGAGTCAGTGGAAGCGACAATCTGGCTGAGAGCCGATCCCAGAGCGTCGCGGCGGCTAATGTAGTGATCGACTTCATCATTCCATTTTTTTCCAATCCGCTTCCAATAGCGCTCAGGTGTGTCATTTTGCGGGTCGCCTATATCGCGATAATAAAATTCCACCCGGCCTTCAATCATAGACCGCGGAAACATGAATTCTTCTTCCTCAAAACCAGGCAAATCATGCACTTCCATGACATAGCGGTCCATCTTCTTTTCAGGCTGGCTGCCTTTGGGAACGCCGAACGTGCGCCAGTACAACACCGCGTTGTCCATGTACTTAGGAGGCTCCATGGAGAATCGGGCCATGCGGGTGAAGAGACTATCCTGGATTACCCAGTTAACGTTTACGTAATACTGGCGATCATGTTGCTCATGGTATTTGTATTCAATAATGCAGCCGGGCTGCACCTCCGGCAGACTGAAGGCTTTGACCAGCACTTTAAACCCGCCGCTCTTGTATACCTCTTTTTCATAAACCTTACCGTCAAAGTTGACGATGCTGCCGTCGGGGCGAATCGTGCGTGCGCGAATGTCTTTAATATCGTATCTATTTTTCACGAAAGGGACCTCGACATCTCCCCACTTCTTTCCTCCCTCAGTGAAAATCTTGATGCGTTTATATTCGTAAACAGCCGATTCGGTGGCGTCCACGCTGTTTTCGCGATACAGAAGCATGGCGTCTGCTCCTGGACTGGCTGGGTTGTCTTTCAGCGCCAGGTCTTCTTTTGAAATCGGCTGCCATTCCTGCGCCGATGCCGTCTTGGCAATACCTGCTACGGCCAGCATAAGTCCAAAACACGCCATTGCAACACTACCGCAAATGCGCTTCACGATAAGCTCTCCTTATATAGCTGTATGACAACCGCGCGGAAAACCTTTCAGCTCCTTTATTTCCTGCGGAAGGGACCCAAAACTGTTAGTGAAAAGCAAAGATACCCGGCATAGGAAGGCGCGTCAATCTCATTCTGTTGGATTTTTTCGCAAATTTTGTCTCATTCTTGGCCAAATCTCAAACCACGTATGAAACAATTCCAGGCTTATTTGAGTGCACCGGACTGCAGACCCGTTGCCGGCGGCTGCGGACCTACTGCCGCCTGTGCGCTCCCCACCGCTCCCTCTCCTGCTGCGTTGTTGGCCGCGACATCGAAGGTATAGGTCTGCCCCGCCTGCAAGCCATCAACTACCCCAAATATGGTGTGACGGCCGCCGAGTGTGAGGACGTTGCGTCCGGTGAGCGTGACCTTGCGCTCGCCAGGATGAACCGTGATGCTGTATGCGGTAATGGGGCTGCCGCCGTTATCTTCTGGAGCTTGAAAGTGAATGCTGGCTGCTGCTTCGCCGGCAAAAGCCTGAACATTGTTGGGGGCCGAAGGCAGGTGGATTGCCTTGGCACTCGGCGTTACCGGACGCGAAGGCAGCGAGGGCGCGCTGTTTCCGTTCGCATTTGTCGCCGCCACCGTGAAAGTATACTCGGCGCCGTTCTTCAATCCGGAAAGCTTCACGTATCCCTGGGACCAGAAGTCAGCGGATGAGATAGTTGCTTTGTCCCCGCTGGACGAAGTTACCGTGTACGACTCCACCGGCGACCCACCTTCAATGATCGGCGGATTCCATGCCACGTACGCGAAGCCATCGCCCGCCGCGGCAGCCACGCGACTGGGCGGCTCGGGAGCGCTTGCGGCGGCGAAGCGCTGGTTCAAGATATCTTTGTACTCGGCCTGTAAGCCGGCTTTTTCCACAATCGAGGCCGGCCCCTGGCTAACCGCAGTAATAATGTGGTTCCCTTTTACAATTACGTTCTTTTCGGAAGTATCGGGTGTTCCCTGCTGCCAGTAGTTGCTCTCCACATCCAGCGGATCAAATGTCTTTCCGTCGTTGCCGTCATAGTAGTTGCCGTGGCGGCTGCCCCAGTTGTCGAAGTTGGTGTTGAGAATGATGTTGTGGTCAACCGTGATATTGCAGGAGCCGTTGTCGGTGTAGATGCCGTGTCCGGAGCCGAACTGGTCGCGAATAATGGTGGCATAAATCTTCTCGCCATCGCTCAGTTTGGGTCCGGTAAGGCCTTGGGTATAAATGCCGCCCCCGTCGGCCAGCAGCAGCATGTGATTGAAGATCAGGCTGTGCCCGAAGGCATTCTTCTGCGAAAAATTCGCCTGCCCCGCCTGCTGGATCTTATCGGGCCAGCCTCCCCAGCCGAATGAGACTGCGGTGTAAGGGACATGGTCGATCTGCTGATGCTTGATGGTTGTGTGCTGGGCGTATCCAACATAAATTCCAACGCCGCCGTGGTACTCATCGGCAATCTCATAAATATGATTGTTGAGAATCTGGTTCTCGCTGGTGATCTCGCCGCCTGTAGCCAACGGCAGGTCAATGTCGCCAAGTTCGAGTCCGTTGCCTGAGATGTCGGTAAAGACGCATCCCTGCACCAGGTCAGACTGCGATCCGTTGCCTAGTTCCAAACCAGCGGCGCCCAGATGTACAAAGGCGTCATTAAGAAACTGGATATTCTTGTCGTAAAGAAAAGAAACATTTCCGGGACTCTTCGTCCATGCCCCATACGGGCACTTGCCATCAGGCACCAGCTTGCATAGCCCTTGCGTGGCGTAGCCGTCTTTTCCCGTAATCATGACGTTGGCCTGGATTTCCGAAAAACCTTCGCTGGTGCTGGGCTGCAGCCAGGTTGCGTAGGAGAATTGCAGATGCGAGAAAATGATGTTGTGAACCGGATTGTCTTTGGTTCCCTCGGCCGAGATCAGCTTTTCTAAAACGGGAACTTCGATATCCGCCTTTGCCAGGTCTTCCCCTGGACGCGGGACATAATAAATGACGTTCGCCTTACGGTCGAAATACCACTGGCCCGGAGTGCCCAGAAGCTCAAAAGCATTTTCCACGTAGGCCGGCTGCTTGCCCACGCTCGCCGGACCCACCAAATTGGCGGTGCGCTTTCCATTGGGCAACATCACGCGCTTCGTTGAATTGTCCCAGCAGGGTTGGGCCATGGTGATGGTAGTGCCTTCGATGGCGGCGACAGGGCAGCGCGGCTCGGTCCATGCGCCCAGGCCGAAGGAGCCCTCGGACCACAATGCGTTGCCGCCGGTATATACGAACTCGATATCCCTGGGGTTTCGCCACTTGGCCATGGCCGTGGAGTTTGCCGTGTACCCGGTATTGGTTTCAGTCACGCTCACCGGCAGCAATCCCCGCGCTCTTTGCGCGCGCACGCCGTTGACATAGAACTGCCGCGTATTCTTGAGGCCTGCGGGAGCCGGGGCTGACCAGATGTTCTTGCCGGCATCGAATCGCTTCCATCCTGTAATTGGCACTCCACCGCTGATCACCGGTCGCTCGTTGGCAACCGCCGTGTAGATGACGTTGTGGCCGTTCATTCCGGAATCGGCAGCATCGAGCACCAGCGGCTCAGCCAGCCGATAGACACCGCCATTGAGGTACACCGTGATATCGGCGCTCATCTTCTGGTTCAACTTCCGCACCAGATCGCGTGCATGTTGCAGCGTGCGCACAGGCTGGTCTTTCGTGCCGGGATTCTTGTCGTTTCCTGATGGCGATATATAGAGTGCAATACCTTCGGCAGGCTTGGAATGTTGCTTGCTCTCTTTAGAATCTGCATGCGTCTGCGCCATCGCAAACGCAGCGGCGGCTATCACGAAAGCCAGGCTAAAAGTCTTTATCATATATATATCCTTTTGAATTTTTGGCGTATCAGGCTTTGTAACCTTGATACAGAAGTTCAAACCTCAGGAGCTAAAGCCCGCGTTCTATCGGCTCTAAGGGTTGATAGGGATCCCGGCATACGTTCTCGGCACAATAGGGGTTCCTCCATTTCGTGTTCGAAATGGCAAGAAGGTAAATTTTTCTGCACTTTCTGAAGCCTTGCCATTCCGAAAACTCGGCTTCTCGCCTTTGCGCACCACTACAATGTCCTCTCCCTGCCGGGTGTTGAATTTCAGCAGTGCCCCCCGAATGCTCTGTGACTTCTTTCCATCGCGATAGAGGGTAACGTCGCTCGTTCCCCATGGATTGCGCAGCCTGCATTCTCCGCCGGCCTGCGATTGCACCTCAACGAATTCCACCCGGCCTTGTTTCGTGGAAGAGGTAACCAGGAACGCGCCGCTGGCGAGCAAGGTGTACTGCGCGTCCCACTCTTTCGGCCAGGCGGGAAAGACATGGATGATGGAATCTTTCCCCGGCGCCGGAGGCGCGCTCTGCAGCAGCGCCAGTTGCAGAGCTTCCGCCACCCTTCCCAAACGCTCCGCCTCGGTAGCCCCGGGGCCTTCGCGTAATGTCAGACGATTTCGTAGAACGCTGGTCTCGCCCCCTCCGCTCCAGTCGCAAAAATCTCTGGCCGGATTGAGGCAGTTGAGCTGGTTAGGAAGCATGTGTTTCAGGTCATTGGCGCGGCCCAGGTGCGCGGCTGCTGTCCCATTGCGATTGAGTACGTTAATGGCTGTCTTGTCATCCACGCCATGCGGATAAACGGCGTCATAGGTCGCGTTGGCGGTCTTGACCAGCTCCGCGTCGTCGCTTTCAATCGTCACCAGATCGTAGTAGTTTGCCGGCACGAGGCTGGGTGCTTCCAGATTCCCTTTTTGAACCGGAGGAAGACCGCTGATCCATCGCCTGGGCTCGCCTGCTTTGACCAGGCCTGCCGCCGCCGGCAGGTCGCTGGTCGGCAAGGGTGCGAGATTCCGCAAAAACTCTTGCCATGTAGCCCGCAAGTCCTGGTCGGCATCGAGGATCTCTGAGGCGCGAATTGCCAGAGGCAGAACGCCGCGCATGCCGGCCACTTCTTCCAGGGTATCCTGCGCTCCCCAGATCGGTTCGTGGCCGTTAACGTCGTGGATGTGATACTTGCCGTCAGCGTCCTTCTTCACACTGGGATAATTGCGGTAGAACTCTGCCACGCCTCGCAGCATCGGGTACGCTCGCTCGCGCAGCCATGTTTTATCTTGCGTGTACTCGTAACGGAGCCAGTAAAGATGCGCAATCTTGGCCTGGCTGGAAAAGATATGGTTCACCTGCCCGTACGGGCCCGCGCCCTTATCTTCATAGACCCATTTGCCGTTGACCCATTTGCCGGCATCGATCCAGTTCCAGCGTGAACTATGAGGCTGCTTGGTATCGGCAAGTTCCCGAAAGCGGACCGAGCGTTGGTCCCAGGGTTTGCGGCCCAGATATAAGTCGCGCATCTCGGCGGCGATGTCGTCGGGAAGCTTCTCTAATCCGTCGAACCACACGACTTCAGGGATAAAAATGCCTTTGCTGCCCCACTGCTGTTGTGCCGCAAGCGCCGCCGAATCGTACATGCCGGTATACATCGCAAACATCGGATCCATCAGTTCAAAACGGTTCATCGCCGGCAGCGCATTGTAATAACAGCTCTCATTGGCCCACCAATATTGCGAGCCCCACTCGCGCATGTCGCCGTTGGTATACCACAGCATGCCGCCAAACCTCGGAGGATAGGCCCCACGCGAAGTCGTGCCCATCAGGTAGAGAAAGTAGGTGTAGTTCTTCTCCACCTCGTCTGCGACCCCGTCATTGCTGTGCAGGTGGACAAACGCCTTCGACCAGAAATCGTGCCACCACGCCTGGTTGCCGGCAAGCATGGCCTCAAAGCCTTTGCCCACGGCTTCTTCTAGTTGCGTCACAGCCCGCGAGGCAACGTCTTGATTGCGGTCGAAGCTGGCGGCGCTGGCAATCAGGATCAGGAAGCGGCCTTTGCCCGGCGCGGCCGTCAGGCGCACGGTGGAATCATTGGCGTACTTCGCCTTCGACTCTCTTCCCACAACTCCAATCACAACCGCAGAGCTGTCGTAATAATCGCCTTCCTTGAATACCTGGGTTAAAACAATTTTGCCGTTGCGGATGTCAAGCTGTGAAGCCGCGCTATGATCCCGGGTCTGCACCTGGACAATGCGCCGGCTGGAAAGCGCATAATTCTTCCCCGCCAAATATTGGACCATATAACGCAACATGCGCAGATCGACGTTGATGGGCGAGGGCAGCTCGCGCTCATCGTCAACTTCGACGGCAATCACGTCGCGCTCGTTCCAGGCGAGAACGCGGGCCGTCACTCCATTGCCGCGGGCGGTCATGAGCGCATCGTATAGCGACAAATCCTGATGGAATGCGGGAGCGGCGAAAACGTCATCGCCATAATCCACGAAATCAATATCCACGTATCCGCAGCCGCTGGCGTAGTCGCTGTGACGCTCGGGAAAGCTGTGGGTCGAGCTGTCTTCCGCAAACACATCGGCGCGGTTAATCTGAAACTTCAGGGCCGAGGGCGAGGTCCATACCAGGCTGCCCATTCTTCCGTTGCCGATGGGCAAGCCTTCTTCGCTGCGCGAGGCGGGCTGGTCATAGCTTAGATCCGCCCGTGAAACCAGCTTGCGGAAGTCGACGCTCAGAACCGAGGAACTTACGCCTTGGCTGGAGCCCGCGGGGAGAGAACCAGGAGTCCTGGAAGCAATTTGACTGTTCAGGTTACAGGTGAGAGCACATACAAACAAAAGCAGATGGAGGGATATTCTGATTGATTTATTCATTTCTTTTCTTAATCGTCAGGATCCTGGCCGCAAAGATAACACTAGAAAGTCCCGCTCGAGTGAGCAGGACTTTCTGTTTGAACAGCTTATTTACCCCTTGCCGCGTTCGCATCAGAAGCGGATGCGCATACCGAAGCGGAACTGCCTCTCGTCAATTCCGTCCCTGCCTGTTCCCGTGGTGGACGTAATTTGATCATAGCCGTTCAGGTTTTTGATCGTGCCGTCCGCATTGAGCTGCAGGTTGGAAACATTGGCGCCCGGGTTGGAGAAGTGCGGAGTGTTGCTGAGATTAAAAGCCTCAGCCCGGAACTGCACCCTCCAGCGCTCCGTAACCGCGAAGTCGCGGAACAATCCAAAATCCAGGTTCCCGTAACCCGGTCCGCGCACGCTTTCGAAACCAGAGTTGCCAAATCGGGCCTGGTTGACAGGAGCAAAAGCAAATGGATCGAAGTAGGGCTTGGGTCCCACGCCGCCCAGAATCCCTACATTCGGTTTCACCTTATCGGCAAGCTGCGTGTTTCCCGGAGCATTCAGCGATGTTCCTGATGCGGTCACGTTGAAGGGCGTTCCTGAATAGGCGCTGAAGAGGGCGTTCACCTGCCAT